>NZ_JBEXGT010000039.1:0-100336 GCF_040607475.1 Sphaerisporangium sp. NPDC005288 | reverse complement strand
CTGGCCGTTGCAGTCCCACAGCTGGACGCCGGTGCCGTCGGTGGTGGAGGCGTTGGGCACGTCCACGCATCGCCCGGACGCGACACCCCTGATCGCGCCGTTGCCGCCGCCGCCAGGTCCGGTGGGAGTAGGCGTCGCGGTCGGCGTCACCGTGGGCGTCACCGTGGGCGTCGGGGTGGGGTTGGGAGTGGCCGAGTTGAGGGCGTTGAGGACCGAGGTGTAGGCGGCCTTCTTGTTGCCGTTGCCGTCGAACAGCAGCGCGGTGGCGCCGGAGCCGAGCCAGGAGTCGGTGTCACGAACACCCCACACGGTGATGCCGACGCAGCGGGACACCGCAAGGCAGTCGTTGGTCACCGACTGGTAGGTGCTGGCCGAGCCGCCCTGGATGTCCAGCTCGGTGATCGCCACGTCCACGCCGAGGGCGGCGAAGCTGGAGATCGTGGTGCGGTAGTTGCTGTTGTAAGGGCTGTTGCCGTTGAAGTGCGACTGCAGACCCACGCAGTCGATCGGCACGCCGCGCGACTTGAAGTCGCGGACCATGTTGTAGACGCCTTGGGTCTTGGCCCAGGTCCAGTTGTCGATGTTGTAGTCGTTGTAGCAGAGCTTGGCGGCGGGGTCGGCGGCCCGCGCGGTGCGGAACGCCACCTCGATCCAGTCGTTGCCGGTCGACTGCAGGTTGCTGCTGCGCCGCCCACCGGAGTTGCCGTCGGCGAAGGCCTCGTTCACCACGTCCCAGTAGGCGATCTTGCCCTTGTAGTGGCCCATCACGCCGTTGATGTGGTTGATCATCGCGTTGCGCAGGTTGCTGCCCGACATGCCCTGCATCCAGCCCGGCTGCTGGTTGTGCCAGGCCAGCGTGTGGCCGCGCACCCGCTTGCCGTTCTGCACGGCCCAGTTGTAGACCCGGTCACCGGCGCTGAAGTTGAACTGGTTCTGGTTGGGCTCGGTCGCGTCGATCTTCATCTCGTTCTCGGCCGTCACCATGTTGAACTCACGGTTCGCGATGGTCGTGTACGCCGAGTCACCGAGCTTGCCCGAGGCGATGGCCGTACCGAAGTACCGCCCGCTCTGCGCCGCCGCCGCACCCAGCGTGCTCGCCGCGGCGTCGGCCGGGCCCGGCAACGTCAGCGCCGCGACCGTGCCGAGCACGCCGAGAGCGCCGGCGAGCGCGACCCGAAGCCCCTTGAGCGGTCGCTTGGTTCCGGTGGGGGGTAGGGCGTTTGTGCCCATGCCTGAACCTCCATGAGTTACTGAATCAGGAAGAAGCGGGGAAGCCGCGCGAGCGGCGTGGCCGGCGGGATCGACGCCGCGTCCCGTCGCCGGAACGCACACCACCGAGGCGTCGCGGACGGCGTCCCTCGTCGCAGCACCACCGAGCTGGCAGGAGGAGGCCGCCTCGGGGAGTCAGTCTGGAAACCTGGCCGAAACAAGTCAAGGCCATCGCGAAACTTTCGGATTCCCTGAAGTTCGCATATGCGCTCTGACCTCGGTTATAGCGGTCTGAAAATTGCGGTCGCATCGGGCCGGGGAACGACATCGGGGTGTAACTTTCATCACCGCCCTCGCGAAGCCGGGTGCGGTGGCGGCCATAACGGCAGATGAGTCCCTCCGCCGCGTTCGCCGGCCGTCGCGCGCCACGCCCTGGGGCCTTGACTGCGCGTTCCGGCTCGTATTTGCTCCGCCCAACCACCACCTCGACCGATCCGACCGAGAAGGAGGCGCGATGTAAGGTGACGCCGTGGCAATGGCGATTTGTGTGTTCTGCGCGTCCAGCCAGAAGATCGATCAGAAGTACCTCGACCTCGCGGAGGAGGTCGGGACCGAGCTGGCCCGCAGGGGGCACACCCTTGTCAGCGGCGGAGCCACGGTCTCGTGCATGGGCGCGATCGCCGGCGCCGCCCGCCGGGCCGGCGGGCGCACGGTGGGCGTGATGCCCCAGGCGCTGGTGGACCTGGAGATCGCCGACACCGACTCCGACGAGCTGATCATCACGGGCGACATGCGGGAACGCAAGGGGACCATGGACGCGCGCTCGGAGGCGTTCCTGGTGCTGCCCGGCGGCATCGGCACGCTGGAGGAGCTCTTCGAGATCTGGACCGCGCGCGTGCTCGGCCTGCACGACAAGCCGCTGGTCATCCTGGACCCGTGGGGCCTGTACGAGCCGCTGCGCCGCCTGGTCGACGGCATGTACGAGCAGGGGTTCACCCGCCCGAACGTCTTCGACGCCATCTCCTGGACCACGACGGTCACCGAGGCCCTGGAACACCTGGAGAAGCCCGCGCTGCCCCTCACCCCCCACCCCGACGAGATCGGCGAGTCGGCCACCGGCTGACCGGCCCCCCGTTCAGGCGAGGCCGCGGCGGGCCAGGGCCGGGGGACGCCTGCCGGCGAGCGACTCGGTCATGTCCACCGCGCGCCGCACCTGCTCCTCGTGGTCGGTGCGGAAGACGCGGGCCCCCAGCCAGGCGAACACCGCCGCCGCGGCGAGCTGGGCGGTCTCGTCGCCCGACAGGGTCACCACGACGGTGCGCCCGGCGCCGGCGAGCCGCTCGACCTCGGCGGCCGACCGGGCCACCGCCCAGGAGGGGTCGAGCGGGCGGTCGGAGCCGGTCACGAGCACGGGCGTCATGCGACCGATGCTGCCATACCGGTGCCGCCATACCGGTGCCCCATGCCGGTCGCCTCACCCGGCGGGCCACTCCGAGCAGCCCCTCCGCTGATGCGTGGCGGCGTACGGGATCAACAAGGCGCGCTCAAAGGCACCCATGTGGCACGATTCGTATGTGCTGGTCCTTCTCGCTGTCGCCGCGATCGCCGTGCTGTACTGCGTGGTCATCGTCTCGCAAGGGCGCGGCGGCGAGCTGACGGAGTTCGCCCCCGACGTCCCGCCCCTGGAACTGCCCACTCCGCGGCAGCTCACGGCCGTCGACTTCATGGCGCTTCGGCTGCCGATGAGCCTGGTCGGCTACCACACACAGACGGTGGACGAGACGCTGCAGCGGGCCGCGGTGGCCATCGGCGAGCGTGACACCCACATCGCCGTGCTGGAGCAGCGCGTCGCCGAACTGCTGGCGGGGCGCGTCCAGGCCCGTCAGGAGGCGCAGACGCGGCCGTCCTGGGCGCCCGCCCCCGAACCGGGGCCGGTCAGGACGGGCCAGGGGCTGGCCGCCGCGCCGCACCCCCTCGGCGAGTCCGAGACGCTGTCCTCCGGGCCGGAGGGCCCGTCGCGGTACGACGGCGCCACGGGGCCCCGGGTGATCGCGACGTCGGAGCCCATCGCGATGCCGGAGGAGTATCCCGCGCCGCCGAGGACCTTCTCGGGCCTGACGGCCCGCCCGCTGGACGAGCGGCCGGCGGAGGAGGGGACCGCCTCGGGGCTGGGCAGGAGCTCACCGGACCCCGAGTCGGGCTCGAAGCACCACCGGCCGCCCGCGCCGGAGGCGCCGCGGGACGCCGGCGCCGCCGCGCCCGAGCCGGACGGCGAACCGCCCGCAGGGCACGGCGCCCCAGGCGGTGACACCGCCACGGCGGACGACCGCCCCGAGTCCACCGGCCAGAGCGGTAACCTCGACGTTCGTGGAACCTGAGCTCATCAGATGCGGCTGGGCGACCAGCGCTCCGGACTACATCTCCTACCACGACGATGAATGGGGCCGGCCGGTCCGCGGCGATGACCTGGTGTTCGAGCGGCTGACGCTCGAAGGCTTCCAGTCGGGCCTGTCGTGGCTGACGATCCTGCGCAAACGCGAGAACTTCCGCAAGGCGTTCTCCGGGTTCTCCATCGAGGCGGTCGCCGCGTTCGGCGAGGCCGACGTGGAGCGGCTGCTCGCCGACGCGGGCATCATCCGCAACCGGGCCAAGATCGAGGCGGCGATCGCCAACGCCCGCGCCGCCGCCGCGATCCCCGGCGGGGTCTCCGAGCTGGTCTGGCGCTACGCCGACCCCTCCTCGCCCGCGCCGCGCACCCTCGCCGACCTGCGGCCGACCACGCCCGGCTCCACGGCCCTGGCCAAGGAGCTCAAGCGCCACGGCCTGCGCTTCATCGGCCCGACCACGGCCTACGCGCTGATGCAGGCCATCGGCCTGGTCAACGACCACATCGCCGACTGCTGGGTGCGCGACGGCATCGCCTGAGAACGGCGGGGGCGTCAGCGGCCCTCGTAGACGGGCCGCTGCTTGGCGAGGAACGCGTGGGTGGCGCTGTGGTGGTCCTCGGTCTTGGCGCAGGCGTCCTGCAGGTCGGCCTCCATCGAAAGGGCGTCCTCCAGGGGTTGCGCCCCGGAGAAGTCCAGGGCCTGCTTGATGGCGCCGTACGCGAGCGTGGGGCCCTGCGCGAGGCGCACGGCCAGGTCACGGGCGCTCCGCGCCAGCTCCTCGGCCGGCACGACCGAGGTCACCATGCCGAGCCGCGCCGCCTCGGCGGCGTCCACGGGGTCGCCCAGCATCAGCAGCTCACGCGCCTTGGCCGCTCCGACCAGACGAGGAAGGGTCCACGAGGCGCCGGAGTCGGGGCCGAGGGCGATGGCGCTGAAGGCCATCGCGAAACGGGCGTTCTCGGCCGCGACCCTGAAGTCGCACGCCAGCGCCAGCGACACGCCCGCGCCCGCGGCGTAGCCGTTCACCGCGGCCACCACCGGCTTGCCCATGCCGGTGATCGCCAGGACGATCGGGTTGTAGTGGGCGCGGACGGTGTCGTCCAGACCGGCCCCGGCCGCGAGGTTCTCGGCGTGCTCGCGCAGATCCTGGCCGGCGCAGAACCCGCGCCCGGCGCCGGTGAGCAGCACGGCGCGCACGTCCGCCTCGTCCCGGGCGCGTTCGAGCGCTTCGAGCAGGGCCGCCTTCATCACGATGGTCAGGGCGTTCATCGCGTCGGGACGGTTGAGCGTGATCGTCGCGACACCCTGCTCGACGGCGTAGAGCACCTGCTCGCCGCCGGGCCGCGCGTCCATCGGCTGCTCCATCAGTGGACTCCTTTGTCCAGGTTGCGGTCGACGAAGGCGGCGGCCGCCGGGAGCAGCCGGGCCGCCTCCTGTTCGAAGTAGGCACGGGCCTTGTCGCCCGGCCAGGCGGGCGGGAGGAGCTCGGCCGGCAGGCCGGGATCGCGGAACAGGAAGTTGCGCCATCCGTGGACCAACCTGCTCCGCGCGGCGAAGATCTGGTCGTCCGGGGCGTCGCACGAGACGGCCCCGACCAGGTCGGCCGCCTGCCCCATCCACTCCTCGTAGGCCCGCGCGATGGCGCCCAGGTCCCACGCGCGGGCCACCAGCTCGCGCGGGTCACCGTCCAGAGTGCTCACGAAGCGGTCGGCGCGGACCCGCTGCTCCTCCAGCAGGGCATCCAGCTCCGGCGAGGCGCGCGGCCCGACCCAGGTGGTCTCGCACAGGGGGGCGTAGCCGAGGAAGGCGAGGTCGGCACGCAGCCGCTCGCGCCTGGCCCGGTCGCGCACCGGCTGGAAGACCAGCACGTGCCACCGGCCCGGCCACACCGCCGAGCCCGTGCGGTAGATGCGCGAAGCGGCCTCGTCCAGGCGGCGCAGGCACTTCGGCGTGAGCGCGTACCCCGGCCCCTGGGCGAGCCGGACGGGGGTGAGCCAGTCCTGCCGCACCATGCGCGAGATCGCCGTGCGGACCGCCGGAGCGGCGATGTCGAGGGGGGCCAGCAGCCGCACCAGGGCGGCCACGGACGCCCGTCCGGAGCGGATGCGCAGGTGGTCGCCGTAGAGGTCGAAAAGCGCGGCGCGGGCGTTCACATAGACCAGTTTGATCGGCCGCAGGGCCCCGGACAACGCATTCTGGGAGGAGATCGTTACCCATGCGCGCTCGCGAGGCGGGATAATGGGACGTCACAGAAGACGTGAAAGCGGCGGGCGGCCGGACGCGCACACGAGCGCGGCGGTGTCGTCCGGCCGAGGCAGGAAGGGATACACGCATGGCGGCGATGAAGCCGCGGACTGGCGACGGTCCGCTGGAGGTCACCAAGGAAGGACGGGGCATTGTCATGCGGGTCCCTCTGGAGGGTGGCGGCCGGCTCGTCGTCGAACTCTCACCGGACGAGGCCAGAGCCCTTGGCGACGCTCTGAAGAACGTCGTCGGCTGACATACCCCTGATACGACCCATCGACACAGGCGACTTGACGGCCCCGGCGGCCGGGTCAGACCCCCACGCCGGGGCTGTCGCACTTTCCAGGCCGGGGAGGCCACCATGCCCATCGAGACCGAGCTGAGCTTCGTCGACTCGCCCGCGCAGGACGCCGACCTGTTGGCGGTGCCGTTCGGGAGCGAACTCACCGCCGAGGTGGAACTGCCCGTGCCGGTCCCCGCCCTCCTCGTCCACCACGACGCCAAGGGCGAGCCCGGCGAGGTCGTGGAGGTGCCGGTCTCGCACGGCGACGCGGTGCGGCGGGTCCTGCTGTACGGCATCGGCGACGGCGGGCCGCGAGCCCTGCGCAAGGCCGGCGGCGTGCTCGCCCGGCGGGCCCGGGGACGCCGGGCCATCGACATCGCCCTGCCCCCCGGCGCCGGTGAGGCGGGCTGGGCCGCCCTGGCCGAGGGAGCGCTCTTGGGCTCCTACACGATGCGCATCGGGGCGGTCCGGGCCAGGGCCGTCGAGGAGATCCGCCTGTCGGGCCCCGAACGGGCCCGCGCGGCCGTCGAGCGCGCCGAGGTGACCGCCCGCGCCACGGCCCTCACCCGCGACCTGGCCAACACCCCGTCCTCGGAGAAGAACCCCGCCTGGCTGGCCGCCCGCGCCGCCGAGATCGCCGGGCGCGAGGGCCTCGCGGTCAAGGTGTGGGAGCCGCGCGAGCTGGCCGAGGGCGGGTTCGGCGGCATCCTGGCGGTGGGCCAGGGGTCGGTGAGCACGCCGCGGCTGATCCAGCTCTCCTACGAGCCCGAGGCTCCCGCGGGCCCGCACATCGTGCTGATCGGCAAGGGCATCACCTTCGACAGCGGCGGGTTGTCCCTCAAGCCGACCGAGGGCATGAAGTTCATGAAGACCGACATGGCGGGCGGCGCCGTGGTGATCGCCGTGCTCGGGGCGCTGCGCCGGCTCGGCGTGCAGGCGCGCGTCACCGGCCTGGTCGCCGCCGCCGAGAACATGCCCTCGGGCAGCGCGCAGCGGCCCGGCGACGTGATCACCCACTACGGTGGCCGAACGGTGGAGGTGCTCAACACCGACGCCGAGGGAAGGCTCGTGCTCGCCGACGCCCTGGCCTATGCCGACGACGTGCTGGAGCCCGACACCGTCATCGACCTGGCCACGCTCACGGGGGCCGTCGGCATCGCGCTGGGACGCGACATCGGCGCGGTGTACTCCACCGGCGACGACCTGGCCAAGGAACTGCTGGAGGCGGGCGCGAGGTCCGGCGAGGCGCTGTGGCGGATGCCGCTCATCGACGAGTACCGCGCCGCGCTCGACTCCGAGATCGCCGACCTGACCAACGTGGACTCCGCGAACAAGTACGGCGGGGGCTCCATCACCGCGGCGCTGTTCCTGCGCGAGTTCACCGGCGGGCGGCGCTGGGCCCACCTCGACATCGCCGGCGTGGCCCGCACCACCGCGGACGACGGGGTCTTCACCAAGGGCGCGACGGGGTTCGGCGCCCGCCTGCTGCTCGACTGGTTCACCGCGCACTACGCCTGAACCGGGCCGGCCGCCGGCCACGCCTCAACCGGGTCGACCGCCGGCCACGCCCGGACCGGGTCCACCGCGCACCACGCCTGAGCCCGGCCCGCCGCCCGTGCCCGCCGTCAGTTGGCGATCTTGACGGCGGCCAGGAGGCCGTCGCCCAGCGGCATCATCAGCGCGCGCAGCCGGTCGTCCGACCTGATCAGCTTGCCCAGCTCGCGGATCGCCACGGTGTCCGGGTCGCGCTGCGCCGGGTCGGCGACCCGGTTGTGCCACAGCGCGTGGTCGAAGGCGACGATGCCGCCGAGCCGCAGCAGGCGCACGGCCTCCGCCAGGTAGTCGCCGTACTCCTGCTTCGCGGCGTCGCAGAACACCATGTCGTAGCCGCCGTCGGCCAGGCGCGGCAGCACGTCCAGGGCCCTGCCGCCGATCAGGCGCACCCTGCTGCCGGAGAAGCCGGCCTCCGCGAAGGCGTGCCGTGCAAGCCTCTGGTGCTCGGGCTCGGCGTCGACGCTGGTCAGCGTGCCGTCGGGACGCATGCCGCGCAGCAGCCACAACCCCGAGACGCCGCAGCCGGTGCCGACCTCGACCACGGACCTGGCGCTGATCGCCGTGGCGAGGAAGCACAGGGCCGCGCCGCCGCCGGGCAGGATCGGGACGGCGCCCACCTCCATGCCGCGCCGTCTCGCGGCGCTGAGCACCTCGTCTTCGGAATGGAACTCCTCCGCGTAGGCCAGCGTGGCCTCCACCGGACTGGTCGGCGTCGGGGCCATCGGCCTCTCCTCCCCGCCTTCGCCGTGGCACGTATTGGTCGCAGCCTAGGGGAGTCGGGGCCGAACGGGAACTCACGCCACAACGGGTACGTTGCACGCTTTGAACGACCTTTGTTCAAGGCCTTCGAAGAACACGGTCCGGCCTCAATGGCCGGTGGGTACGCAGGAAGGGACGAAAGCAGGCACTATGGCTGTAGCGGTGGTCCCGGAGAGAGGAGTGCTGGTGGAGGACAACCACCAGGCCGATACTCCCGACAGTGCGTCGCCGGGGAGCGATCCCCGGCTACCCGACGGAGGTTGGACGCCTCCCACATGGGAGGAGGTCGTCCGCGCCCATTCGGCGCGCGTCTATCGCCTCGCCTACCGGCTGACCGGCAACGTCCACGACGCCGAGGACCTCACGCAGGAGGTCTTCGTCCGGGTGTTCAGGTCGCTGTCGAGCTACACGCCGGGCACCTTCGAGGGCTGGCTGCACCGCATCACGACGAACCTGTTCCTCGACATGGCGCGGCGCAGGCAGCGCATCCGCTTCGAGGGGCTCGGCGACGACGCGGGGGAGCGTCTGCGCGGCCGCGAGCCGTCCCCGGCGCAGGTGTACGACGACGCCCAGCTCGAACCGGACATCCAGGCGGCGCTCGACTCGCTGCAGCCGGAGTTCCGCGCCGCGGTGGTGCTCTGCGACATCGAAGGCCTGTCCTATGAGGAGATCGCGGCGACGCTCGGCGTGAAGCTGGGCACCGTCCGCAGCCGGATCCATCGCGGTCGCAGCCAGTTGCGCGAGGCGCTCGAGCACCGTGCGCCCCGTCGCGACGAACTCCCCCCGACCGTCAGCAGGGAGGGAGCATGAGCCATCTCGGAGAGCGCGCCTCAGCGCTGATCGACGGAGAGCTCGGCCACGCCGAGCGCGAGCGCGCCCTGGCGCACCTGACGTTCTGCGCGGACTGCCGCGCGGAGCTGGACGCCATGCGGGCGCTCAAGAGCCGTCTCAGGTCACTCGAACCGCCCGCCGTGCCGGCGGACCTCACCATGTCCCTGCTGCGGATGTCCGAGCCGGGGGGCCCCGTCCCGCCGCGCGTGCGTCCCTTTCCCACTCCGTCGTACTCGCTGAACGGCGCCCCGGCCGACAACCGGCCGGGCCGCCGCGGCGGCTTCTCTGGGCCGGGACGGCAGGCGGGCGGCCGCCGCGCCGGGTACGTCGCGGTCGGCGTCGCCTCGGCGGCCGTCGCGCTCGGCACCTTGTTCATGGTGGGCGGCGTGAACAACCGGCCGCCGGCGCCGCCGGTGGAGATGTTCGCCAACCAGCACCGGGCGACCGCGCCGGCCGGCCAGGTCGTGCCCGGAAGGGGCGTCACGCCCACCAGCCACCCCTGACGCCCGGCCCGCGCAGGGCCGCGCCGTCAGGCCGGGAGCCGGTCCCGTGCGGGCCGCTCCCGGCGCTGTAGTGGCTCCAGAGGCCGGTCAGCGAGCCGTCCGGTCTACGTCACGGCCGGGGCGGGCATACGATCGGAGGGACCCGTCAGGGCGTTTACGGCGCTCGTATGCGGTCTGAGCGACAATCTGTCGTAGCCACGTAGACCGGCCTCGGGAGTGAGCCTTCGATGACCGACGAGACACGTACCTTCGACAGCGGGGACGTGGCCACTCCACCCCAGCGGTCCGGGGATGGCTCGACATCGGAGTCTCCAGGCGGCGGCATGCGGGTCAGGCCCGAGTTCCTGCCCGCGTCCGACGCCTGGCCGTCCGGCGAGCCGGGGCGCGACCCGTTCGCGGGTGAGCACTCCGGCCAGGGGCGTGAGGCCTCCACCGCCCAGTACGGGGCGCAGGGGCGCGATCCGTTCGCCGCCGAGCCCGGCGCCCCGGCGCGCGACCCGTTCACCGCCGAGGGCGGCACCATGGCGTTCGGGGCCGAGGGCCACCGGCCGGCCCCGCACTCCGGTGACGCCACCGGACTGATCCCCTTCGCCGCCGAGGGCAGGCGGCCCGGTGACGACTCCGCCTCCGGGTGGGGCAACCCCGCCGGCGGCCCGCTGCCGCCCTCGCCGGGAGGCCCTGGAGGTCCGGGAGGCCCTGCGGGCTTCGGCGGCCCCGGCGGCTTGTACGGCGCGCCGCCGCCCCCGCCTCCGCGCGGCGCCTACGGCATGGGCCCCGGCTGGGCGCCGCCGCCCGGCGCGCCGCCGGCCGAGACCGGCGGCTCCGGCTCGCGCGGCCCGCGCACCGGCGTGCTGGCCACCCTCGCCGTCGTCATCGCGCTGGTCGCCTCGATTCTCGGCAGCCTCGGCACCTACCTGCTCACCCGGTCCGGCGGCTCGGGCATCAACCCCTCCTACAGCCTCGGCACGCCGAGCGGCGTGGTCGTCAACCGTCCTCCCGATTCCGTGGCCGGCGTGGCCTCGAAGGTCCTGCCGAGCGTCGTCTCCCTCGAGGTGCGGGGCAACAGCGAGGCGGGCACCGGCTCGGGCTTCCTGATCAAGGGCGGGTACATCGTCACCAACAACCACGTGGTGGCCGCCGCGGCCCAGACCGGCACCATCAAGGTGACCTTCAACAACAAGAAGTCCACGACCGGCACGATCGTCGGGCGCGACCCGAGCTCCGACATCGCGGTGGTCAGGCCGGCCGACACCTTCGGCGCCCCCGAGATCTTCCTGGGCAACTCCGACCGGGTCGTCGTGGGCGACCCCGTCATCGCGATCGGCTCGCCGCTCGGGCTGTCCGGCACGGTCACCACGGGCATCGTCAGCTCCCTCAACCGCCCGGTCACCGCCGGCGGCGAGAGCGGCTCGGAGTCGTCGTTCATCAACGCCATCCAGACCGACGCGGCGATCAACCCCGGCAACTCGGGCGGCCCGCTGGTCAACGCCGCGGGCGAGGTGATCGGCGTCAACTCGGCCATCGCGACGCTCGGCAACTCCTCCTTCGGCGGGCAGAGCGGCAGCATCGGGCTCGGGTTCTCCATCCCGGTCAACCACGTCCGGCGCATCGCCGAAGAGCTCGTCACCACCGGCACCGCCAAGAAGTCCCGCATCGGCGTCTCGATCGACGAGAACTACACCGGCGAGGGCGTCCGCATCGCCGCCACTCCGCAGGGCGGCCAGCAGCCGGTCACCCCCGGCGGCCCGGCCGACAAGGCGGGGCTCAAGCCCGGCGACGTCATCCTCTCGGTCGACGACACCCCGGTGACCCAGCCGTCGGAGCTGATCGTCACCATCCGCAGCAAGGCGCCCGGCGACAAGGTCACCATCAAGTACCAGCGGAACGGCAGCGAGCGCACCACCACCGTGACCATCGACGCCGTGCCCGTCCCGACGCCGCAGCCGTCCTGATCGGCGTCGGCTCATTGCGCCCCATGCCGGGTCACGCATTACTCTGGGAAGAACCATGTCGCCGTCGGACGAACCCGGCCGACGCCAGGCGTGGGCGTAGGAAAGCGTAGGAGATCACCGTGTTCGGACTCGGCTGGCCTGAGGTCTTGGCACTCGTGGTCATCGCCCTTCTCGTCTTCGGGCCCGAGAAGCTGCCCCAGGCCGCCGCCCAGGCGGGCCGCACGCTGCGGCAGATCCGCCAGATGGCCAACAACGCCAAGAGCGACCTGCAGGAGAACCTCGGTCCCGAGTTCGCCAACTTCGACCCGACCGACCTGCATCCGAAGAACTTCGTCAGGAAGCACCTGCTCCAAGATCTCGAGGACGACTGGAACCGGCCGGCCGCGGACCACACCCCCGGCCAGAGCGAGCCGTACACCGACGCCTACGGCGGCACGGCCGACGTGTACGCCACCACGGCCGGCGACGAGCTCGGTTACGGCGAGATCCCCCCGTACGACGCCGAGGCCACCTGAGGCGCGACGCCGAGGCCGCCTGAGCCTGTGACGCCGGGCCATCTGGCCGGGTGGTGTCCGAGGCCGCCGCGACGGCGAGGCCTGTCCGAGCCGCACGACATGCCGAAGGGCCGCCCCCGAGACCGGGGACGGCCCTTTCGCGTGTCCGTCGTAGGACGGGCCCTCCCGGTCGCCGAGCGGCCGGAAGGGCGGGTCGCTCAGCGGCCGGACGGGGACAGGCCCAGTTGCAGGCCCTTGAGGCTGCTGGACCGCCTGCTCAGGCCGTCGGCGATGCGCCGCAGCTCGGTGGCGGCGGGGGAGTCGGGGTCGGTGAGCACGAGCGGCTTGCCCTCGTCGCCGCCCTCGCGCAGGCGCAGGTCGATCGGCACCTGGCCGAGCAGCGGGACGCGCGTGCCGAGGGTGCGGGTGAGGCCGTCGGCGACGGCCTGGCCGCCGCCCTCGCCGAACACCGCGATGCGCTCGTCGCAGTGGGGGCAGGGCAGCCACGCCATGTTCTCGATGACGCCGGCGATCTGCTGGTGGGTCTGCGAGGCGATGGACCCGGCGCGCTCGGCGACCTCGGCCGCGGCCTGCTGCGGGGTGGTCACGACCAGGATCTCGGCGCTGGGCATGCGCTGCGCCACCGAGATCGCGATGTCGCCGGTGCCCGGGGGAAGGTCCATCAGCAGCACGTCCAGGTCACCCCAGTAGACGTCCGCGAGGAACTGGTGGAGCGCGCGGTCGAGCATCGGGCCGCGCCACACCACCGGGCTGTTGCCCGGGGGCTTGAACATGCCGACCGAGATGACCTTGATGTCGTGGGCCACCGGCGGCATGATCATGTCTTCGACCTTGGTCGGCCGGTCGCTCACGCCGAGCATGCGGGGGACGGAGTGCCCGTAGATGTCGGCGTCCACGACGCCGACCTTCAGGCCCGAGGACGCCATCGCCGCGGCCAGGTTGACGGTGACCGACGACTTGCCGACGCCGCCCTTGCCGCTGGCGACGGCGAAGACGCGGGTGAGCGAGCCGGGCTTGGCGAAGGGGATCTCCTTCTCGGGGCCCCGGTTGCCGCGCAGGCTCGTCTGCAGGGTCTTGCGCTGCTCGGCGCTCATGACGTCCAGCTCGACCTGGACGCCGCTGACGCCCTCGACCTTGGAGACGGCGGCGGTGACGTCGCGGGTGATCGTGTCGCGCATCGGGCAGCCGGCGACGGTGAGGTAGACGCCGACCCGCACCACCCCGTCGGGGGAGATATCGACGCTCTTGACCATGCCGAGGTCGGTGATCGGCCGGCGGATCTCCGGGTCGTTGACCGTCGCCAGGGCGGCCGTCACCAAATCTGGGGTGGGTGCCATGGATCCATGCTACGAACCCAGGGCCGATCCGACGAACTCCGCCTCTCCTGTAACGGATGGTGGTGATCGGCGAGGACGCCGCGGCGGCTTCACGCGGCCTTCCGGGACGACCGCGCGACGTCCATGGTGACGGAGATCACTCGCGCGGGAGCGGGCCCCGGCGGGCCGGCGGGGCCGGGGAGCACGGCTCGTGGCGCACACCGACCGGCTCCGCGACGCGACGCGGTCGCGCGCGTGCACTGCTCCCGCTGAGCGCCTACTGCCGCTGAGCCCTACTCCCGCTGAGCGCCGCCGGCGCCGTCGGGACGGGCCGGGGACTCGAGGATGTCCTCCCGCAGGTGTTCCAGCTCGCCCCTGATGTAGTCGCGGGTCGCCAGCTCGCCCAGCGCCAGGCGCAGCCCGGCGATCTCCCGGGTCAGGTACTCCACCTCGGCCTGGTTGCGCTCGCCCGCCAACCGGTCCTGCTCGCCCTGCACGCGGTCGCGGTCGGCCTGGCGGTTCTGCGCCAGCAGGATCAGCGGGGCAGCGTACGACGCCTGCAGCGACAGGATCAGCGTCAGGAAGATGAACGGGTAGGGGTCGAACGCCAGGTTCCCCGGGGCCAGGGCGTTCCAGAGCACCCACACGGCGATGAACCCGGTCATGTAGACCAGGAAGCGGGCCGTGCCGAGGAAGCGGGCGATCTGCTCCGACAGGCGGCCGAACGCCTCGGGGTCGTAGTGCGGGCGGATGGTGCGGCGGATCTCGCGGGGCTGGTCCAGCCGGTTAACCGCCACCGCCCACCTCCCGCGCCTGGCCGCCGCTCGCCCCGGGGAGGCCGTCCCCGTTCGGCTCGCGTTCGTCGCGCTCGCGCCAGTCCGGCGGCAGCAGGTGGTCCAGCACGTCGTCGACGGTGACGGCGCCCACCAGCCGGCCCAGCTCGTCGACCACCGGGGCCGCCACCAGGTTGTAGGTCGCCAGGTAGGACGTCACCCCCGGCAGGGACAGGTGCGGCCTGATGGGGTCGATGCTGCTGTCGATCGCGCCGCCCACGAGCGAGGACGGCGGCTCGCGCAGGAGCCGCTGGAAGTGCGCCACGCCCAGGAACTTGCCGGTCGGGGTCTCGCTCGGCGGCCGGGCGACGTAGACCTGCGCGGCGACGGCCGGAGTGATGTCCTGGCGGCGCAGCTCGGCGAGCGCCTCGGCGATCGTCGCGTGCGGCGGCAGCACGATCGGCGTGCTGGTCATCATGCCGCCGGCGGTGTTCTCGGCGTAGGTCAGCAGGCGCCGGACCGGGGCCGCCTCGCGGGGCTCCATGCGGGCCAGCAGCGCCTCCGCCTGCGCGGCCGGCAGGTCCTGCAGCAGGTCGGCCGCGTCGTCGGGGTCCATGGCGGCCAGCACGTCCGCCGCGCGCTCGGCGTCCAGCCGGCTGAGGATGCCGATCTGGTCGCGCTCGGGCAGCTCCTCCAGCACGTCGGCGAGCCGCTCGTCCTCCAGCGCCGAGGCGATCTCCGCGCGCCGCTTGTCGGGCAGGTGGCGCAGGGCGTTGGCCAGGTCGGCGGGGCGGGTCTCCTCGAAGGCGGCCAGCAGGCCGGCCGCGCCCTGGTCGGCCTGCGCCACGCCGAACCCGGTGACGTCCGACCAGCCCACGACCAGCGTCTCGCCGCGCCGCCGCCGCAGTCCGCGGCCCGCCGCGCCGCGCAGCACCGCGACCTTGGTGATGAGCCACTCGCCGGTCCTGCTCTGCTCCATGGCCAGGTCGAGCACGGTGACCTTCTCGCCGGCGAGGTCGACCGACAGGTCGAGCAGTTCGCCGATGGCCAGGGACTCGGTGGAGTGCTTCTCGAAGCGCCGCAGGTTGATCGTGCCGGTGAAGATCACGGCGTCGGCCTCGATGCTGCGAACCCGGGTGATCGGCAGGAACACCCGGCGGCGTGGCTGCACCTCGACGACCAGGCCGTGCACGCGGGGCGCGTCGTTTGGGCGCATGGCCACCACGACGTCCCTGGTCCGGCCGATCTGGTCGCCCGCGGGGTCGAACACCGGGGTGCCGGCCAGCCGGGCGACGAAGATCCTCACCTACCGCAGCGTACGAGGTCGCGGCACGCGCGCCGCGCCCGGCCCCCGTAAAAGCCGTCTCAACCTACGGTCGCACCTTGATCCCGCCGGACGCCATGTGACAGGATCAAAAGCATCTGACGGTCATTACAGGACGGTGGCGTATGAGAGGCGGAGTGCTCGCCATAGCGGTCGGGTCGGCCACGTGCTTCGGGTTCTCCGGCTCGATGGCGAAACTCGTCGGCCTGGGCGGCCTGACGCCCCTGCAGGCGGTGTGGGTGCGCATGGCGGGCGCCGCGCTGCTGCTGGCCGCGATCCTCGCCGTCTTCCGGCCGCGGGCGCTGCGCGTCCCCAAGGGGCGTCGCGGCTTCTTCACCGCCTACGCCCTGATCGCCGTCGCCGGGGTCCAGGCGCTGTTCTTCCTGGCCATCACCCGGCTGCCGGTCGGCGTGGTGCTGCTCCTGGAGTACGCCTCGCCCGTCCTGGTCGTCTGCTGGGTGCGGCTGGTCCGTCGCGTGCGGCTGCCACGCGCCGCCTACGCGGGGGCGGTGGTCGTCCTCGCCGGCCTCGGCGTCGTGGTGGAGGTCTGGCACGGGATGGCCCTGGACGGCGTCGGCCTGCTGCTCGGCCTGATCGCCTCGGCGTGCTGCGCCGGGTACTTCCTGATGAGCGACGGCTACGGCGACGACGTCGACCCGCTCGGGCTCATCGCCTGGGGCATGGCCGGCGCCGCGCTGGTGCTCGCGCCGCTCGCCCGGCCCTGGGAGGTGCCCTGGAGCGCCTTCGGGACGAGCGTCACCGTCAACGGCCGCACCATCCCCGTGCTCGCCGCCGCGCTCTGGCTCATCGTCGTCGCGACCGTCCTGGCCTACGTCACCGGCGTCACCGCCGTGCGGCGCCTGTCGGCCGCCATCGGGTCGACCGTGTCGTCCCTGGAGGTGGTCGCGGGCGCGGTGATCGCGTGGGCGCTGCTCGCCGAGCGGCTCGGCGCCGCGCAGATCATCGGCGGCGCGATCGTCCTCGGCGGGGCGCTGCTGGCTCAGACCGCCACGTCGGGCGTCAGCCGCACGATCGAGGCGCCCGAGGCCGCCCACCGGCCCGCCAGCCCCGTCGCGTCCGAGGCGTTGAGCCGTTCCTTGACCAGGGCCGCCAGCGCTCCGGCCTCGGTCTCCGACGGCGCCGACTGATCGACCGGCGCGACGTCGGCCTCGAAGGAGACCAACTCGGCCCCGTTGTCCTTGCTGCGCAGCGTCACCCGCACGCGCGAGGACTCGGCGAGGCCGGGAAGCGCCTGCTCCCCGCCGCCGGTGACCAGGTAGATCGCGCCGTCGTGCCAGACGTGCCACGCCAGCCGGTCGCGGCCCGCCAGCGAGACCCACAGGACGCCCGACTTCTTGGCGCCCTCTTCGATCAGCGAGAGACTCATACCTCGCAATCTACGGCCGGGGTCCCGTGCCGTCCCACACCCCCGGGCGCCCGCGGTCGCGCGGGCGCCCGAGGAGTTCGCCGGCTCAGCGGCTCAGCGGCTGGGCGGGCTCACAGAGCTCAGCGGCTCGTGTGGCTCAGCGGCTCATGTGGCTCGCCGGCTCAGCGGCCGGCGAGCTTCCAGGCCGCGGGGAGCAGGCCCGCGGCCGCCACGACCTTGATCGCGTCGCCGATCAGGAACGGCACCACACCGGCGGCGAAGGCGGCAGGGAAGTCCATGCCGGTGGCCACCATCAGCCACGGCAGGCCGACGGAGTAGATGAGCACCGTGCCGAGCGTCATCGTCGCGAGGGTGCGCGCCGGGGTGCGGTCGCCTCCCCGGCCGGCGAGCGCGCCGACGACCGAGGCCGCGAGGATGAAGCCGACGACGTACCCCAGCGTGGCGTTGCCGCCCGAAGAGGCGAACCACGGCACCCCGAGCTGGCCGATCAGCAAGTACAGCGACATGCCGAGGAAGGCGCGGGGCAGGCCGAGCGCCGCGCCGGCCAGCAGGACGGCGAAGGTCTGCAGCGTCAACGGCACGGGGGTGCCCGGCAGCGGGATGCTGACCTGCGCCGCGAGTCCGGTCAGACCCGCCGCCCCCACGACCAGCACGACATCCCGAACCAGCTTTCCGGGGATGAGATCGGACAATACGGCGGGCCGAAGCGCCGCAGAGGCATCAGAAGCCATGACTATCTCCCTTACCGAGGCTATCTACGTCATTGTCCGTACAAACACTCGGAAATCGGTACAGGATCCGTGCCAACAACGGGTCCCCCCCTTTGTGACCGGCCCACAGCGGGCCGAGGAGGCCGGGGAGGCTAGCGTGTGCGCATGCGTTCACGTCGTTCGTGCCTCGCGGTGCCCGGCAGCAACACGCGTTTCCTGGAGAAGGCGCAGGGCCTGCCGGCCGACGAGGTCTTCCTCGACCTGGAGGACTCCGTCGCGCCGCAGGCCAAGGAGCAGGCCCGCAAGAACGTCGTCCAGGCCCTCCGCGAGGGCGACTGGTCGGGCAGGACGCGGGTCGTGCGGGTGAACGACCTGTCCACCGCCTGGACCTACCGCGACGTGATCGACGTCGTCGAGGGCGCCGGGGACGTGCTCGACTGCCTGATGCTGCCCAAGGTCGAGGACGCCGTCCAGGTCGCCTGGCTCGACCTGCTGCTCACCCAGATCGAGAAGGCGGCCGGGCTGCCGGTCGGGCGCATCGGCGTCGAGGCGCAGATCGAGAGCGCCCGCGGCCTGGTCAACGTCGACGCCATCGCCGCCTCCTCGCCGCGCCTCGAGACGCTCGTGTTCGGCCCGGCCGACTTCATGGCCTCGATCAACATGAGGAGCCTGGTCGTCGGGCGGCAGCCCCCCGGATACACCGAGGGCGACGCCTACCACTATGTGCTGATGCGCATCCTGATGGCCGCCCGTACCTTCGACCTGCAGGCCATCGACGGCCCGTACCTGCAGATCAAGGACCTCGACGGGTTCCGCCTGGCCGCCCGCAGGTCGGCGGCGCTCGGCTTCGACGGCAAATGGGTGCTCCACCCGACGCAGATAGAAGCGGCCAACGAGGTCTTCTCCCCCTCACAGGAGGACTACGACCACGCCGAGCTGATCCTCGACGCCTACGAGCACGCCACGACGGTGGACCGCCGCGGCGCGGTGATGCTCGGCGACGAGATGATCGACGAGGCCTCCCGCAAGATGGCCCTGGTCATCGCCGCCAAGGGCCGCGCCGCCGGTCTTCCCCGCACCAAGGCGTTCGAGCCCCCCGCCTCCTGACCGCGCGGCGCCGGCTCAGAAGGTCACGCCGAACGTCGTGAAGAACCAGAACGACGAGGTCAGCCAGAGGCCGGTCAGCGCGGCGAAGGCCAGCCCGCCGAGCAGGGGCAGCGTCCAACCCGGTAGGTCGCGCTTGGGCAGCGAGAGCATCTTGGCGACGAACACCCCGTAGAAGAACGAGCCCAGCAGCGAGTGGACCAGCACCCGCGGCACGTCGAACTGCGCGCCCAGGGCGTACAGGCAGTGGAAGGCCACCGGCACCGACACCAGGAAGGCCGCGCGGCCCGACCAGCGGTGCAGCGTGCCGGTCCAGGACGGGGCCCGCAGGCCGGGGATCCTGCCGTACATCGCGAGCGCCGAGACCAGTTGGACGATCGCGAGCACGAACGCGGCGGTCGCCAGCCACGACTTCATGGCCTGGGCGCCGGAGAAGCCGGCCAGGCCCACGGCGTATCCGGTCGGGGTGTGCGCGCGCCCGTAGACGCCGAGGGCGACGGCCACCAGTCCGCCGACGATGAGGGGGACGAGGTAGGGAGCGGAAACGGAAACCCGCACGGGCGGGTCCTGCCGCTGAACGGGAGGAAGATCGGGGACGGTCATGGCGGGCGTTCCTTGTCGTGAGGGAGATCGTCTGTCCCGGCGGCGACCGGCGGTCGTACGAACGCGCGGGTCGTCCCGGTAGGGGCTGGTCGGAATCGGCGGTCGTCGGGGTCGGCGGCGTCAGAGGGTGTCGATGAAGGCGTCGGTGTCCTCGGGGATCAGTCGCGTGCCGCCGACGGTCACCGGGGAGCCGGGGGTGAGCCTCGGAGCGGCCTGCGCCGCGTCGCCGACGTCCACCAGGCCTACCTGGCGGCCGCCGGGCAGGACGATCCAGCCGCCGACGACCTTGGCGCCGCGGACGACCGCGGTCGCGCGGTACAGGCCCGACGGCTTCTTCACGAGCGGGGCGGAGAAGCGCCACTTGGCCTTGCCGACCTGAAGCCTGCCCTGGGCCTTCCCGCCGCCGAGCGCAGCGGTGATCAGCGAGCCGCCCTTGCCCGTCAGGGTGAGCGTGTTGTTCTCGGCGGTGCCCTTGAGCCACGACTCGATGCGGCCGTCGCAGAAGTAGGCGACCGCCTTGCCGTTCTTGATCGAGACCGCCACCAGCCCGCCGTTGCCCTGGGCGACGCCCGCGTACTCGGCGCGCTTGGGGGTGGGGTCGGCGGGCTCGGCCGAGGGAGAGGCGGACGCGGTCGCGGCGGCCGTCTCGCCGGGCTCCGGAGCGACCGAGGTGGTCGCCTTGGCGACCGGGGCGCCCGCGGAGGCGGAGGAGGCGGAGGCGTTGTCGGTGCGCGGCATGGTCTGCGCGCTCAGGACGCCGATCCCGAGGGCGAGGACCACCCCCGCGCCGAGCGTTTGAAATGGCCCTGGCCTTTTCATGATCTACTCCTGAAGGATGTCGGGTTGTCGCATGCAGCATCGATCCTGGGCACGGCGGCGTCTATGAAGAAATGCGCACAACGGTTGCCAGGATCGAGAGGTTCTCCCAGAGCGCCGGGCGACCGCCGGGCGGTGAGAGGGTGCGAGGACAATGACGTATATGCACGACCCGTCACAGGCGCACCAGCCACAGCCGGAATCCGGGTCCACGGGCCAGGAGCCTCCGCCCGCCGACCGGCCGCCCCACCGGCACCCCGCGCCCGGGAACGGCCCGGCCCCCGCCCAGGGCACACCGGCCCAGAGCGCGCCCGCGCCTGCGTCCGGCACACCGGGCGAAGGCGACCCTGTGAACGATGCCGGCACACCGGGCGAAGGTGACCCTGTGAACGATGCCGGTGCGTCGGGTCAGGGCGGTCCCGCGTACGGAGCCGGCGCGTCGGGGGAGGGCGGCCCTGTCCGGGACGACGGCGTGCCGGGGGAGGGCGGGCCGTCGCAGCGGCCGGCCGAGCCGCCGTCGTCGTCGCAGGGTGATCGGTGGCATCAGCCCGGCCCGCCGGCGGGAGGTGATCCGCGGTACCGCCCCGGGTCGCCGCCCGAGGGGGTTCCGCCCTACTACCCGGGTCCGCCGGGCCATCCGGGCGGCCCGCAGGCGTGGCAGGGGCCGCCGGAGCCGGCTCCGTGGGCCGTCCCGCCGTACTGTGGCGCGCGCTATGACCACCTGGCGCGTAACGCGGCCCACCGCTGGTGGCGCCCGATCGTGGGGACGGCCATCATCGCCATCGCCTTCATGGGCGCGGGCCTGGTCGTGATCTTCGTCGGAGTGGTCGTCGCCGAGTTCACCGGCGTCCCCGTTCTCATGTCGGACGACCGGCTCTTCGGGCAGCCGGTGTTCGAGCTGGCCGTCCTGCTGCTGTCGATCGCGGTGGTCCTGCCGGTGGTGTTCCTCACCGCGTGGCTGGTCCAGCGCCGGCGGCCGGGGACGCTCTCGTCGGTGGCCGGGCGGCTGCGCTGGCGGTGGCTGCTGCTGTGCGTCGGGGTGGCCTTCGGGGCGCTGATCCTCGGACAGGCCGCCATGATCGCCACGTACGCCGTGACCGGGGAGGACATCGGCGCCCTGTTCGGCTGGGCCGGGTGGGGCCGCTTCCTGCCCGGGCTCGTGGTCATCCTCCTGCTGGTGCCCTTCCAGGCCGCGGCCGAGGAGTACATGTTCCGGGGCTGGGTGATCCAGGCCTTCGGCGCGTACGTGCGGACGCCGTGGCCGGGCATCCTGCTGGGCGCGGCCCTGTTCACCTCGCTGCACGCCTACACCGACTGGGGCATTCTCGACGTGTTCAGCTTCGGTGTGCTGATGGGCTGGCTGGCGGTGCGCACGGGCGGCCTGGAGGCGCCCATCGCGCTGCACGTGGTCAACAACGTCCTGAGCTTCCTGCCGGCCGCGGCCGCGGGCGAACTGGAGGGCGCGATGCGGCAGGGCGCGGTGCCATGGCAGGCCCTTTCCGGCACCCTGGTCCAGTTGACCTTTTTCGCGGTTGTCGTCGTAATAATCGCCCAAAAGCGGGCAATTCAGGCTGTCGCTCGATAAATCTGACTAGAGAGGTCTCGCCAGAATGCCCCTCGGCGTGTTGCCCTAAAGATGTGCGGGCCGGTGGTCGGCCCCAGGGAGGTGCGCGGTGCCGGCGAGGGCGAGCAGCGGCCATGGTTCTGTCCCGTTATGTGATCACCGGGCAGGGTTTGGGTATCGGTACGATCGCACGTGATCCGTTGCACGGGCGACGGATGCGCTGGAGTCCGGTGGAACGGTCCCAATATGCGGACCGAACGCCGGGGTAGCCTGCCGACGAGGAGGTGCTGAGCGTGGTCTCGGGCCCCCACGACCCGCGCTCGTCATGGCGGCCGGCGGACGACGACGCCGACCGCGACGTCACGCCACACCCTTCCAGGCCCCGCCAGGCCCGGACTTCTCCCCACGTTCTGCACCACTCCCCGCCGGGGCCGTCCGACTCGCCTTCGCGCGGCCTGCCCCTGGACTCCCCGTGGGCCCTGCCGCCCTTCGGCGCGCCGACCCCGGACGAGCGGCCCCCGGCGGACGATGACGACGAGCGCGCCGAGGCGTCCAGGCCGTCCTCGGCGGGCCGCCATCCCTACGCGCGGCCGTACGGGGGCGGAGCCGCCGAGCCGCGCCACAGCGCCGGCCGGGCGTCGCCGGAGCCGCCGGTGGAGACCTCCTCCGCCTGGGCCCCCGAGGCCCCCTCCCCGCGCGGCGTCCCGTCCGAGCACACCCTCCAGTACGACTACGACGCCCATCCCGAGTACAGCGCCGAACCCGGGTACGGCGCCCAGCGCGACCATGGCGCCCGCTCCGACTACGGCGCTCCGGCCGATTCCGACTACGGCACTCCGGCGGAGCCCGACTACGGCGCTCCGGCGGAGTACGAGCACGAGGTGGCGCGGGCGCAGGACGAGCCGGCCTGGCCGCCGCGCCGCATCGTCGACCGGCCGGACAAGCTGGTCGCCTCCGGGCCCCCGCGCACGCCGTCCAGCGGGCCGCCGGCGCAGGGGATCTCGCGGGATCTGCCGGAGATCCGGGTCGAGCCCAGCATCCCGGCCGAACCCGAGGACGAGCCCCGCGCCCCGCGCCGACCGCGCTCCCACGGCGCCCCGTCCCCAGGCGCGCCCCAGCAGAGCGACCCGTACGCGCCCGGTGACCCGTTCCCGCGTGACCCGTACGCGACCGGCGGCGCGTCCGAGAGCGACCCGTACACGCCCGGTGACCCGTTCCCGCGCGACCCGTACGCGGCCGGCGGCGCCTCCCAGAGCGACCCATACGGGACCGGCGACCCGTTCCCGCGGGATCCGTACGCGACCGGCGGCGCGTCCGGGAGGGACCGGTACGCGACCGGCGGGTTGTCCGCGCAGGGGGATCCGTACGCGGCCTACGACGACCCCCACGCTTCCGGCGATCTCTCTGATGAGGCCGCCACGGCGGGTGACCCCTACGCGCCCGGCCACGGGGCTCACGACGTCCCGGCGTTCGGCGCGCAGCCCGAGGAGCGCATCGGCCGGCCTCCCGCGGAACGGACGGTGCCGCCCGACGTCCTGGTCGCCTCCGGCCCGCCCCGGTCGCGCGGCGGGCGCGGCCGCCACCACCGCGACCAGCCCGCCCCCCGGACTCCGCGCCCGACCCGCCGCCCCCGGTGGCGTGGCCGGGGACGCGGCCTGCTGACCCCGATCTTCGTGGTCGTCGTGCTGCTCGCGGCTGCCGGCCTCGGACTGGTGATCGTCAACTGGGTGAACTCCCCGGCCAGTTCAGGACTGCGGCTGGCCGCGGGCGACGGCGGCTCGGGCGACCAGGCGTTCGTGGCCCCGCCGGGCGTCAGCGGCAACGGCTCCAGCCAGGTGCTCAACGCCGTCACCTCCGTCGGCTCGACCGTCGTCGCGGTCGGCAGCGACACCACCAGCCCGGTGCCGAGGCCGCTGTTCCTGGTCTCCTCCGACCGCGGCAGGACCTGGCAGCTCGGCCGGGTGAGCGGCGCCACCGGCTACCAGCCCGCCGGGTCGGCCGGCCTGGTCACCGGCGGAGAGGGCCGCTGGCTCGCCGCGGGCACCGAGGTGCCCGGCGCGGCCGGGGTCAGGGGCATGTGGACCAGCACCGACGGGCGTTCGTGGACGGCCGTCGACCCCTCCCGGCTGTCGGCCTTCTGGAGCGGCGACCGGATCACCGACCTGGCGCGCACCGCCGGCGGCTTCGTGGCCGTCGGCTCCACGACCTTGACGGACGGCGGCAGCGGCCCGGTGGCCTGGGTCTCGCCGGACGGGCTCGCCTGGAGCCGCGTCGACACCGGCGAGATCGGCGCCACCGACAAGGTGCGCGCCATCCGCGCCGTCGTGGCCAGGGGGGACGCCGTCGTGGCGCTCGCCGACCCGGGCAAGGGTGACACGACCTCGGTCATCCTGCGCTCCCCCGACGGCGGCAGGACATGGCTGCGCACCGCCGCCGCGCTGCCCGGCGTCCGCCCGGAGCCCGGCGCGCTCGCGGTGACCGGCAAGGGGTTCCTGCTGGTCCCGACCCTGCAGAAGTCCGGCGCGGGCGAGGTGCGGGTCTACTGTTCCGAGCTCGGGGACGAGTGGCGCCAGTGCGGGGTGATCGGCGGGCTCGGGCGCGAGGCGACCGGCGTGCGCGGCCTGGCCTCCTCCGCGGCGGGCGTCGCGGCGGTCGCCGAGTCGGGCTGGGAGAGGTACGCCGTGTTCACCAGCACCGACGGCGAGAGCTGGACCGAGAGCACCGACCTCGGCCAGATCCCCGGCACCCTGCGGGGCCTGGCGATCACCGACGCGGGCACGCTGGTGGCGGCCGGCGACCAGCGGTCCGGCGGCCTGGACAACCTGCCGGTGCTGATGATGGCCGGCAAGGGCGAGCCCGCCGCCCCGGTGCCGCTCGCGCAGATCAGCGGGCTCACCCGCTCGGCTCGCGAGACCACCGCGCTGGTCACCGCCGGGGAGTCGTTCGTCGCGGTCGGCTCGGTCAAGGGCGACGCCGGCATCTGGACCAGCGCGACCGGGCAGAGCTGGAAGCCGGTCGCCTCGCCGGCACTGGGAGGGGCGGGCCGGCAGGCGTTCAACGACGTCGTCCACGGCCCCCACGGCTGGCTCGCGGTGGGCAGCACGACCGCCGACTCGGCGTTCGTCCGTCCGCTGCTCGCCACCTCCAGCGACGGCAGAACCTGGCGCGCGGGCCCCGAGTCGCCCGCGCTCGGGGCCTCCGGGCGGTACGCCGTGGTCCCGCGCGTGGTCGCGGCCGGGCGGAAGGGCTACGTCCTGGCCGGTGACGACAGCGGTCCCGGCGGCGTGGTGGCCGCCCTGTGGTTCTCGCCCGATCTCAAGCGCTTCTCGCGGGCCGCGCCGCAGAGCCTCCCGGCGGGCGGCGCCGACGTGCGCGTCGAGGACATCGTCGCCACGGGCGACGGCTACCTCGCGGTCGGCGGGTCGGGCGCGGCGGGCCGCACGTCCGGGGTGGTCTGGTCGTCGCGTGACGGGCTGAACTGGACGGCGCGCAAGCGGGTGATCCCCGAGGGGGCCCGCTCGGCGAGCCTGCGCAGGGTCGTGGTGCACGATCAGCGCATCGTGGCGGTGGGCGGCGCGACCGACGACAAGGGTGTGGAGCGGCCCTTCGCGGCCGTCTCGACCGACGACGGTGTCACCTGGGCGTACTCCTGGCTGCCTGCCGACGCGACGGCGACCGTGCTCGATGTCGCGGCATCCGGTGACGGGCTGGTGGCCGTCGGCTCCTACGGGCCGCCGGCCACCGAGGACAGCGCGGTCTGGACGTCCCAGGACGGCACCGACTGGCAGCGGCACACGCTGACCGGCGACGGCATGACCGGGGACGGCGCCCAGTGGCTCGGCGCCATCGCCGTCGACGGCGACCGCGTCGTGGCCGTCGGCCGCTCGACGACCTACACCTCCGACCACCTCACCTTGTGGCGCACCTCCTTCAGCCGCTGACCTCCCGTCCGGCCCGCCCGGGGCCGTGGCCCGCCCGCCTGCCCGGGAACGTGTCCTGTCCGCCCGGGACCGTGGCGCGTCCGCCGAGGATCGTGGCCTGCCTGCCCGGGACCCCGGCTCATGCGCCGGATGCGGCGGGGAGGACGTGCCAGGTGGTCAGGACCTCGAGGAGGCCGGAGGTGAGGGGGAGACCGGCGAGCTCGTCCGGGGCGAACCAGCCCACGGCGGCGGCGTCGTCGCCCGCGTGCGGCGTCCCCGCCCCGGCGGTGGCGAAGTAGTCGTGGATCTCGTACACCACCCCGCCCGGACCCGGGCGCTCCACGGTGCCCGCGAGCCCGCCGACCGACACGGTGAGCCCCGTCTCCTCCATGAGCTCGCGCCGCAGCGCCGATTCGTCCGACTCGCCCGACTCCACCCGGCCGCCGGGCAGTGACCACAGCCCCTCGCCCGGCGGCCGCCCGCGCCGGACGAGAAGCAACCGGCCCGCGCCGTCGAGCACCACTCCGCCAACGCACCTCTCCCGCATGTGCCAAGATTACGCCGCGATAACGGGATGGCCCTTGACTTACCCGCGCCGGCGGAAGCACCGTGGGTAATTGTGAGAGCCGCGCCCGCCTGCCCTCGGTGTTTCGGCACGCTACGGCCGCCAAGCGCATGGTCAAGCGCTTGGCGTTGCGGCGTGCACGGCGCCGTACTGCCCTTCCACACCCGGCGTCCCTCCAGCGAGGCGCTGGAGGCGATCCGCAAGGAATCCGCGGTCCCCTTCTGGCTGCCGTGGCCGCTGCCGCCGAACTGGCTGGTGACCGGCTTCGGCGACGCCGGCGACGAGCGCACGGGCGCCCGCGCGGGCGTGGTGGTCTGCTCGGGTCCCTCAGTCACCCACGGGCCCGCCGACCTGATCATCGTCGCGGAGGAGCCCGGCATGGGGCTCGGCGCGGCCTTCGCCGGCCTGGACGGCCCCGACCCGGGTCCCGGCTTCGACGCGGGGCCGCCCAACGCCAAGGTCGAGGCGCGCGGGCACCCCACGGCGCTGTGGTGGGTCGAGGGGCGGCCCGACCGCGCCGTCTATGTCGGCGAGGCGATGGGCGACTGGCTGTGGGTGATCGGCTGGCCGGCCGAGGCGGGGTGCCTGGTCGCCCTGGCCCAGCTCTCGCTGCGTGACCTCCGCGAGCACGACCAGGAACTCGACCTCCCCTACGGGGCCTTCTCACCCCGGCTGGGCGAGGAGCCGTGACCCCCTCGGCGAGGCTCCACGGCCGTCCCCGGCGGGGGGACGGGCGCGCCGGAGCCGATCGGCGACAATGCGTCCCCGGTAAATATCGAGACGGGCACGAGTGTTCGGTAAGGTCGTGGCCGTGACAGCGCGTATCGAGCGAGTGGTGACCGAAGGCGTCGTGACGATCGACGGCGCCGAGCACAAGGTCGAGAACAACACCTGGATCGTGGGTGACGACGAGGAAGTCATCGTCATCGACCCCGCGCGCGACGCGGAGACGATCCTCTCCAACGTGGGCGACCGCGAGATCCTCGCCGTCGTCTGCACCCACGGCCTGCCCGACCACGTGGGCGGGGCCATCGAGGTGGCGGCGCGCGACGAGGCGGTCGTGGCGCTCAACCGCAAGGACCGCCAGCTCTGGCGTGAGACCTGGGCGGAGACCTACCCCGACATCGACATGGAGGACGAGGGCATCTTCGGCGTCGCCGATGTCGAGCTGGAGGTCATGGCCACGCCCGGCGTCACGCAGGGCGGCGTCTCGCTGTACGTCGAGGCGCTCGGGGTGGTGTTCACCGGCAAGACCCTGCTGGCCGACGGCCCCGGCAAGCTCGGCGGGGAGTATCCCGCCCTGGCCGACCAGCTGACCGCCATCGGCGAGCGGCTGTTCACGCTGCCGCCGGACACGCGGGTGCTGCCCGCGCACGGCGAAGAGACCACCATCGGCGAGCAGGAGCCGCACTTCGACGACTGGCTGGCCGGGTCGCTCACCCGCACGGGAGCGGCCGACGACGATGACGAGGCCGTGGCCGAGGGGCCGCTGGCCGACGGCACGCGCGTGTCGGGGATCAAGCTGAGCTTCGACGAGTGACGTGCAGCAACTCGGCCTGGAAGGCATGCCGCGACGGCTGTACTCCTGCACGCCGTCGAGGCTGAACACCTGGCTCGACTGCCCCCGTCGCTACCGCTTCACCTACCTCGACCGGCCGGCCCCGCCGAAGGGGCCGCCATGGGCGCACAACAGCGTCGGCGCCTCGGTCCACAACGCCCTGGCCGGCTGGTGGCGCGAGCCGTACGAGCGCAGGACCCCCGCCATGGCGGGGATCCTGCTCACCAAGGGCTGGATCACCGAGGGTTTTCGCGACCAGGAGCAGTCCACGCTGTGGCGCGACCGCGCCAGGGCCATGGTGTCGGGCTACACCAGCACGCTCGATCCGGCGGACGAGCCGGTCGGCGTCGAGCGGACCGTCGCCACGCGCACGGCGGTGATCGCGGTGTCCGGGCGGGTCGACCGCATCGACCGGCGCGGCGACGAGCTGGTCATCGTCGACTACAAGACCGGCCGGCGCCCGCTGACCGAGGACGACGCCCGCTCGTCGCTCGCGCTGGCCATCTACGCCGTGGCGTCCTCGCGCGTCCTGCACCGGCCGTGCCACAAGGTCGAGCTGCACCACGTGCCGACCGGCGAGGTCCTCGCGTGGGAGCACACCGCCGAGTCGCTCGGCCGGCACCTGAGCCGCGCCGAGGACATCGCCACGGAGGCCTCCGAGGCCGACGAGCGCTACCGCGAATGGTCCGCCGCCACGGCGACGGCCGGCGCGAGGACGGCCGGTGCGGGTTCGGCCGGTGCGGGTTCGGCCGGTGCGAGGGCGGCCGGTGCGAGGGCGGCCGGTGCGCCGAGGGCCGTCCCGGCCGGCGGGCCCGTCACCGTGCCGCCGCAGATCGACGCCGGTTTCCCGCCGCGTCCCGGCCCGGTCTGCTCGTGGTGCGACTACCGGCGCCACTGCCCCGAAGGTCAGGCGGCCGGCTCCGCGCACCAGCCCTGGGACGGCCTGGCCGCCGAATCCGGCTGACTCCGCCCGCCCACGACATGGCCTGCGGCCGGCGGCGCCGCAGGTCAGGTGTGGGGGAGATGTTGTTCGGCGTGGTTCCAGAAGCGGGTCAGGGCGTGAGCGGTGGTCTCGGGTGCCTCCACGGCGGGGGAGTGCAGGGCGCCGGGGACCACGACGCATTCGGCGTCGAGCCGCTTGGCCATCTCCGACTGGATCGAGGGGGACCAGCCGTCGTCGTGCTCGCCGTAGAGCACCAGCGTGGCCAGGCCGACCTCACGGAGGTCCTCCAGCCGGTCGGCGGTGTCGAGCACCTGCCGGGCCATCGCGACCAGCCCGGTCAGCGAGTTGGAGAACAGCCTCCTGCGCAGGAAGGCGAGGATGTCGTCGGGCAGGCCGGCGACGATGGCCTCGGGTTCGAGGCGGTGCGTCCACAGGTGCGCGAGGCCGACCTCGGGTAGCTCGCGGAGCATGAGGCGGCACGCCTGTTCTCTGGGCCCGGTGATGCCGGACGGGCCCGAGCTCATCAGCGTGTACGAGGCGAGCTTCGTGGCCCCGCCGATGACGGCCTCGCGGGTGACCAGGCCGCCGAAGGAGTGCCCGAGCAGGTGGACGGGCTCGCCGTCGCCGACGGCCGCGGCGACGTGGTCGATGTCCTCGCCGAGGGCCTCACAGGTGTAGGCGGCCGGATCGTCGGGCCCCTCGGTCTCGTACTGCCCGCGCATGTCGATCGCCACGACGCGGCGCCCGGCCTGGGCGAGCGTCTGGAAGATCGCGATGAAGTCTTCCTTGCTGCCGGTGTACCCGGGCACCAGCAGAGCGGGCCAGCGCTCGGGGACGCCGCTGACGGGCAGCGCCTCCAGGGCCGCGAACGTGCCCACGGGAGTCGTGATCCGCTGCGCGCGGACACCGGGAGGCAGGGTCAGGAATCGCGGCGTGCTCACGCGGCACCACAATACTGACGGTCCATCAGCGCGACACCGTCAAACGCCCTATGCCGGTTTGCTGGTTGACTTTCCACTCTCTCACCCGATCAGATGGCGGTTCACCGCGATCAGCGCGCGCCGCTCGAACGGCGGGCCGCCCCCGAGGGCGTCCCGCCGTTCCGGCCGCTCAGGCCACGGAACTTCATGTGCCGCCTGGTCAGCCCCTCCGGGGACGCTGGTTGGACGGCCTGCGGCGCTGCTGCTGGCGCTCGGAGGCCGCGGAGGGGGCCACGTCATCGTCGGTCGCCAGGTCGGGCGACCGGAAGATGATCGAGAACGGAGAGGGCGGGATGATCCGCTCCGGCTCGGGGTGCGCGACGGGCGCCTCGTGCTCGATGGGCGCGACGGGCGCGACGGGCGCGGGAGGCGCCGCCGCGTCGAGCTCTTCGACGCCGATCAGCGCCTCCTGGGCGACGGGCGCGATCGCGTCGTCGTCCCGCACGACGGGAGAGGCGACCTCGGCCAGGGCCTCGGTGAGGGCCGCCCTGTTCGCGCCCCTGCGGGAGCGCTTGAGGACCGGCGCCTCGGCGGCGGCCGGCTCGGGAGCCCGCTCGACCGTGGACGGCTCGGGAGCCTGCGCGACCGTGGGCGGCAGGGGCTCCGGTGAGGTCGTCACGGGTGCCGGGGCGGTGAGAACGGCCGGATCGGCGGGCTCGGGGGCGAGGATGTCGCCCTCGAACACCGTGCCGGCGTCCGTGCCCACGGGCTGCCCCGCCTCCGCCGCCTGGCCGGCGCGGGTGCGGCGGCGCTGGCGGTTGCGGGCCGGCCGTTCGCGGCGCTCCTCGCGCTCGCGGCGGTCGTCGCGGTCACGGCGATCGTCGCGGTCGCGGCGCGAGCGGTGCCGGCCGGTCTCGCCGAGGTCTTCGATCTGCTCGGCCTCCAGGCCCGCACGGGACCGCTGCGCACGCGGGAGCACGCCCTTGGTGCCCTCGGGGATGTGCAGGTCGGTGTAGACGTGCGGGGAGGTCGAGTAGGTCTCCACCGGCTCGGCGAAGTCGAGGCCGAGGGCGTTGTTGATGACCTTCCAGCGGGTGAGCTCCTCCCACTCGACGAAGGTCACCGCCACGCCGGTGCGCCCGGCCCGGCCGGTGCGGCCGATGCGGTGCACGTAGGTCTTCTCGTCCTGCGGGCAGTCGTAGTTGACGACGTGGGTGACGTCGTCGATGTCGATGCCGCGCGCCGCCACGTCGGTGGCGACCAGGACGTCGACCTTGCCGTTGCGGAAGGCGCGCAGCGCCTGCTCGCGCTGCCCCTGCCCGAGGTCGCCGTGCACGGCCGCCGCGGCGAAACCGCGCTCTTTGAGCTGCTCTGAGACCATGTCGCAGGCGCGCTTGGTCTCGCAGAACACCATCGTCAGGCCATGGCCCTCGCACTGGAGCATGCGGCCGACGATCTCGATCTTGTCCATGCGGTGGGTACGCCAGACGAACTGGATCGTCTTGGAGACGTCCTCGCTGTCGGCGTCGGCGTTCTCGGCGCGCACATGGGTCGGGCGCGACAGGTAGCGGCGCGACAGCTGGACGATCTCGCCCGGCATGGTGGCCGAGAACAGCATGGTCTGCCGCTCGGCCGGGACGAGCTTGATGATGCGCTCGATGTCGGGCAGGAAGCCCAGGTCGAGCATGCGGTCGGCCTCGTCCAGGACCAGCATGGACACCTGACCGAGGTCGAGGTGCTTCTGCTTCACCAGGTCCAGCAGGCGGCCGGGCGTGCCGACGACGACGTCCACGCCCTGCTTGAGCGCCTCGATCTGCGGCTCGTACGCCCGTCCGCCGTACACGGTGAGGATGCGGGAGCCGAGCTTGCCGCCGGCGACCACGAGGTCCTCGGTGACCTGCAGGGCCAGCTCGCGGGTGGGCACGACCACCAGGCCGCGGGGCTTCTTGCGGTTCTTGCGGGGTTTGCCGACGCGCTGGAGCATCGCCACGCCGAAGGCGTAGGTCTTGCCGGTGCCGGTGCGCGCCTGGCCGATGACGTCCTGCCCGCTGATCGCGAGGGGTAGGGCCATCTCTTGAATCGGGAACGGGGAGACGATGCCCTCGGTCTCCAGGGCATCGGCGATCTCGGGTATGACTCCAAGGTCTCGGAACGTGGTCAGCTCGGCCTGCCTAAGTCTCCTGCGAAGGCGGGCTTCCGGGACCGCTGGCAGAAGGAACCTCGTGCCGGGTCCGCGCGGAAAAGCCAACCCTCATCTCGTCTCGGCGACCGCCCGCGGCGTAACGCGCGTGGGGGCTATCAGGCGATGATCTCCCTGAAGACATACTGCGGTCGCACTCTTACAGAGCAGTGTACTCGATACCACAAGAGTGAGCCGATTTCTTGGTGTTCGACATCGCGAACGGCCGTGTCTTCAGGGGTTTCTCCCGCCTCGAGGCCATCCCCTGCCCCCCAGAACGGGCTCCGCGGACAAGGTTCGCGGCCGGGGTGCACGGGCGGGGGCCCACGGGCCGGGGCGGGACTCGTACCCTGCATCCATGAGTGATTCCCCTGCCGGTGTGGTCGATCTGCTCGGCGTCCTCGCCTACGCCGAGCTGACCGCGTTCCTCAGGCTCGCCGAGGACGCCGCCACTCTTGCCCCCACGCTGACCGACCGCGCCGAGCTCAGCGATCTCGCCGCCGCCGAATACGCCAACTTCCGGCTCCTGCGCGACCGGCTGTCCTCGCTCGGCGTGGACCCCGAGGGCGCCATGGCGCCGTTCGTGGCGGCGCTGGACGACTGGCACGCGCAGACCAGGCCGGGCGACTGGCTGGAGGCGCTGGTGAAGGCGTACGTCGGCACCGGCATCGCGGCCGACTTCTACCGCGAGGCGGCCCGGCACGTGGACAAGGAGACCCGCGAGATCGTCGACGAGGCGCTGGCGGAGGAGGTTCGCTCGCAGTTCGTGGTGGAGCGGGTGCGCGCGGCTTTGGCGGACAACCCCAAGCTGGGCGGCAGGCTCGCGCTGTGGGCGCGGCGCATGGTCGGCGAGGCGCTCAGCCAGGCCCACCGGGTGGCGGCGGCACGCCCCGACCTGGCCCTGCTGCTGGTCTCGGCCATCGCGCAGGCCCAGGACGACGCCGCCTCCGAGGCCGCCGGCGGACGGGCCGAAGCGGTGACCGACCTGGTGGAGATCGGGCGGTTGTTCGCCCGGCTCACCGAGGAGCACGGCCGGCGCATGTCGGCACTCGGCCTCGTCCCGGGGCCCTGAACGCGGAGTTTCGGACTTCTGGCGGAACAGGTGCCGTGATCGAGGGGCGCGAATGCCCCGAGCGGTTGTAGCGTGCGAACATGAGGGCCTCGCGCCGCTACGGCAGTTTCCTGATGAGATGTGGACCGAACCGCTGGACATCCCGGCCGGTGTTGCGAAGGGGGAGCGCCGGCTGCCCGGCGGTCAGTCACAAGCGGGACGAGGTGCGGCCCGCACGCCGTCCCTGTGGTTGCTCGCTCCAGTCGCGAGAAGAGTGCGCGGGCGTGTAGAGCCCGCGACGGTCGTCGCCGGGGGCCTCAGCGCGGGCCCCCGCTTCACCGCCCGCGCCCCGGGGGACACGCCCCCGAAGCGGACGGTCAGACGGTGCCGCCGAACCCGACAGGACGCGTCTCGTCGCCGCCGATCTCGACGAAGCCGAGCGCGGACACCGGGACGACGATGCGCTTGCCCTTCACGTCGGTGAGGGAGAAGACCCCTCGATCGGCCGCCAGGGCGTTGCGCAGCTCCTGCTCCACGTCTTCGACGGACATCTCGGTCTCGACGATGATCTCTCGGTGCACGGAGCGCACGCCTATCTTGACTTCCATCGGGCTGCCTTTCGACGTCGGCGGGGAAGATGTGCTGAGGCCATCGTTACTCTTCGGCGGGCGGGCGACCGGCGTTGATCGCGTCAAGCGAACAGCCGGAGGCCGTTGATCGCCGCAGGCGAACAGCGGGACGAGGGCTCAGGTGGTGCGGGGGAAGCCGCCGATGCCCCGCCAGGCGAGGCGGGCCATGAGCTGCGTCGCGACGTCCTTGGGGATGGAGCCGTGGCTGGCGAGCCAGTAGCGGGCGCTCACCTCGGCCATGCCGACCAGGCCGACGCCGAGCAGGTGGGCCTCGTCGCTGGAGCAGCCGGTGTCCTCCTGGATCACCTGGCTGATCATCTCGGCGCTCTCGCGCAGCGAGCGCTCCATGCGCTGGCGCACCGGCGCGACGTTGCGCAGGTCGGACTCGAAGACCAGGCGGAAGGCCTCACCCTGGCTGGAGACGAAGTCGAAGAACGCCCCGATGGCGGCCTGGACGCGCTGCTTGTTGTCGGTCGTGGAGGCCAGCGCCTCGCGGCAGCGGTTGGCCATGTCGTCGACGTGCAGGTCGAGCAGGGCCAGGTAGAGCTCGAGCTTGCCCGGGAAGTGCTGGTAGAGCACCGGCTTGCTGACGCCGGCCCGCTCGGCGATCTCGTCCATCGCGGCCGCGTGGTAGCCGTTCTCCACGAAGACCTCCTGCGCCGCGTTCAGCAACTGGCGGCGACGGGCCATCCGGGGCAGCCGGGTGCCCCGGGGCTTGGCGTCCGGGGTAGCGGTCACGGGTCTCTCCTTGAGGACGGTTCACCCGCCGCGCGGCCGCTGGCAGCGCGGCGGTCGGTGCTGATCATGGTTCCGGTGCGAGGTTGACATCCTACGCGCGGGTAATCGGGATCAGCGATAGTCGTCGTCGTCCAGGTCCACGACGCGCTCCTGGTCGGCGGCGTCGGCCGGGTCGGCGTCATAGGGGATCTCGAGCGGCCACTCGCGCCGTTCGCCGCGAATGATGAGGTGCTGCTCGATGGCGTCGGCCTCGGGGACCTCGGTCCGCAGTTCCTCGGCGACGTCGTCGAGGGGCTCCAGCGCGTCCAGCGGGACCTCGCGGCCGCTCAGGTCCATCTCCGACATCTTCCGTCCCTCCGTAGGCGGTGAGCGCTCGGTTCGCGCGCTCCATACCCCGATGCGTCCAGACTACGGCCCCTCCCCGGCCTGACTTCGCTCCGGCGGCGTCATGAGGTCGCCGAGTCGTGCGACGCGGTCGAGGACGTCCTCGGCGGTGAAGACCAGATCGCCCGGACGGGCGCAGCCGGCGACCTCCTCCCAGGTGATCGGCGTGGAGGCGGTGGGAACGGGGTTGGCGCGCAGCGAGTAAGGGGTGACGGTGGTCTTGGCCGGGTTGTTCTGGCTCCAGTCGATGAAGACCTTGCCGGGGCGGAGCTTCCTGGCCATCTGGCTGACGATCTCCTCCGGGCTCTCCTTCTCCAGCCGCTGGGCGAGGGCCTTGGCGTACCCGGACGGGTCGTCCTCGCGGCCGGTCCACGGCACGTACACCTGCATGCCCTTGTTGCCGCTGGTCTTGGGGCACCCCGTGAGGCCGTCCTCGGCCAGCGCCTCGCGCAGCCGCAGCGCGACCCGGCAGCACTCGACGATCGTCGCGGGGGCGCCCGGGTCCAGGTCGAAGACCATGGTGTCCGGCGGCAGCGCGCGGCCCTCCTCGTCCACCCGCCACATCGGGGTGTGGAACTCCAGCGCGGCGAGTCCGGCGAAGTAGACCAGCGTGGGCAGGTCGTCGACGATCGCGTACTCGATGGTGTCGCGGTCCTTGGTGCTGCCCGGGGCGGGCAGGCGGGCCGTGCGCACCCACGCCGGCGTGTGCGCGGGGCGGTTCTTCTCGAAGAAGAACTGGCCGTCCACGCCGCCGGGGTAGCGCTTGACGGTGAGCGGGCGCCCGCTGAGGTGGGCGAGCATCGCGGGCGCGACCCGGCTGTAGTAGTCGATCACCTCTGCCTTGGTGAACCCCGCCTCGGGATACAGCACTTTGCCCAGGTTCGTCAGGGTCAGTTCCCGTTGATCGACCTTGACCCGGACCTTGTCCGCCACTCGCACCACTTCCCCTGAGGTTTCTTTTCCCGTGCTCTCGTCCATCACCGTTCGAGCAGATAGTGGCTTGACCGGATACGGCATTCCACACTGGGTATCTGCCCATTTGGATACTGCTTTGCGCCCTTGCCGCTAGCGAACGTGAGTTCGATAGTGGGGCTGAGGTGAGGAGAGGTCATGCGTAGCATCTGGAAGGGTGCCATCTCGTTCGGTCTTGTCACGATTCCCGTGAAGTTGTACTCGGCCACCGAGCAGAAGGACGTGTCGTTCCACCAGGTGCACCGCGAGGACGCCGGCCGCATCCGGTACAAGCGGGTGTGTTCGGTGGACGGCGAGGAGGTCCCGTACTCCGAGATCGCCAAGGGCTACGAACTGGCCGGCGGCGAGATCGTGGTGCTCACCGACGAGGACTTCGCCGACCTGCCGCTCAGCACCTCGCGCCGCATCGACGTGCTGCAGTTCACCCCGGCCGAGCAGCTCGACCCGATCTTGTTCAACAAGTCGTACTACCTGGAGCCCGAGTCCGCGGGCGTGAAGCCGTACGTCCTGCTGCGGGACGCACTCGAACGGACGGGGCAGGTGGCGATCGTGAAGGTCGCGCTGCGCCAGCGCGAGTCGCTGGCCGCCCTGCGCATCCGCGAGGGGGTGTTCGTGCTGGAGACGATGCTCTGGCCCGACGAGGTCCGCGAGCCCGGCTTCGAGTTCGTGGACGAGGACGTCGAGGTCCGCCCGCAGGAGCTGCAGATGGCCGAGTCGCTGATCGAGACCATGGCCGGGGAGTTCGACCCGACCGAGTACCACGACGCCTACCGCGAGGCGCTCCAGCAGGTCATCGAGGCCAAGGTCGCGGGCAAGGAGCTCGTGCGGCCTGAGGCGGCCGAGCAGGCCGGCCCGGCGGTCGACCTGATGGCCGCGCTGCGCGCCAGCGTCGACGCGGCCAAGCGCGAGCGCGAGGGCGGGCGCGAGAAGGCCCCGGCGGACAAGAGGAAGCCGGCCGCGAAGGCCGCCGCCGGCCAGGCTGAGGAGAAATCGGAAAAGGCGGAGAAGGACACCAAGAAGCAGGCGCCGAAGCGCCGCGCCCGCAAGTCCGCCTAACGGCCGCCGTTTCCGCCGCGCGCCCTCCACGGCGGGGACGGCGGGCACCGGGCAGGGGGTGTGCCGGGGCTTTTCCCGAAATGGACGGAATCAACCCTGAATGGTGGCGTCGTCGAAACGCTTGCGGTCACCGAGCGCGGGGAAGGCCCCGGAGCGGAAATCGCTCCGGGGCCTTCCATTAGGTGCTAAGCGGCCCGTCGTGCCTCCGGGTGGGCTCGCCACCCGGAGGGCCGCCTAGGATCTTCGATCAACGGTCGCCGTGGTCGTCGTGCTTGCCGTGGTGCTTGTGCCCGTGCCAGTGGTGCTCGGGCTTCCAGTGACGGCGGTCGTCGCGGAACCAGTTGTTGTGCCCGCCGCCGTGGCTGTTGTGGCCGATGATGGCGCGGAAGAAGCGCGCCTCGACGACCTTGAAGAAGCAGTTGCGGTGGCCGCCCCCGCGGCTGTGGTGGTGACGACGGTGCTTGCTGAAGCCCTTGCCGCCGCCCCAGTCGCCGTCGCCGTCGTCGTCTCCGTAGCCGCCCCAGCCGCCGTGGCCGCCGTGGTGGCCGCCCTGGCCGCCCCCGTGGTGGCACTGGCCGCCGCCGAAGCCGCCGCCGAAGCCGCCGCCACCGCCGCCGAAGCCGCCGTCGAAGCCGCCGAAGTCGTCGCCCCAGCCGAAGTTGGTGGTGACGGCCGCGGACGCGGACGCGCTCGTGGCCGTGGTCGCGCCGAGGCCGACGACACCACCGGTGAGTGCAGCGGTGACGGTCAGCATGGCCGCGTATTTCTTGACGTCGGGCATTGCGTTTTCCCCCTTGACGCATCGGGTTGCCCAGCGGACGCATTTACTGGATTAGGAAGTAAATGCCGGATGACTCGTTATGAGTCTTCCCACATGTCTAGTTTTCCGGGCGACCCATACGACAAACGGTGATCGCTGCCTTTTGGCAGCTACTTAACCTGCCCTTATATCTTTCAGATCGTTATTTCCCGATTTGTCCGATATTTCCCGCGATCTTGTACCCTCTCCCCCCACCCCTCAGTACCCCAGCCCCGGCCCACAGGGGCCCCGGCAGCCCTGGACGGGGGTTATCGTCGAAACCGAGGGTGAACGCGAGGGGGAAAGACGGTGGACGAACCGATACCGCACTGGCCAGGAGAGCTGCTCGACCTCGGCGACCTGGCCGTCTATGTGCGCTCGACGCCCGAGGGGCCGCCCGAGAAGGCCGTGTTCGTGCACGGGCTGGCGGGTTCGGCCACCAACTGGACCGACCTGATGGGCGAGCTGCGGGACGAGGTCAGGGGTTACGCCCTCGACCTGCCCGGAGCGGGCTACTCGCCCGAGCATCCCGGCGGCGACTACTCCGTGGCGGCGCACGCCGCGGCGGTGACGTCGCTGATCGAGCTGCTCGGCGGCCCGGTCCACCTGCTCGGCAACTCCATGGGCGGCGCCGTCTCGGTGCGGGTCGCGGCCACCCGGCCCGACCTGGTGCGCACGCTCACCCTCGTCTCACCCGCGCTGCCCGACCTGCTGCCCCGCTACGGTCCCGCCCGCGTCGCGATGTCGGCCACCCCGCGCATCGGCGAATGGGCGATGACCCGGCTGCGGGCGCTGCCGGCCGAACGGCGCATCCGCGCGACCATGGAGATGTGCTACGCCGACACCGGCCGGGTTCATCCCGACCGGCTGGAGGACGCCGTGGCCGAACTGCGCCGCCGCGACGAACTGCCCTACGCGGGCCCGGCCCTGGTCGGCTCCGCCCGCGCCCTGGTCGGCGAGTACTTCCGCCGGGGCGAGGAGAACCTGTGGCGGCTGGCCGGGCAGGTAACGGCGCCCACGCTGGTCGTTCACGGCCGGCACGACCGCCTCGTGCACCCGCGGATGGCCGCGCGCGCGGGCCGCACGTTCCCCGACGTGCGCCTGGTGCTGCTGCCGCACGCGGCGCACGTCGCACAGATGGAGTGTCCCGGCCTCGTGGCCCGCCACGTGCGCCTCCTGCTGCAGGACGGCGCCCGGCGGCCGCTGGCGAGGACGGGGTGAAATATCCGCAGAAAGCCCAGAAGTCGAGGGATACGACCTTCGTCGGATAAGATCGCCGATTCGGGAATGCGGGGGCGACCGGGTTAGGTTGTGACAGACGGCGGGGCGCGTAGCCTGACGGGCGAGCCGCCAATTAGTGAATCCCCTGAAACGGGAGCGTAGAACTGTGTCGTTGCCACCGCTGGTAGAGCCGGCCGACGAGCTGACCGTTGACGAGGTGCGCCGCTACTCTCGCCACCTGATCATCCCCGACGTCGGGATGGCCGGGCAGAAGCGGCTGAAGAACGCCAAGGTGCTGTGTGTGGGCGCCGGCGGCCTCGGTTCCCCGGCCTTGATGTACCTCGCCGCGGCCGGTATCGGCACGCTCGGCGTCGTCGACTTCGATGTCGTTGATGAGTCAAACCTTCAGCGGCAGATCATCCACGGCCAGTCGGACGTCGGCCGGCTGAAGGCCGAGAGCGCCGCGGCGAGCGTGCGCGAGATCAACCCCCTGGTCAACGTCGTCATCCACAACGTCGCCCTCACGACCGACAACGTGATGGACATCTTCGCCGCCTACGACCTCATCGTGGACGGCACCGACAACTTCGCCACCCGCTACATGGTCAACGACGCGGCCGTGTTGCTGGGCAAGCCCTACATCTGGGGCTCGATCTACCGCTTCGACGGCCAGGCGAGCGTCTTCTGGGCCGAGTACGGGCCCTGCTACCGCTGCCTGTACCCCGAGCCGCCCCCTCCCGGCATGGTCCCCTCGTGCGCCGAGGGCGGCGTGCTCGGCGTCCTGTGCGCCTCCATCGGCTCCATCCAGGTCAACGAGGCCATCAAGGTGCTGACCGGCATTGGCGAGCCGCTGGTCGGCCGTCTGATGATCTACGACGCGCTGGAGATGAAGTACCGGGACGTCAAGGTCCGCAAGGACCCCGAGTGCCCGCTGTGCGGCAAGAACCCGACGATCACCGAGCTGATCGACTACGAGGCGTTCTGCGGCACGATCTCCGACGAGGCGGCGCAGGCCGCGACGGGCTCGACGATCACCGCCCAGGAGCTCAAGGACATGATGGACCGCGGCGACGACATCTTCGTCGTGGACGTCCGCGAGCAGAACGAGTACGAGATCGTCAACATCCCCGGCGCCGTGCTGATCCCCAAGGGCGAGTTCCTGCGGGGCACGGCCCTTGAGCGGCTGCCGCAGGACAGGAAGATCGTCCTGCACTGCAAGTCGGGCGCCCGCTCCGCCGAGGCGCTGGCGGTCGTCAAGAGCGCCGGCTTCTCCGACGCCGTCCACGTGGGCGGCGGCGTGCTGAGCTGGATCAAGACGGTGGACCCCTCGCTGCCCACCTACTGACGCGACCTCGAACGCGACCCGCCCTCCCCAGCGGAGGGCGGGTCGCGTCATTTCAAGATTCGGATGTTTCCGGGATGAAGCCGGGTGCGGAGGTCATCCGTCGGTGAGGGAGAGGCCGGAGCGGGCGACGATGTCGCGGAGGGCGGCGACGTGGGAGGTGTACGCCTGGCGGCCCTCCGGGGTGAGCCGGAGCCAGGTGCGGGGACGCTTGCCGACGTGGCCCTTGCGGATCGCCACGTACCCGGCCGACTCCAGCGCGGCGGCGTGCTTGGACATCACCGAATCGCTCACCTCGACCTCGTCGCGGACGAAGGCGAACTCGGCCTCCTCCACCGCCGCGAGCAGCGACATGACGCGCAGCCGCACAGGGGCGTGGATCGCCGGGTCCAGTTCGGCCATCAGCCGGCCTCGACGGCGGCCGCGATGCGCCGGGTGATCCACCGGCCGACGAGCGGGCCGGTGACCGCCATGAACGCCGTCATCGCCAGGCCGGCGTAGGTGCGGGCGTAGGGCACCCCGGCCCCGGACAGGGACAGGGCGACCGCCAGGCACAGGCCGACGCAGACCGCCACCCAGGCCATGAACGAGACCAGCGCCGAGGCGGTGATCAGGCTGCGGTGGGGCCGCTGCCGCTCGAAGAGCACCACCGCGCCCACCGACCCCGCGAGCGCGAGCGTCAGGACGACGATGCCCGTCGCGGTCACCGCGCCCGGGGTGCCGGGTTCGGTGAGGACTTGCATGCCGGTGACGAACAGGGCGACGCCGGTCGTGTACCAGGGGGGGAACCAGGGCCGGGCTCTGATCACCCGGGCCTGCGACTCGCGGATCTCGCGCAGGGTGCGTGCGGCCTCCTCGGGCGTGATGTCCGACGCGGGCGCGGAAAAGACGTGCGCGGCGTCCTGCGGAGTGGCGTCCGAGGCGGCCTCAGGAGGGACGTGTGCGGCGTCCTGTGGGGTGGTGTGCGGGGCGGCCTCGGAGGAGGCGTACGCGGCGTCTCGCCGCGTGCTTGCGGGGGGGCCGGGAGTCTCCCCGGGGGTGGTGTGGGGGGCGTCGTCGGGGGTGGCGTCCATGTCGTCTCCTCACTTTCCACTTAGGAAAGTACTTTCCACTTTCCATAGCGTCAAGTACTTTCCAATGGGGTTTATGCGGATGGAACGCCGGATGTCCGCTTGTCCGGGGCGTTAAGGTCGGGCAGGTGAGTGTCCTGCGTACGTGGCCGTCCCTGGTGGTGGCGTCAGCGCTCACTCTGGTCTGCGCGGTGGCCGCCGCCGTGTCCGCCGGAGCCGCGGGCACCGAGTTGACCCGCGGCCCGAGCGCCGCCGAGCTCCATCGGGCGTCGGCCGAGGAGACCGCGCGCCGCTGGCAGGTGTGGCCCGCGGGTAGGATCTTCCCCGCGGCCCTGCCGTACGTCGCCGAGCAGGGCGGGCAGGAGTACGCCCGCAGGGTCGGCATCTCCTCTCGCACCGACTGCTCGGCCGCGGTGGACGCCGCGCTCCGCGCGGCGCTGAAGGCCGCCCGCTGCCGGGCCGTGCTCCGGGCGACCTACCTGGACGCCCTCCAGGGCGTGGTCGTGACCGTGGGCGTCGCCGCCTTCCCCGACCAGGACTCCGCCCTCAGGGTCCGTGCCGCGTTCCCGCCGGGCGGCGTGCCCTCGCCCGGGCTGCGCGCCCTGGCCTTCCCGCAGACCGTCGCCGACCGCTTCACGGCCGCCGCCCGCCAGGCGTCATCGCTGGCGCAGGCGGGCCCGTACCTGGTGGTCACCACGGCGGGCCAGGTCGACGGCAGACCGGCCCGGTCGGTCGGGCACCAGCGCTCCACGATCTTCGCCTTCGCCTCCGACCTGGCCGAGCGCGTGCTGACCGCGCTTTCCACCCCGGCGCGGCCCGACTGCGCCGGCAAGGACTGGCAGTGCTGAGCACGACGCCCGTCCGCGCCGGGCGGCCGCGAGAAGCGGCGCGAGGGCCGGCGCGAGGGCCGGTGCGAGGAGGGGCGCGAAGGCCGTCGCGAGAGCCGTCGCGAGGATCGGCGTGGCGACCGCGCGCGACGCTGCACCTCGCCGGGGCCGTGATCCTGGCCTTGGCCGTGCTCGCGCCCGCGCTCGTCCTGGCCGCCGCGCCCGCCCGCGCCGACCAGGTGCGCGGCAGCCAGCGCCAGGTGCTGCGCACCCTGGACGTGGCGCACGCCTGGCGGCTGACCCGGGGTGCCGGCGTCCTGGTCGCGGTCCTGGACTCGGGGGTCGACCCCCGGCACCACGACCTGGTGGGCTCGGTGGTCACCGGTCCCGACCTCACCCGGGGCGCCAACCCGCGCGGCACCCCGCCCCGCCGCCTGCACGGCACTTACATGGCCTCGCTGATCGCCGGGCACGGGCACGGGCCGGGACGCTCCGACGGGGTGATCGGGGTGGCGCCCGCCGCCCGCGTGCTGTCGGTCCGGGTGATCCTGGAGGATGACGAGCCGGGCTTCCACGCCTTCAACTCCCAGGCGCGGTTCGAGAACGTCGTCGCGCGCGGCATCCGGTACGCCGTCGACAAGGGCGCGCGGGTCATCAACATGTCGATCTCCAAGGACCGGCCCACCCGGCAGGAGCGGGCGGCCATCCGGTACGCGGTCTCCAAGGGCGTGGTGCTGGTGGCCGCCGCGGGCAACGACGGCGCGGGCCGCCGCGACGGGCCGTACTCCTACCCGGCGTCGCTGCCCGGGGTGATCTCCGTCGGCGCCGCCGACCACGGGCTGCACAAGGCGTCGTTCTCCAACCGCAACTCGCTGGTGCAGGTGGCGGCGCCCGGCGTGGACGTCTTCGGGGCCGGGCCCGGCGACCAATACTGGGTCGGGCGGGGCACCTCGCAGGCCACGGCGCTGGTGTCCGGCGTCGCCGCGCTGATCAAGGCCAGGTATCCGCGGATGTCCCCGGCGTTGGTCGCCCAGGCGCTCACCACCGGGGTCACGCGCAGGCCCGCCCGCGGGTACGACCCGGGCGTGGGCTTCGGCGTCGTGAACGCCGCCCGCGCGCTCGCCGAGGCGGCGAGGCTGGTGCGTCATCGCCACACCGCCGCGGGGCCCGGTGCCCAGGACGCCGACCTGCCCATGTCCGCCGGGCTCGGCGCCGGGCCCGCGCCGCTGCCGCCGGTGCGTGTGGTGCGCCGCGACACGGGCATGATCACTCTGTACGGCGGGATCGCCCTGGCCGCGACCGCGGGCACGGGGGTGAGCCTGGCGGCGGTGGTGGTGCTCCTGCGGCGCGGCGGGCGCGGCAGGCGGGCGAGGGCCGCCAGAGGCGCGAGGCGGACACCAGGCAATGTGAGGGAGGCGAGGGGGCCGGTGGCGGCGGGCGCCGACGTAGCATCGAAGTATGTCGCCTGAGGAGCCACGGGCGCGGCCGGTGACGCCCTGGCCCGCGCGTGCCGGTGGCGCGCGTGGCGCGCCCCGGCTCCCCACGGGCGGCCTCCGCCCGCGCTCGGGGCCCTTCCGGTCCGAGGCCGGCCCGGCCGGCGGGGGAGCGCGGTCGTGGAGCGGCTCGCGTGCCCGCGCGGCGGGCCTGCGGGCGGCGCGCGACCGCGAGGAGCTCGAGCGCGGCATCCGGTTCCGCTCCCTGTTCTTGCTGATCATGGGCACGATCCTGGCCATCGCCGCGATCAACGTGCTGCTCGGCGCGGTCGGGGTGCTGCAGGAGACGCGTTCCCGGCCGCTGACGGTCGCGGAGCGCGCCCGCTACGCCGAGCAGGACGTCGCGCGGCGCTGGCAGGCGTGGCGGGCCGACGCCGTCTTCCCGGCCCAGGTCGAGTACCTCGGGCTCTCCCGGGTCCGCCAGTTCGCCCGCCGCGTGGGCATCGCTCCCGAGGCGCGGTGCCCCTCGGTGGTCGACGCCCCCGTCGCCTCGGTGCTGCGCGAGCACGGCTGCCGCACCATGCTGCGCGCGACCTACGTCGACCAGACCTCGACCTTCGTGGTGACCGTGGGGGTGGCCGTGCTGGCCGATGAGGAGAAAAGGGTGGACACCGCCGCCGACCTTCCCGTGGACGACCGCGTCGGCGTCCGGCCGGTGGCCTTCCCCGGCACGGCCACCGACCGGTTCGGGGCCGCGCAGCGCCAGCGCACCGGCTGGACCGGCGCGGGCCCGTACATCGTCTTCTCCACCGCCGGGTACGCCGACGGCCGCACCCGCGCCGCCGTGCCGCCCGAGGAGATCACCCACAGCGAGCTGTGGCCGACGGCCCAGTCGATCGCCGGGCACATCGCCCGCGGTCTCGCCGCCCCTCCCGACATCCCCCGGTGCACCCAGGGGAACGTGTGTTGAGGGCGGCCGGCGCGCTCGGCGCGGCGCTCGCGCTCGCCGGGCTGCTCGCCGGGCCGGCGGCGGGGCAGGACGTGCGCGACCGGCAGCGGTGGGTGCTCGACGCGATCAACGCCGAGCAGGCGTGGAAGACCAGCCGCGGCGCGGGCGTGACCGTCGCCGTGATCGACAGCATCGTCGACGTCAAGACCCCGGTTCTGAAGGACAAGGTCACCGTCGCGCCCGACATGCGGTCGAGCATCTTCGACGACGAGACCATCTCCTCCGGCCCGCACGGCACCGCGATGGCCTCGCTCATCGCGGGTTCGGGGCGCGACGGCGGGCTCATCGGCGTGGCGCCCGAGGCGCGCATCCTGTCGGTCCCGGTGATCGACGAGGGCGAGCCCGAGGACAACCTGGTCGCGCCCGACGACGGCCTCGGCCTGCCGGCCGAGAGCCCGCTGTCGCGGGCGGTGCGGTACGCCACCGACCACGGGGTTCAGGTCATCAGCATGTCGCTGGGTGAGTACGCCGCCCAGCGCGCCGACCGCGAGGCGGTCGCGTACGCGCTGGCGCGCGGGGTGGTGCTGGTGGCGGCCGTGGGCAACGACGGCGACACGCAGGCGGCGCAGAAGCGCGGCACCTCCTTCTGGAGCTTCCCGGCGGGCTTCGCCGGAGTGATCGGCGTCGGCGCCGTCGACCGCCGCGGCCGGCCGGCCGCGTTCAGCAGCGACAACCTCTCGGTGCTGGTCGGCGCGCCCGGCGTCGGCGTCCCGGCGGCGGTCCCGGGCGGCGGCTACGTGGAGGTGGAGGGGAGCAGCGCCTCCACGGCCCTGGTGGCCGGGGTGGCCGCCCTGATCAAGGCGAGATACCCGAGCCTCACCCCCGACCTGGTCTCCCGGGCGGTCTCCTCCTCCACCAAGGGGGGACCGCGGGGCGGCTATGACGACAAGGCCGGGTTCGGCGTCGTCGACGCCGCCGCCGCGCTCGCCCGCGCGGGCGAGCTCGTCGGCTACCGCGGCTCGGTGGCGGTGCGCAAGGGCCTGCACTTCGGCGGCGGCACGACCGCCCCGGCCCCCACCCCGCCGGGGGCCGACCCCGTGCGGCTGTGGGTCTACGGCGCCGGCATCCTGCTCGGCCTGGTCGGGTTCGGCGGAGCCGTCGTCGTGCTCACCCGGCGGGCCGAACGGCAATGATCACATGTGGGCCGCGAACAGGGCGCTGTTTGGCGGAGGTTCGGTGGCATTTCGGATGCGTTCTGACCGTTGTGGCCCTTTTCCATACCGGCGAGCGGTCAAGATTCGCTAGGGTTCCCGTCTCGTGGGATACGAGTTGCGCGTACAACGCCTATCGCCGCTCGCCTACGCCGAGCTCACCGAGGTGACGGCGTCGGCGGACGCCGGTCTGGAACTGCGGGGCACGCCGGAGTCCGGCCAGATCTTCGCCCGCCACGGCGAGACCGAGCACGCCGTCGCCCTATGGCAGGGACGCCTGTACGGGGAGCCGACCTCCGACTGGCAGGTCGCCCAGCTCGCCCGCCTGGCCGAGATGCTGGGCGGCAGCCTGGTCGGCGAGGACGGCGAGGCGTACGGCATCCGTGAGGGCATCGTCGAGCAGGTCAACGGGGAGGCGACCTACGAGTTCGGCAAGCTGGAGGAGATCATCTCCCTCGGGCCCGCCCAGTGGAGCACGTGACCGGAGACCCGACCCCCTTCGCCGAGCGGGTGCTCGACCTGGTCGAGCGCATCCCGTCGGGCAAGGTCATGTCCTACGGTGACGTCGCCGAGTACCTCGGCGAGGGCGGGCCGCGGCAGGTCGGCCGGGTGATGTCCACCTGGGGTGGCGGTGTCCCCTGGTGGCGCGTCGTCCGCGCGGACGGCCATCCGGTGCGGGGGCACGAGAACCGGTGCCTGTCCCGCTGGCGCGAGGAGGGCACGCCGATGAGGGGGGAAAGAGCAGATATGCGCCACGCCCGGTGGCAGGGAGATCATCAGTGATTTCTCAGTAACTCGCATTACCATTCCAGAAACGCCCCTCGCGGTGAGACTGGAAAGGCGGTGCCTCCCCGATGGCCACCGGTGCCACGCCCGCGCGGAACGGTGACATCGTCGCCGACCGGCTGCGGGCCGCCCAGGACCTCCATGACAGGGGAGATCCGCTCGACGCCGTGATCGCGGCGGTCGACCCCGCGGGGCTGACCCGCGCCCAGCGCCGCAGGCTGCACTACGAGGCGCTCAACGGGCCGCTCGGCCTGCGCCTCGAGACGGCCGCCCGCCGGGACGCCACCCGCCTGCGCCAGGCCATCGACCTGCTGCGCGACTATCTGTCCGGCGTCGACGCCTCGGTCAAGCGGCGCCTGCCGGTCGCCCGCCGGCTCGCCTACCACCTCATCGAGCACCGCGACCCGCGCGAGCTCGCCGAGGGCGACGAGCTCGCGGGGCTGGTCGCGGCGACCGCCGAGCCGTCCAAGCGGGTGCGGCGGGGGCTGGCCTGGTACGCCGACCTGCCGGTCATCGCGCCGCGGCCGCTGTTCCGGCTGCGCAGGTCCGACCTGGTCCCGCTGACCGAGGTCGCCGACGTCTCCTGGCACGAGGGGCGGCTGCGGATCACCGGGCACGCCTATCTGGTGGGGCTGTCGGTGCGCAGCCGGCGCCTCAACCGCGCCACCGTGGTGCTGCGCGGCCCGCGCTGGGTGCCGCCCATCACGGCCCGCACCCGTCGCGCCTACCGGCCGCAGGCCACGCACGACGCCGCCGAGCCCGGGTGCAACTACGACTGGGCCGGCTTCGTCGCCGAGGTCCGCCCGTGGTCGCTGCGCTGGCGCGCGGCCCTCCGCGCCGCCGTCCACGGCGCCCAGCGCATGCTGCGCGGCCGCCCGGCGGTCCCCGACACCACGACCTGGTGGGCCGACATCGTCATCTGGAGCCGCGGCGCCCGGGCCACCGGCGCCCTGCGCGGTCCGGTGATGGGCCGCACCGAGCGGCCCGCGGGCCTGCGGGTCCGTCCCGGGTGGTGGGTGCGGCCGGCGTGGACCTCCGACCGGGTGTTCCAGGTGGTGCTGCAGCCGACGCGCGCCGAGCTGACCGGCGTGACCCACGACGGCGACCAGGTCGAGCTGACCGGTTTCCTTCCCGGGGTCAAGGCCACCAAGGGCCGGGCTCGTCTCGGCGGCCACCGCATGGCCGCCGACTTCACCCCGGTCGAGGGGGGCACGCGCTTCTCGGTCGCGCTGGCCGTGCCGGCGCTGATGAAGGAGCAGGACGCCCGCAGGCTGTGGGTGGAGCCGCGGGGCGATCCGGCCGCGCCGGTGATGATGGACGACGACGCCGAGACCCGCATCGGGGTCGGCCGCCGCGAGATCACCGTGCTGCGCGACCGCCGCGACCGCGCCGTCGTCGCGGCGCACCGCGTCTGGCCGGTCATCACCTCGGCCGGGTGGGGCGACGACGGGGTCCTCACCCTGGCGGGCACCTACCCCGACACCGAGCCCGGCCAGCGCGCCCTGGTGCTGCGCCAGCGCGCGGGCCTGACCTACCGCGTGCCGCTGGCGCGTTCCGGAGCTGGTTTCTCCGTGCGCGTGCCGCCGGGCGCGCTGCCGCGTTTCGGCGGCACGGTGGCGCTGGGGTCGGGCACCTGGAGCCTGTCGGTCGCGGGCGGCAAGGGCACCACCGCGCCGCTGCGCGTCGACCACCGCCTGCTCGCCACCCTGGACGAGGGCGTCCACATCGTCGACGGCCGCGAGTACCGCCTGGTGGCGACGCGTTTCGACGTGCCCGTCCTGGTCGCGGCCGAGCGCCGTCCCGACGACGAGAAGGGCGCGGGCGGCCTGTGGGCGCTGCGCCGGGTGCACTACCCCGCCGAGCGGCGCCGCGAGCTGCGCGACGCGACGGTGTACCTCTCCTTCGACGGCCGGTCCTACTCCGACAACGCCCGGGCGGTGTACGAGGAGCGGCTGCGCCGCGGCGACGACCGCGAGCACATCTGGGTGGTCAAGGACGGCGCGTTCGTCCCGCCGGACTCCGCCGCGCTCGGCCTCGGCCCGGGCATCTCGCCGACCATCGTGCGCGAGGGCAGCCGCGAGCACTACACCGCGCTGGCCCGGTCGCGGCACATCATCACCAACACGCTGCTGCCCCAGTGGTTCCGGGCCCGCGAAGACCAGATCTGCGTGCAGACCTGGCACGGCACGCCGCTCAAGCGCGTCGGCGGCGACCAGCGCCACATGTCCCGCGAACCCCGGCCGGCCGCCTGGTACCGCCAGGCCGCCGAGGTCGCGAACTGGGACCTTCTGGTCACCCAGAGTCCGTGGGCGTCGGAGGTGCTGCGCCGGGCCTTCGGGTACGGCGGGGAGATCCTTTCCTCCGGCCTGCCGCGCAACGACGTGCTGTCCTCGCCCGAGCGGGCGGAGCTGGCGGCGGCCGTGCGGCGCGGTCTGGGCATCCCGGCGGGCAGGCGGGTGGTGCTGTACGCGCCCACGTGGCGCGACCACGACCGCAGGAACTCCTCGGTGCGCCTCGATCTGGCCGAGGCCCGGCGGGTGCTCGGCCGCGACCACGTGCTGCTGGTGCGGGGCCATATGATGCAGGCGCCGCCGGTGGGCGCCGGGCTGGTGGTGCCGGGGCCGGCTTCGCTGGTCCGGCCGGGGCCGGTCAGCCGGGAGTACCCCTTCGCCCTCGACGTCACCACTTATCCCGATATCGCCGACCTGCTGCTGATCGCGGACGTGCTGATCACCGACTACTCCTCGGTCATGTTCGACTTCGCCGCCACCGGCCGCCCGATGATCTTCTTCGGCTACGACTTGGAGCGTTACCGCAACTCCCGCGGCCTCTATCTCGACCTGCGCACCCAGGCCCCCGGGCCGCTGCTGGCCGAGAGCGGCGACGTCATCGAGGCCGTGCGCCTGATCGACGCCCTCTCCGGCGACTTCACCGACCGCTACGACGAGTTCGTCCGCACCTACGCCCCCCGCGACGACGGCAAGGCCACCACCCGTCTCGTCGACCACACCTTCACGGCGGACCCCCACCACACCCCCGCCCGCTGACGCCGCCGACGCCGCCCGGGGGCGCGCCGCGCGGCACCGGGGGAACATGAGCCCCCCTTGTGCCGCTTGACCGCATCCGCAACAAGCCTGTTACGCCCAAGGGTTGACCTTGACCGACGGTACGTGGATAACTGACCCGGGGGGTCATGCAACCCGTACCTTGGAGCAGTGGATGAGCGGCGTGCCCGCGCCCGCACTGGTAGGCCGCGCCTCCGAGTTGCGGGCTCTGATCGACGCGATGACCCGCCCGCCGGCCGTGGTCCTCGTCGAGGGCGAGGCCGGCATCGGCAAGACGCGTCTGGTCCGCGCCGCGCTCGGCCGTCTCGCCTCGGGCGACCGGGTCGTCCTGCTCGGCCACTGCCACCAGATCCGCGAGCCCTTCCCCTACGGCCCGGTGTTCGAGGCCCTGCGCGACATCGCCGGCCGGCTCCCTGAGCCCGGGGCGCTCAACCCGGTGACCGGCGCCCTGCGCGGTTACCTGCCCGAGCTGTCCGGCGCGCTGCCGCCGTCACCGCCCCCGCTCGAGGACCCCCGGGCCGAGCGGCACCGGGTGTTCCGCGCCATCCGCGCACTGCTGGCCGCCGTCGCGCCCGCCGTCCTGGTCATCGAGGACCTCCACTGGGCCGACGACGGCACCCGCGATCTGCTGCGCTTCCTGGCCGACCAGCCGCCCGCCGGGGTCGCCCTCGTGGCCACCTACCGGCGCGAGGACCAGGGCGCGGGCCGCTCGCCCCTCGGCCGCGCCTACCGCCACCAGCCCGACACCACCAGCGTCGTGGTGCCGCTCGCCCCGCTGGACGTCTCGGACGTGGCGAGCCTGGCCGGGGCGCTGCTCGACAGGTCCGACCTGTCGTCCCGGTTCGTCGAGCGGCTGCATGAGCGCACGGCCGGCATCCCGTTCGTCGTGGAGGAGGTCGTGCGGTCCCTGCCCGGCGCGCTGGACCCGGACGCGCTCGACCGCGTCGCCGTGCCGCTGCTGCTGCGCGAGGCCATGGCCGACCGCATGGCCGGGCTGTCGGCGGCGGCCGTCGGCGCGGTGCAGGCGGCGGCGCTGCTGCGGCTCCCCGCGGGTGAGCAGCTACTCACGGCCGTCGGCGGCACCTCGGCCGGGCTGGGCGAGGCGCTGCGGGCCGGGGTCCTGCACGAGCACGCGGGCGGCCGGTACGGCTTCCGGCACGCGCTGGCCCAGCAGGCGGTGTACGACGCGATCCCCGGGCCGGAGCGCAGGTCCGGGCACGAACGGGCGATGGGCGCGCTGCTGGCGATGGACTCCCCGCCCATGGTGCAGCTGGCCTTCCACGCGCGGCACGCCGGCGACACCGAGGCGTGGCTGCGCCATGGCACCGCCGCCGCCCAGCAGGCCGCCGCCCTCGGCGACACCGCCGTGGCGGTCGAGGTCATCGAGGGCATGCTGGACGACCCCGGCCTGCCCGCGCCCGAACGCGGCCCGCTCGCCCTGATGCTCGGCCGCTTCGCGGCGACCGGCCTGTCCCACCAGCGGGTGGTGCGGCTGCTGCGCCACGTGCTGCGGGACGACTTCCTGTCCCGCGACCTGCGCGCCGAGGCCCGGCTGAGCCTGGGGGTCGTGCTGTCCAACCAGGCGGGCGACACCGCGGCGGGCCGCCCCGAGATCATGGCGGCCTGCGCCGAGCTGAGCCACCGGCCGACCCTGGCCGCCCGCGGCTGGGCCAGCTTGGCCATGCCGGGGTGGGGCGTCGAGCCGCTGGCCAAGCACCAGGAGTGGATGGAGCGTGCCGAGGCGCTCGTGGCGACCGCCGACGACCCCGAGCTGACCGCGGCCGTCCTGGCCAACCGGGCCTCCCTGGAGATGATCATCGGCTCGCCCCGCGCCTTCGCCGTGGCGGCGACGCTGCCCTCCGGCGACCCGTCGACGGCGGTCCGCCGCGAGGCCGCCCGCGCGTACTGCAACCTGCACGACTCGGCGACGACGCTCGGCCACTACGCCGCCGCCGAGAGGTTCGGCCGGGAGGGGCGGCGGCTGGCCGCGGAGACCGGCGCGAAGTACCCCGCCTACCTGCTGGACGTCTCGACCATCCGCAGAGAGTGGCTGACCGGCCGCTGGGAGGGCCTGCGCGACCGCGCGGCCGCCCTCGGGGAGCTGGCGACCGAGACGCCGCTCATCGTGGTGGACCTGTGGCTGGTGCTGGGCTGGCTCGCCGTGGCCACCGGAGAGTGGGACGAGGCAACCAAGCACTTCCACAGCGCCGGCCTTGACGCGCCCGAGGCGCGGTACGTCCCCATCGTGCTGGCCGCCGCAGGTGGGATGATCGAGCTGCACCTGGCCCGCGGCGCGCTCGACCGCGCGGTCGCCGAGGCCGAACGGGCGGTGGGCCTGCTGCGCCGCAAGGGGGTCTGGGTGTGGGGCGCCGGCCTGGTGCCCTCGGCCGTCGCGGCCATGGTCTGGGGCGGGCGGACGGGCCGGGCCGCCGACCTGGTCGCCGAGTACGCCCGCGGCATCGCCGGGCGCATCGCGCCCAACGCCGACGCCGCGCTGGAGGTGGCACGCGGCGCCCTGGCCGCCGCCGAACGCCGGCACGCCGACGCCGCCGCCCGCTACGCGCAGGCCCGCGAGGCCTACACGGCCATGCCGCAGCCGTACGCGGCGGCGCGGGCCGGCGAGGGGGAGGCGAGGGCCAGGCTCGCCCTCGGCGACGGCGGCGCCGCAGCGGCCTTCACCGAACTGGCCGAGCGGTACGGCGAGATGGGCGCCACCCACGACGCCGCCCGGTGCCGGCGCGTGCTGCGCGACATCGGCGTGGAGATCCACCTTCCCCGTCCGCGCGCCAACCGGCCGCTGCGCAACGGCGCCGGCGCGCTGTCGCAGCGCGAGCGGGAGGTGGCCCGGCTGGTCGCGCTCGGCCGCACCAACCGGGAGATCGCGGACGTGCTGTTCCTGTCCAGGCGCACGGTCGAGAGCCACGTCGCCACCGTGCTGCGCAAGCTCGGCGTCCGCTCCAGGACCGAGGTCACTCTGCCCGTCTGACCGAGATGTCCAGGCCGGGGAGGCGCCGGCGCGCCGGCGCCGCCGGGCACGCAGAAGCCCCCGGGACCAGGTGCGATCTCGGGGGCCTGGAAGTGCGCCGGCCTAGACGGTGATGGTCCAGGTGTCCAGGTAGCCGGTGTCGAGCAGGTAGTTGTCGGTGACCTCGAGCGCCCACTGGCCCGCCGCCACCTGGCTCACGGCGACCGAGTAGGTGCGGGTGCCGAAGGACGCGCAGCTTCCGCTGCCGCTGGACTTCAGCGTGTAGTAGGTTCCGCTCGGCCCGCGCAGCCGGATCCCCAGGTCGTACGCGCAGGGGTGGGAGATGGTCACGCTGACCTGCACCGGGGATACCGCGTTCCCGCTGGCCGTCGAGGTGACCGGGCTGGTGACCGTGGAGCCGTCGTTGATGGTGTAGTCGGTGCCGTTGGTGAACGTGCGGGTGCCGGAGGTGCCCGTCACGGTCAGCGAGTACACCGCGGTGTGGGTGGCGCCCGTCCCGGTTCCGGTGATCGTCACGCTGTAGGTGCCGGCCGGGGTCGAGCTACTGGTGGAGATGGTCAGCGTGGACGACGAGCCCGAGGTGACCGAGGACGGGCTGAAGCTCGCGCTCGCGCCGGAGGGCAGGCCGGACGCCGACAGCGCGACCGTCTGCGCGCTGCCCGCGGTGGTCGCCGTGGCGACCGTCGAGGTGGCCGACGAGCCCGGGGCCACCGAACCCGCGGTCGGGCTCAGCGTCAGCGAGAAGTCGTTGCTGGAGCTGGGGGTGCAGGACGGCTCACCGGACTGCGCGGGCACGTTGATCGAGTTCCACGCCGCCTTGGTGGTCGCGCACTCCGTGCTCGTCGCGCCGTACAGCTCCACGGCCGCCGCGAGGGAGGCCGAGCGGATGTTGGCGTACCGCCAGCTCGACGTCTTGCGCTGCAGGGCGCCCATGTAGATCTTGCCGGCCTTCTGGATGCCGAGACCGGTCACCGAGGAGGGGCCGCTGGAGCAGATCGGGCTGTTCGGCTTGCCGCCGCCCGGCGCGGAGCCCTCGGCCAGCAGGTAGAACCAGTGGTTGAGCGGGCCGGCCGCCGAGTGCACCTCGGTGCTCGGGATCGAGGACGACCAGCAGTTGGGGTCGCCGGCGAGCGACGGGTTGTACATGTACCTGATCGGCCCGTCCCCGACGAGGTTGACCTCCTCGCCGACCTGGTAGTCCGGCGGGTCGTTGGGGTTGTTGGCGTAGGCCTCGGTGAGCGAGCCGAAGATGTCGCCGGTGGACTCGTTGATGCCGCCGTTCTCGTTGCCCGAGCCGGCGCCGCCGGGGGTGGTCTGGAAGATCGCGTGGCCGAACTCGTGGGACACCACGTCGATCGGCGTGGCCTGGCGGGCGCCGTCCTGCGAGTGCCCGAAGTTGGTGTAGCTGCCGTTCCAGTAGGCGTTGACGTCGTTCAGGCCCACGCGGGTCGGGAAGCCGCCGCCGCTGCCGTTGATGCCGTTGCGGCCGAGCCACGAGCCCAGCATGTCCCACTCGCGCTGGACGCCGTACAGGGCGTCGACGCAGGCGGTCTCCAGGTTCGTCCCCGAGCCGTTGCCCCAGGCGTCGTCGGTGCCGGTGTACGCCGAGCCGTTCTGCCCGCCGCAGCGCAGGCCGCTGCGGGTGGAGTCGGTCATCGAGTACGAGGTGCCCGAGCCGCTGGTGTTGATCGTGACGCTGCCGTAGTAGTAACCGGTGCCTGTACCCGCGCGCACGTCGTCGTAGGAGTCGGCGATCTCGCCGGTGGCGGCGTCGACGAAGACGTGCTGGATGCTCGGCTTGCCGGCGGCGATGCCGGAGACCGTCGCCTCCCACGTCAGGCGCGGCTTCTTGCCCCAGGCGAGCATCACCAGGCGTGGGGCGGCGCTGTCGTCCACCCGCTCCAGCTTGGTCTTGGCGGTCGCGGTGGCGCTCTCCGCGCTCACCGCAGGCGTGGTCGACAGGCCGGTGGGCATGGCGGCGGAGGCGGCCGCGGTGTCGCGCACCCGTCCCGAGGAGTCGGCGATCACGACCGCGTCGCCGCCGACCACCGGAAGGCCCTTGTAGGAGCGCTCGTAGGCGACGGAGTAGACGCCGCCCGCGCCGGCGGTCACGTTGGTGCGCTTGTAGACCTCGTTCAGGCTCAGCCGGAGGTCGTCGAGGCCGCTGGCCACGGCCTGGTCCGCGGCGGCCGCGGCACGCTGCGACGGGTCCGCGGCGGCGCGCTCGGCCGCGGCGACGGAGGAGTTGACCTCTTTCTTGGCCCCGGGCGAGGGCTTGGCGCCCGCGGGGGTGGCGGGTGCCACCACGGCGACCGTGGCCACGCAGGCCACGGCGGCCAGTAGAGCTCTGCGCCTCATGCGCGTTCTTCCTTTCTCTGCCTCCCACCTGCGCCGGTCGCCGGTCGGGCGGGCACGGCCGTCGCACCGCAGGGGGGTAGCCCGGCGGCATGACAGGTGGGATTGGGGGGTGATGAGAGAAATGAATGGCGAGCCCGGCGGACGGAGCGGTATGGGCGGGGGGTCTGGCCGCGCCATCCGCCGGAGAACATCTCCCATGGCGGGAGCGACGGCTACGGCGGGAGGGGCGGGAATGTCACGTCAGGGCGCTCCTGTTCTCGCGTCCCGGGCCGGGAGCGAACCGGCCCGCGCCCGAGACGCTAGGTGCGCGCGTGAGGCTTGAACATCCGTAGGTACATCCGTACATGTACGGAAAAATGCTCTGAAGTGGCTCTTATCCGGGTGGAGAGCATGCGGGAACAGCGCGCGGGAACAGCGCGCCACTCTTCGGCCGGCTGATCGCGGGCCGGGTGGTGGAGGGCCGGGTGGTCAGGGGCTGGGGGTCGGGGGACGGGCGGCTCGGTCAGCCGCGGCCGTGCGGGGCGGTCCAGTCGGTCAGCGGACCGGCCGGGACGATGCGGGACGGGTTGATCTGAGGGTGGGTCTGGTAGTAGTGCCGCTTGATGTGGTCGAAGTCGGTCGTCCCGCCGAAGGCCGGGCGCTGGTAGAGATCGCGGGCGTACGCCCACAGGTTCGGGTAGTCGACCAGGCGGCGCAGGTTGGCCTTGAAGTGGGTGACGTACACCGCGTCGAAGCGCACCAGCGTCACCCACAGCCGCACGTCCGCCTCGGTCAGCCGGTCGCCGAACAGGTACCGGCCGGAGGCGAGGCGCTCCTCCAGCTCGTCCAGGGTCGCGAACAGGGCCTGGACCGCCTCGTCGTAGGGCTGCTGGCCGGTGGCGAAGCCGCAGCGGTACACCCCGTTGTTGACGGTGGCGTACACCCGGTCGTTCAGCTCGTCGATCTGCGGCCGCAGGTCGGCGGGGTAGAGGTCGACGGAGGTGTCGGCCCACCGCTCGAACTGGGTGCCGAGGTCGATCGAGATGTCGGGGAAGTTGTTGCTGACGATGCGCCCGCTCTGGCGGTCCCAGAGCACGGGGACCGACACGTGCCCGTCGTACCCCGGATCGCTCGCCTCGTACGCCTCGCGCAGCAGGGTGAAGCCGTTGACCGGGTCGGCCGTGTGGCCGGGGCCCTCGCGGAACGCCCAGCCGCGCCCGTCGCGGACCGGGTCCACGACCGACATCGACACGACGTCCTCCAGCCCCTTCAGCGCCCGTACTATGACCGACCGGTGCGCCCAGGGGCAGGCCAGCGACACGTAGAGGTGGTAGCGGCCAGGCTCGGCCGGGTACCCGCCGCCGCCGTCGGCGCTCACGCGGTCGCGGAAGCTGTACGGCGGGCGGGTGAACGCGCCGGTCGCGCTGGTGGACTTCTTCAGGCCGTAGTCCCCGTGGACGGTGAAGTCCACCGGGCTCGCCACAGCTGCCGTATCTGTCACCGAGGTGCTCCTTCCTGGCCGGCACAGGGCCTCCCGCTCAGGACTACACCATCGCCGCCCGGCTCGCGCGGCGGGGCCGCCTCCGGGCGGCGGCGCGGGCGCAGCCCGAACACCAGGCCGGCGACGACCAGCGCCGCGCCCGCGATCTCGGCGCCGTTGGGCCGGCCGGTGCCGAGGACGACGGTCCCGACGATGGCCCCGACCGGCAGGCAACCGGAGAACAGCCCCGCGCGCTCGGCCCCGAGGCGGGGCAGCGCGTCGTACCAGCAGAAGAACGCGAACGCGGTCACCACGATCGCCAGGTAGACCAGCGCCGTCGCCTCGCCCGCCGTGGGAACGCGCAGCGCCGCCCGTCCGTCCACCGCCACGCCCGCCACCAGCAGCAGCGGCACCGCGGCGATCGTCGCGTACGCCGAGACGCGCACCGCGCCCAGGCGCGCCAGCAGGGGGACGGCGAGCAGCGAGAACCCCACCTCGCACGCGAGCACGCCCAGAGCCAGCACCACGCCGAGGGGCGTGCCGCCGCCGAGCCCGGTGGCCACCCCGGCGCCGCCCGCCACGATCGCGGCCGCCGCCACCAGGTGCGGGGTGGGCCGTCGCCGCTCCATGAGCGGCCCGGCGAGGGCGAGGACGACCGGCACGGTCGCGACGACCGTCCCCACGGTCGCGGGGTCGGCGTGCCGGGTGGACTCGATGACCAGGACGTTGAAGACGGCCAGCCCGACGACGGCCAGCAACGTGATCAGCCCCATCTCCCTGCCGGTCAGCCGCAGGTGGGGCAGCCCGCGCGCCCGCATGACCGCCAGCAGCACCAGCCCGCCCAGCGCGTAGCGCAGGGCCTGGCCGCCGTAGACGGGGTAGTGGTGCAACGCCGGGGACACCGCGGTCAGCGTCCCGACGCAGAACATCGCCGTCGCGGCGCCCGCCGCGCCCCGCGCCCGGCCCCACCGGCCGGCCGCCGCCCGCGCGCCGCCGGGCGGCCGGCCGTTCTGCTTCCGCGGTCCCATGGCCACCGCGCTCCTTTCCGCGTGGCCGGTCGGGTGCCCCGCGGGGTCCGGCCGGTCGGCGCTCTTCCTGAACGGTTCCGGTCCGGTCAGCCTGGCAACAGAAGGGCCGGGTCAACAGGTCCAAACGCGTGCCAACCCGCAGGGCCAACGAATGACCGGCGCGGTCGGCGTGTCGGATCGGCGATGCGGAGAATGCCTCGATATCGTGACCTGTCGCCCAGGTCGGCGGCCGGATCGGGCACCGTACCGCTCGAGTCGGCACGATCTACACCTGTGGTCTGGTGGAATAGCGTGCTGTGAGTGGTCAGACGTACCGGCTGGTGCGGCGGGGAAGCGCGGGGCAGGCGATGCCTCCTGCTCTCGACGAGCACCAGCGGGCGGTCGTGCGCCACCAGGGCGGCCCGCTGCTCGTGCTCGCGGGCCCCGGCACCGGCAAGACCACCACGATCGTCGAGAGCGTCGTCGACCGCGTCGAGCGGCGCGGCACCGACCCCGAGCGGGTGCTCGTCCTCACCTTCAGCCGCAAGGCCGCCGAAGAGCTGCGCGAGCGTATCACCGCGCGCATGCGCCGCACCACGAGAACGCCGCTCGCGCTCACCTTCCACAGCTACGCCTACGCCCTGCTGCGCCGCGAGGCCGTGCTCGCGGGCGACCCGCCCCCCCGGCTGCTGACCGGCCCCGAACAGCTCTTGGAGGTCCGCCGCCTGCTGCACGGCGAGCTGGAGGACGGCGCGGCGCAGTGGCCCTCCGGCATGCGCGAGGCGCTCAAGACGCGCGGCTTCGCCGAAGAGCTGCGCGACTTCCTCGCCCGCGCGGCCGAACGCGGCCTGGACGGCGACGACCTGGTCGTCCTCGGCCGCGAGCACGGCCGGCCCGACTGGGCGGCGGCCGGCCGGTTCGCCTACCGGTACGCCGACCGCTTCGACCTGGACCCCACCCCAGCCCTCGACTACGCCGAGCTGATCCGCGCCGCCGCCGGCCTGCTGAACGACGTGGAGGTGCGGCGGCGCGAGCGCGCGGCCTACGACGTCGTGTTCGTGGACGAGTACCAGGACACCGACCCCGCGCAGGAGTTCCTGCTGCGGCGCCTGGCCGGCGACGGCCGTGACCTGGTCGCCGTGGGCGACCCCGACCAGTCCATCTACGGCTTCCGGGGCGCCGACGTGCGCGGCATCCTCGGCTTCCCCGATCGGTTCCGCACCGCCGAGGGCCGCGAGGCGCCGGTCATCGCGCTGCGGGTGTGCCGCAGGAGCGGTCCCGATCTGCTCGCCGCCTCGCGCCGCGTCGCCGCCCGCCTGCCGGCCCCGCCCGCCGTCCCCGGCGCCGAGCCGCCTTCCTCGCCCGCGCGCTCGCGCGGTGACGGCCATCGCGAGCTCACCACCCCCGAGGGCGCCGACCCTGGCGAGGTCCGGGTGCTGCTGGCCGACAGCGAGAGCCAGGAGGCCGCCGTGGTGGCCGACACCCTGCGCCGCGCCCACCTCCTCGAAGGGGTGCCCTGGAGCCGCATGGCCGTCCTGGTGCGCTCGGCGAGCCGGCAGGTGCCCATGCTGCGCCGCGCGCTGCTCACCGCCGGAGTGCCGGTCGTGGTGGCCGGCGACGAGGCGCCGCTGGTCCAGCAGTCCGGCGTCCGGCCGCTGGTCACCCTGCTGCGCGTGGCGCTCCACCGCTCCGCGCTCGACGTCGCGACGGCCGAAGACCTGCTCACCGGCCCGGTCGGCGGCACCGACGCCATCGGCGTGCGGCGCCTGCGCCGTGCGCTGAGGGCCGCCGAGCTCGCGGCGGCCTCCGCGGACGACGGCACGCCGCAGCCGCCCCCGCGCTCGTCCGACGAGCTGCTGGTCGCGGCCCTGCGCGACGTCCGCGAGCTGGTCCCGGTCGAAGACCACGTCGCCGCCTGCGCCGAGCGCGTCGCCCGGCTGATCGCCGTCGCCCGCGAGGCGGTCCAGCGCGGCGACACCGCCGAGGAGGCTCTGTGGGCGGTCTGGCAGGCGTCCGGGCTGGGCGACGCCTGGACCGAGGCCAGCATGGCCGGCGGCGCGCGGGGCGCCCAGGCCGACCGCGACCTCGACGCCGTGGTGGCGCTGTTCGACCAGGCCGCGCGGTTCGTCGACCGCCTCCCGCACGCCGGGCCCGAGGTCTTTTTGGACGACCTGTCCTCCCAGGAGATCCCCGGAGACACCCTGGCCGAGCACGCGCCCGACGGCGAGGCCGTCCGCGTTCTGACCGCCCACCGCTCCAAGGGCCTCGAGTGGGACATCGTGGTCGTCGCCGGCGTGCAGGAGGGCGTCTGGCCCGACCTGCGCCTGCGCGGGTCGCTGCTCGGCGTCCAGGAGATGGTCGAGCGGGCCGGCGGCTCCGCGCTCGACGGCGCCGACGCCGCCGGGGCCGCTCTGGCCTCCAAGCTGCTGGCCGAGGAGCGCCGGCTGTTCTACGTGGCCGCCACCCGGGCCCGCCGCCGGCTGGTCGTCACCGCCGTCGGCGGCGAGGACACCGACGAGCGGCCCTCGCGGTTCCTCACCGAGCTGCTGCCCGGCGCCGTCGAGGAGGCCGCCGTCGACGACCGCGCCCGCTGGCTCAGCATGTCCGCCCTGGTCGCCGACCTGCGGGCCGCCGTGTGCGACCCCGGCAGGCCCGAGCCGATGCGCCGCGCCGCCGCCGCCCACCTGGCCCGCCTGGCGCGGGCGGGCGTCCCGGGAGCCCACCCCGACGAGTGGTACGCGCTCACCCCGCTCTCGGACGACCGTCCGCTGAGCTGGCCGGAAAACGTCGTCCGGGTCTCCCCGTCCGCGGTGGAGAACTTCACCAAGTGCGGGCTGCGCTGGCTGCTCGAGACGGCCGTGGGCGCCTCGGGCACCGACATGTCCCGCAGCCTCGGCAGCGTCATCCACGCCATCGCCGTTCTCGCCGTCGCCGGGCAGGAGGGCGACACCCTGGGCAAGCGGCTGGACGAGGTCTGGGGCGACCTCGACTTCGGCGGGGTGTGGTTCAACCGCAAGCAGCGCCAGGTCGCCGAGCAGATGGTCGCCCGCTTCCTCGCCTGGCACGAGCAGAACCCCCGCGAGCTGGTCGCGGTCGAGGAGGCCTTCACCGCCGAGCTGTCCGACGGCGTGCACATCCGCGGCCGGGTCGACCGCGTCGAACGCGACGGCGAGGGCCGGGCCGTGATCATCGACATCAAGACCGGCACCACCAAGCCGTCCGACCAGGACCTCGACCGCCACCCCCAGCTCGGCGTCTACCAGCTCGCCACGCTGCTCGGGGCGTTCGAGCGCCACGGCATGACCGAGCCGGGCGGCGCCGCGCTCGTGCAGGTCGGCAAGGCCGCGGGCAAGGAGGCCAAGGAGCAGCGGCAGGGCGCGCTCGGCGACGACCCCGACCCCGGCTGGGCCAAGACGCTGGTCAGCACCGTCGCCACCGGCATGGCCTCCGGGGTGTTCACCGCCACGGTCAACGACGGGTGCCGAACCTGCGCCGCCAAGGCCAGCTGCCCCGTCAACGACGGCGGAGGCCAGGTGTGCTGACGCCCCCTCCCGACCCCTCCCCGCGCCCGTCCTCACCCGCGGCCGGGCCGGACGACACCAGGCCCGCGCTGATCAGCCCCGCCGAGCTGGCCGAGAAGCTCGGCATCCCGCCGCCCACGCCCGAGCAGGCCTCCGTCATCGAGGCGCCGCTCGAACCGACCGTCGTCGTCGCCGGCGCAGGGTCGGGCAAGAGCGAGACCATGGCCGGCCGGGTGGTCTGGCTGGTCGCCAACGGGCTGGTCCACCCCGAACACGTCCTCGGCCTCACCTTCACCCGCAAGGCCGCCGCCGAGCTGGCCGCCCGCGTGCGCAAGCGGCTCTCCCGCCTGGCCGAGGTCGGCCTGGCCCCGGCCGAGCTGCTGGAGGCCGAGCCGACCGTCTCGACCTACCACGCCTACGCCGCGCGGCTGGTCACCGACCACGCCCTGCGCGAGGCGATGGAGCCGACCATGCGCCTGGTCAGCCCGGCCGTCTCCTGGCAGATGGCGGCCCGGGTGGTCGGCCGGTACGACGGCCCGATGGACCGCGTCGACCTCGCCCCGCCCTCGGTCACCGCCGCGGTCCTCGATCTGGCCGGCGAGCTGTCGGAGCACCTGCGCTCCCCGGCGGAGGTCCGCGAGATCGGCCACTGGCTGGACGAGCGTTACGCCCGGCTCACCGGCCGCCCCACCCTGTCCCAGCGCCGGCCGGTCCGCACGCAGGACATCCGCGAGCAGTTCCTGCCCCTGGTCGAGGCGTACGAGCGCGAGAAGCGCCGGCGCGAGGTCATCGACTACGGCGACCAGATGGCGCTCGCGGCCCGCATCGCCGACCGCCACCCCGATGTCGGCATGATCGAGCGCGGCAGGTTCTCGGTGGTCCTGCTGGACGAGTACCAGGACACCAGCCACGCCCAGCTCGTCCTGCTGCGCGCCCTGTTCGGCGGCGGCCACCCGGTGACCGCCGTGGGCGACCCCTGCCAGTCGATCTACGGCTGGCGCGGCGCCTCCTCCGGCAACCTCAAGCGGTTCGTCCACGACTTCCCGACGGCGACCGGCCGGCCCGCCCCCGTGCGCAGGCTCTCGGTCAGCTTCCGCAACGGCGAGCGGGTGCTCGACGTCGCCGCCCGCGTGCAGGGCCCGCTGCGCGCCGAGGCCCGCGAGGTGCCCGTCCTGGTCCCCGGCGGCAACCGCGTCGCCCGCGGGCGGGTGGTGTGCGCCTTCCATGACACCGCCGAGGACGAGGCGGCGTGGGTCGCCGACGGCGTGGCCCGCATGCTCGGCAGGGAGATCGCCCCGGACGGCCTGCCGTGGGGCGAGGGTGAACGCGACAAGCTACGCGACAAGCTCAAGCCGGGCGGCACGTGGGGCGGGGCCATGGCCCTGCAGCCGCAGGACGTCGCGGTCCTGGCGCGCAAGCGGGCCCAGTTCCCCGCGCTGCGCCGGGCCCTTGAGGCGCGCGACATCCCGGTCGAGGTCGTCGGGCTCGGCGGCCTGCTCACCGTCCCCGAGGTGGCCGACCTGGTGGCGACGCTCCGCGTCCTGTACGAGCCGACGGCGGGCGACGCGCTCGTCCGCCTGCTCGCCGGGCCGCGCTGGCGCATCGGCCCCGCCGACCTGAAGGTCCTCGGCGACCTGGCCAGAGAGCTGACCATGGCCACCCGCCGCGGGCCGGCGGCCGACGACCCGCTCGAACAGGTCGTCGTCGACATGCGCGAGGAGCGCGGCAGCCTGGTCGACGCTCTCGACGAGCTGGCCGACCGCTCCGAGTGGCTCGAACGCTTCTCCCCGCTCGCCCGCGCGCGGCTGCCGCGCCTGGCGCACGAGCTGCGCGTCCTGCGCGCCCACGCCGGGCAGCCGCTGCCCGACCTGATCGCCGAGATCGAGCGGCGGGTCGGCCTGGACGTCGAGGTGGCATCCCGCGGCGGCGGGCCGCTGGCCGCCCGCGCCGACCTGGACGCCTTCCTCGACGCGGCCTCCCGCTTCGCCGGCGACGCCGAGGACCCGACCCTGGGCGCCTTCCTCGCCTACCTCAAGGCGGCCGAGTCGGAGGAGTTCGGCCTGGAGGCCGGGCGGGTGGGCGAGACCAACAGCGTCAAGCTCATGACCGTCCACGCCTCCAAGGGGCTTGAGTGGCCGGTCGTCATCGTGCCGGGGCTCTCGCAGCTCACCACCCAGCGCGGCGGCCTGGCCAAGGGCAGCGTCTTCCCGGCGACGCCGGCGACCAACTCCCGGTGGACGGAGAACCCCCGCAAGCTCCCTTACCCGCTTCGCGGCGACCGGGCCGACCTGCCGGCTCTGGAAGGGCTGGAGAAGGACGACCTGGCCGAGTTCGACGAGCGCTGCCGCGAGCGCGACCTGATGGAGGAGCGGCGGCTGGCCTACGTCGCCGTCACGCGGGCCCACTACCTGCTGATCGCCTCCGGGTACCGCTGGGGGTCGGCCGCCAGGCCGCTGGAGCCCTCCAGCTTCCTGCGGGAGGTCCGCGACTCCTGCGGGCAGGTGGCGTACTGGGCGCCGGACGTCGAGGAGGACGCCGCCAACCCCCTGCTGGCCGAGCCCGCTTCGGCCGCCTGGCCGGCCACCCCCGAGGGTGAGCGGTACGAGGCCGTCCGCACCGGCGCCGACATGGTCCTGGCCGCCCTCGCCGCCTCCCCGCACCACTCCTCGGGCGCGTCCCCCGGCCATACGGCCTCCTCTGGCGTGTCTTCCGACCACCCGGCCTCCTCGGGGGCGTCTCCGGATGGTCCGGCCTCCTCGGGGGCATCTTCGGATCGTCCGGCCTCGTCCGGCGTGGCCTCGGACCACCCCGTCCTCTCGGGCGCGTCGCCTGACGGCCCGGCCTTCTCCGGCGGCTCCGAGTCGCCGGGCGGGCCCGTCGTCGCCGCGGGGGTGGGTGCTCCCGGCGGCCCTGCCTCGCCCCCGATGGCGGTCCCTGCGGTCCCGGCGGACGACTTCGCATGGGAGGAGGTCCCCTGGGACGACGACGTCCCGGAGGACTTCCCCTGGGATGACCTGCCCCTCGACGACGCCGTCGCCGAGGATCTCCCGCCCCTGGAAGATCCCGCCGAGGACGACCTCTGGCCCGAGGTCCCCCCGCACACGACCTCCTGGGACGCCCCTCCGCCGCCGTCCCCGCGTCCCGGCGCCGTCCTGTCCGACGCGGCGTCCTCCGACGGCGCTCGCTCGGAGGAGACGTCCTCCGACGAAGTCCCCTCCGACACGGTCTCCTCCGACACGGCCTCCTCCGACGGCGCCCGCTCGGACACGGCGCCTTCGGGGTCGGCGTCCTCCGACGCGGCGACCTCGCGGGCCGCGCCGTCGCTGGACGACCTTCCGCTGAAAGAGTGGGAGCGCGAGCGCGTCCGGGCCTGGGCGCGCGACACCGAGCTGCTGCTCCGCGAGCGCGAGCAGAGCAGGCGGCGCGGCGGCGCGGTCGTGGAGCTGCCCGCGCATCTGACGGTTTCCTCGCTGGTCACCCTGGCGGCCGACCCCGCGGCGCTGGCCCGCCAGATCCGCCGCCCGCTGCCCCACAAGCCCGCGCCGCTCGCGCGCAGGGGCACCGCCTTCCACCGCTGGCTGGAGGGACGGTGGGGCCAGCAGCGGCTGATCGACGACTTCGAGCTGCCCGGCGCCTCCGACGAGCTGTCCGGCGCCGACGCCCAGCTCGCCGAGCTGCAGTCACGGTTCGAGGAGAGCCCGTGGGCGGCTCTAGAGCCGGTCGACCTGGAGGTCCCCTTCGAGACGATGATCGCCGACCGGCTGGTGCGCGGCCGCATGGACGCGGTCTTCGCCGACGGCGACGGGTACGTGGTCGTCGACTGGAAGACCGGCGAGCGTCCGCGCGGCGGCGCCGCCAGGGCCGCCTCGGTGCAGCTCGCCGCCTACCGCCTGGCCTGGTCGCACCTCGCCGGAGTTCCCCTGGGGAAGGTCGGCGCCGCCTTCCACTACGTCAGGGCCAACCAGACCGTCCGCCCGGTGGACCTGCTCGACTCCGCCGGCCTGGTCCGCCTCATCGAGTCGGTTCCCAAGGACGGGTGACGGCCGGGCCGCACCCGCTGCCGGTGTTCTCACCTGGTGTTGTCACTCGGGGCCGGAGCCGACCGGGGCGTCGAGCGAGAGCTCGTCGTTGGCCAGCAGCGAGAGCCAGCGCAGGGTCTCGCAGATCTGGCCGATGGGGAACTGGAACTCCGGGGCGTCTCCGGCCGGGCTGACCAGGAACGCGGTGCCCCACAGTCTCGTGCGCACCGTGACCTTCGCCCGTGTCTTCCCGTCCGGCCCGTAGACGGTCAGCTCGGGCGGACGGCAGGCGCGCTGCGCCGGGATCGCCTCGGTGCCGATGGCAAGGCGCATCCTCATGAAGACGCGGCAGCGGACGCCTTCGGCGAGCAGGTGGCGGCGCAAAACCGTGAGCAGGCCGGCGTCGTCGGCCGCGCGCTTCTCGGAAACGGTGTCATCGGCGCTCATCGTCATCGGCCCGATCTCGATCGGTGACAGGAGCCTTGACCGGTGCCGAATCCGCTGTTCTCCGCGGTGTCCCGCATCCGCTTTCATCGTCTATTTCGGAGTTATGTGCTTTCTCGGACATAGCCCCGCCCTCTCTCCGGCGAATCCCCCTGGTGCCCATCCCCACTTGGCGTTCGATCCTTACCCCGTGGAAGGGAATGTTCGCAACAAACGTTCGCCGCTTTCCGCTGGAGAGCCGATCGACCGGAATTGCGAGAAGGCGCCGAGGCTGCGGCAATTGCGGGAACGCCGTGAAGGGAGGGCGAAATAGCTAGGCCTAATCGCCGATTTCCCGGCAAGTCACAGAAATAGGAAAATCCGCTAACAAGGCGAGGGTGGAAGAGTCACGCGCGAGGGGCGCCGTACCAGCGCCAGGTGGCCGGACGCGGACGTCCGGGAAGCTCGCCGCGGCCGGTCGCCCACAGCAGGGTGGGCCAGGGCTCGGTGTCGTCCGGAGCGTCGGGGAACAGGCGGGCGAGGACGCGAACGCACAGGTCGGCGGGCGGTTCCCACGCGAGCCCGAGCCCGTCGATGACGTCGTGCACGTGGACCAGCGCCTCCACGACGCCCATCGCGGCGAACCCCTCGGGGTCGGACGCCCCGTACACGTGGTACGTCCGGGTGTGCGGCGGCTTGGTGCGCACGATGGCGGCGAGCAGCGCCCCGGTCGCCTCCAGCATCCGCAACAGCCCGTCCGGCCCCGCCTCGGGGTCGGAGCGGAAGGCGCTGGCTGGGCCGCCGGGCCTGCGGCTCTCCCAGACGAGCGGCAGGTGCCGGTCCACGAACGGCGTCCTAGGGCCCTGCCGGATGGCGTAGGAGAAGAAGTCGTCGCTCAGATGCTGGATGGTCTCCCAGCGGTCCCACTCCAGCGAGCCGGCCCTCTGGTGCCAGGCGTCCTCCGGCACCCGCCGCAGGGTCTCCACGGCCATCAGGACGGTCCGGTCGAGATCGTCCGCCGTGACGGCCGGCGAGGACGAGGCGGAAGGAGAGACCGGCTCCGGGGACACCTCTGCGTCCGATGATCGCGACATGCCCTCGACCGTATCGCCCGCGCCCGGGCATCCCGCCCGGCGCCCCCGCCCCGTTCCCGTGGCGCGGCACGCGCGGCACGGCGTCCGTCGCGCGGGGCAGGTCTGCAGGCCCCGGCCGCGGGTCGCGGGTCCGTTCGCGATCAAGGAAACCCTGTCCACGGGTGTGGGAAGCGGGCGGTGGGTCAGGACGCCGACATCACCTGGTCCAGCTGGGTGGTGGGTCAGGACGCCGACAGCACCTGGTCCAGCCGGGTGGCGAAGGCCACGTGCTGGGAACCGAAGCCCCCGTGGTCGCCGGGGAACGCGACCGGCTCGGCGCCGAGGAGTTCGGCCAGCGCGATGGTGGCCCGGTACGGCGGCTCACCCTGCGACGCCTCGCCCACGGCCGGCACCACCCGCACCCCCGACGCGCGCAGCGCGGCGACGTCGACCGCGTAACGGGAGAACCCCGGCACCTCGTAGCCGATGAAGAACGCGAAGTTCCTCCCCATGCGCTCCATCATCTCGGCCATCCCGGCGTCCATCCCCCCTTCAGGGCCGTGCGCCGCCGCGGCGTCCCCCTCACCAGCGGCCTGGCCTCCGGACGCGCCTTCCGCCCCGTCCGCTCCGCCTCCGTCCACCCTCTGGGCCCCGTCCGCCCCGTCCGCCCTGTCCTCCTCGGACGGCTCGCCGCCGCCCATGCCCATCGCGGCGGAGAGCGCCTGACCCGCGGCCTCGACGCCCTCCTCGGTGAAGACCTTCTCGACCTGGTCGACGACGGCACGCCAGTGGTCGCGGTCGGGCAGCAGGTCGAAGACGGGCGGCTCGTGGGCGACCAGGGTGCGCACCAGCTCGGGATGGCGGGTGGCGAGCTCCAGCCCGATCTCGGCGCCGGAGCTGTTGCCGAAGACGTGAGCGGGCCGTTCCGCCGTGACGCCCACCGCCGTCAGCACGCGGCCGGCGTCGTCGCCGTGCACCTCGACGCTCTGGTGTTCCGGCGCCCCGTCGAGCGGGCTGCGCCCGTTGCCGCGCCGGTCGTAGGTGACCACGGTGTAGCGCTCGGCGAGCCGGCCCGCCAGGCCCGCGTACCCGGCCGCGTCGTACACCCCGCCGCAGATCAGCAGCAGCACCGGCCCCTCGCCCCGCACCTCGTAGTACAGCGTCGCCCCGGGCGCCTTGAGCGTGTTCGTCCTCACCGCGTCCACCGTCGTTCCCCCAAGGATCGTCGTCCCCGCCGATTCCGGCCTCTCACCAGGGAGTCGGAGCCGTCCCCGCCCTCTCGACGTCCCCCTCGGGGAATTCTCCTCCGGCTCAGGTGAGGTAGTGGAAGCCGGGCTTGGGGTGCATGAGGAAGTCGTGGTGGGAGATGGTCCAGGCGTAGGCGCCGGCCAGGCCGAAGGCCACGATGTCCCCGACGTTGACCGTCATGGGCATCTGGCGGGCGAAGACGTCCTTGGGGGTGCAGAGCTGGCCGACCACGGTGACCGGCTCGGCGGTCGCGCCCGTGCCGGGGCGGCCGGTCGGCAGCACGGCCAGCGGCTGGTCGTGGCCCTTGGCCGCGGGGGTGCGCAGGTGGTGGGTGCCGCCGGTGACCACGGCGAAGACCTCGCCGTGGACCCGCTTCACGTCGATCACCCTGGTGAGGTACCAGCCGCAGTACGCCGTCAGCGCCCGGCCGGGCTCGACGCGCAACAGCTCGCCAGGCTCGCGCAGCTCCGCGAGCCCCCGTCCGTAGGTCTCCCAGTCGAACAGCTCGGACGGGTCGTGGTACGACACGGCCATGCCGCCGCCGAGGTTGACCTCCACGGCCGGCGCGTCCTGGCCGAGGTCCCGGCTTGTCGGGATATGCCCTTCGCCGGACAGGTCGCGGGCGAAGCCCAGGACCGCCTTGGCCAGGTCGAGCAGGTCGGGCGCGCGCAGGCCGCTGGCCAGGTGGGCGTGCAGGCCGCGCGGCCGCACCCTGTTCTGCCGGCGCAGCAGCGAAAGGCACTCCCGCACCCCGCCGGGGTCCATGCCGAACGGCGTCGCGCCGCCGCCCATGGCCAGTGCGGCGCCCTGGACCGGCACGGCCAGGTTCACCCGCAGCAGCGCGTCGGCCGGGGCTCCGGTCTCGATGAGCCGGCGAAGCTCGCCGGGGCTCTCGACGTGCAGGCGGTGGACGTCCAGGGCCAGCTCGGCGTCGGTCTTGCCCGGGCCGCCGAACGCGAGGCGGGCCTGCGGCAGCACTGAGCGGACGTGCGCGACCTCGCCGCCGGAGGACACCTCGAAGCCGTCGGCGTACGGGGCCAGGGTGCGCAGCAGGGCGGGGTCGGGGTTGGCCTTGACGGCGTAGTACAGCTCGACGTCCCGCAGGGCCGCCCGGACGGCGGCGGCGTGCCGGTCGAGCGCGGCCAGGTCGTACACATAGGCGGGCAGGGCGTCGGCGAGGCGTTCGGCGCGTTCGCGCACCCGGTCGGGGATGTTCACGCCGGCACCCCCGCGAACGGGTTGGCCACGGGGACGTATCCCGCGTCGCGGTCGGCCGAGCGGGCCCACCGGGTGGTCAGGTTGGCCTTGGCGGGTAGCGGGGCTCCGGCCAGCAGGTCGCGCAGGGGGAGCGGGAGCCGGCCGCGGCCGGCGTGGCGGGCGACGCGCCCCCGGGCGTCCGCCCACAGCTCGTGGAGCAGGTCGTCGCGGGCGTGCGGCGCGGCCGTTCCCGCGACGGTGGCGGCGATCTCGGGGAGGTGGTTCACCATGATGCAGTAGACCACGCGGTTCCAGCCGCGCGCGGCGTCGTAGGTGGCGGCCCTGGTGACCGGATCCGGAAGCCCGGACAGGTCGTGGCGGCCTTCGACCAGCTTGGTGCCCTCCATGTCACGAAATATCGCTTCAATCGGCATGCCGTCGGCGTCGATGCCGACCAGGACGTTCTGCAGGTGGGGCTCCAGCACCACGCCGTGCCCGAAATAGGCGTCCAGCACCGGCAGCGCCACGTGATCCACGTACGCGCCCCACCACCGCACCGGCTCGCGCCGCAGCGCGGTCACCACCGCCGCCGGCTCCGGCGCCTCGCCGTCCGGGACGGCGCCCAGGGCTGCCAGGGTCCCGGCGAGGATCGGAGTGACCCCGGGACCGGCGACCTCCCACGGGCTGGACCGGACGATGACGCCCAGCCCCTCCAGCAGGCGCGTCCCGAGCCGCGCCGAGCGGTACCCCGGTTCGGGCAGCCAGCGGGTGCCGGGCAGGCGCCGCGCCAGGTCGGCGAACACCGGCGCGAGCCGGGCGCTCACCTCGGCCGCCGAGGCCAGCTCGTACCAGGCGTTCTTGCGCACGCAGTTGGTGATGCGCACGTCGAGGCCGAACTTCAGGCACTTGCCGATCGCCGGCTCGTACACCGTGCGCACCGAGGAGGTCGGGACCGCGGGCAGCGCGGCGTCCCCGAGGTCCACCAGCCGCCCGTCCGCGAACGGGGCGGCCAGCTCGGCGGCGAGCAGCTCGAGCTGCCACGGGTGGGCGGGGAGCAGCGTGTACCCGGGCGGCGCCTCGCCGAGCCCGTCGAGGGCCCCGGAGTCGCCGCCGGTCGCCAGCACGTCGTCCCGCACGCCCAGCAGCCGCAGCGGGAACGCGGCGTGCGACTCCGGCGCGTACCGGACCCACCCCGCGCCGCCTCTGGACTTGGGGGAGGGGTGGAACGGGTGCCCGAGCACCAGCGCCTGCTCCGAGGCCAGCCACGGATCCTGGGGAGGCTTCGCGCCTGCCCGCTCGCGCAGCATGACCGCGATGGCCGCACGACTCGCGGCGACCTGCCCGGCGAACTCCTCGTTACGCCGGAGCACGGGCCGAGCCGCGACGGAGCCCTCCCCCCGACCGGCCCCGAAGTCGCCCGCCCCACCGTTTCCCGAAGCCGCGCCCGACTCCCTCTCGACTGGTTGGACCTCGCCCCGCTCGGCCTCACCCGGACGGGCATCGCCCGGTTCGCCCTCGACCGGGCGGATCTCCGTAGGTTCGGTCTCGACCGGCTGTACCTCGCCCGGCTCATTCTCACGTGGACGGGCCTTGCCTGGTTCCCCCTCGACCGGGCGGGTCTCCTCGGGTTCGGCATCGACGGCGCGGAGCTCGTCCTGTTCGGCGTCGACCGGAGGGATCTCGCCGAGTTCGGCCTCGACCAGGCGGACGAGGTGGTCGGCCGACAGCGGGCGCCAGGCGCCGTGCCACAGCCGTTCGGCGTCGCCGTCGAAGCGGAGTGCGATCCCTCCGGAGGCCGGCACGCGGATGAGGGTGCCCGCCAGACGCAGCAGCAGGTACGGCGCGGCGGCCCAGACCTGTCCGCGCGGTCCGGCGACCTCCCGCACGCAGCACCGCAGCAGCGCCGCCAGCGTCGCCCGCTCCGCGACGCGCCGCCACGCCGGCTCGGCACCCTCGGCCTTCCCTGCGCCTTCCGCGTGGTTTGCGTTCCCGGCGCCCTCCGCCTCGCCCGCGTTGCCTGTCCCCTCCCCGTAGTGGGCGGAGTCGCATACGACGCCGTTCAATGGTCGGCCTCTCTCCGGAGGTGGTGGCGCAGGTAGTTCGGCCCGCTGGCGCCGTAGTGCTTGTTGATGTCGGCCGAGACGATGCGCGACCGGGCCACCAGGGTTCCGGCGCTGACCATGGACTTGCCGACCAGGCGGGCGGCGTCCAGCGTGCGGGCGCGCAGCAGCCGCGCCACCGGGTCGCCGCCGTACTCGGCCAGCGCGCTCTCCAGCGCCGGCGCGACCAGCTCGCCATGGCCCGCGCCGAACGCCACCGCGGCGGCGGCCAGATGCAGAGTGATCGTGACGAACACGTCCGCGAGCGCGTGCGGGTCGCCGTTGAGCATGCGCGGGTCGGCGAACGCGGGGACCTCCAGCCCCGCCGCGAGCAGCCGTTCCGGGGAGGCGAGCAACCCGTCGTCGTCCTTGACGAGCAACCGCATCGCCGCGCCGGGGCCCGCGTCCTCGTCGAAGACCAGGGCGAGGTTCTGCTGGTGCGCCTCCAGCGCGACGCCATAGGTGACGAACAAGCGGACATTCCAGGTGAACAGCACGCGCAGGTAGTCGGCCAGCAACGCGGCCACCTCGCCGCCCCGGTAACGGGCGGCCAACTGGTCGATCACCCGGCCGCCGCCGGGGAACGGCGCGGTCAGGGCGGCGACCGGGACGATCTCGCCGGGGGGCAGCCTGCGCAGCATCCAGCCGAGGTGGTCGTGCCCCGCGTGCGCGTAGGTCTGCTCGTCGGCGACCAGCACGTCCAGGCCGTCCTCGCGGCGCAGGATCTCCCGCAGCAGCAGCTCCGCCCGCGCGCCGTCCTCCAGCGTGCCCGGTTTGATGGACCGCCGGTTGCGCGCGCCAAGCGTGCTCGTCGTCAGGGGCAGCTTGAGGTGCGTGCGCGGGTCCACCTCCACGGTGCGCATCGACAGCGTGGGACGCACCGCCAGGTACGGCTCGTCCAGGAGCAGTACACCGGGTATCGCGCGGACGGCGGCCACGGTCAGCGGGTGCACCGGGAAGCGCAGGTGCTCGGCGTCGTGCGCGGGCCACCACGCGGGAAGCGCGCCCATGGCCGCCGGCCTGGTCACCCGCTCGACCGGCACGACCGCCCAGCGCAGCGGGAAGGACGGCGCGAACTCGGGGGCGTAGGCGGCGACCTCGTCGTCGGCGAGGCCGAGGCGGGCGCGCGAGGTGGGGTAGACCGGATGGTCGGCGAACGCGGCGAGCGTCTCGTAGGCGACCGTCCGGCTCAAAGACGCCTCATCGCCGGCGTGGGCGGAGGCCGGCAGGACGGGGCGAAGGCGGGCCAGGATCTCGTCCCGGCGAGGGTCGTGCAACTCGTACGCGCGCAGCGCCGCGCGGCACTCCTCGGCGAAGGCGGCCACGCCCTCCGCGTCCCCGGGGGCGGCGCTCTGGACCAGCGCGTCGAGCACCTCGGCCAGGGTCAGCGACTGCCCACGGGCGACCTTGAAGTCCTGGTACAGGTGGCCCGGTGTCAGGCGCACCCGCCGCCCGGAGGGCAGCACGAGCTGGACGCCGTCCTTGGTGCGGGTCATCCGGGAGGCCAGGCCGCCGTAGTCCTCGCGGACCAGCGCGTCCAGCACCCGGGCGGCCAGATACGGCTCGCGCGGTCCGCCGCCGCGCGGCCCCGCGTCCCGCACACGGCCGGGACCGTCCGCGCCATCCGGCGCACCCGCCTCGTCCTGGCCGCGCTGCGCGTCCTTGCCTCCATTGCCCACATGGCCGACATGGTCGCCATGGCCGTGTGGGGCGCGATGGTCACGGGAGGGCTCGCCGGGACGAAGGCCGGAGGAGGTCTCCTCGCGCTCGGCGGTGGCCCGGGTCACTCGACCACCCAAGGGGCGCGGGCGCGGAAGGCCTCGATGGCGCGGTCGACGGCCTGCCTGCCGGACCCGACAGCGCGGAGTATGCCGAGGTAGTCGCGGTTGGTGTGGGTCGGTTCCACGACGTCCCCGGGCGCGCGCAACGCGCGGTGGCGCAGGCGCACGCCGCCGATGGTCTCGGCCACGTCGCCCGGCCCCGCCTTGACGACCCCTGCCCGCTCCGCGACCAGGCTCAGCGCCGCGCCGTGACCGGAGACCGGCGGCGGGGCCTGTGCGGGCTCGCCGAGGTGCACCCGCAGGATGTGCTCGAACAGCGGCACCCCGAGCAGGTCGGCGAGCAGGAAGCCGCAGGTGTCGCCGATGAGCCGGTAGTTGACCTCCACGATCCGCGGACCGCGGGCGGTGATGACGTACTCGGTGTGGCAGGCGCCGAACCCGGCGCCGATCGCGGCGAGCGCCCGCACGACATGCTCGCGCGGCCCCGCCTCGGCGCCGTCCGGGACGGACCGTCCCCGCGGCGGGTCAAGGGCGGTTGGGACGCGGTGGCGAGAGCCCGCGTCAAGGACGTCCGGGACGGCCCGTCCCCGCGGCGCGTCAAGGGCGGATGGGACGCGGTGGCCTGGGCCCGCGTCAGGGGCGTGCGGGACGGGCCGGCCGGGGAGCGCTCGCGGGTCCCAGTCGAGGCGTTCTTCCACGAAGTGGGGGAGGGGGCCGAGGGTGGTGTGGAAGCCGCCGAGGACGTGGAGCGCGTGACCGTCGCCGAGGGTCTCCAGGGTGTGCAGGGGACCCTCCAGGTACTCCTCGATCACGAGCGCGGCCCCCGGGCGCCGGGCGCGGATGCCCGCGACCGCCGCGGCCAGCTCCTCCGCGCCGGCGGCCAGCACGACGTCCTCGCTGGCGACCCCCTCGCGCGGCTTGACCACGACCGGGTACGCCGGCGGGTCCGGCACGGGCTCGCCGGGTCCGACCCGCGCGGACCACACCTGCTCCACTCCCGCGGCGGCGAGCCGGCGCCGCATGAGCGCCTTGTTCTTGGCGGTCAGGCAGGCGCGCCAGTCCTTGGCCGGCAGCCCGAAGTAGTCGGCGGCCAGCGCGGTCTCGGGCTGGATGTGGTCGGAGTCGGAGAAGATCGCGTCGGGCCGGCGGTGGCGGGCGATCGCGTCGATGACCGCGCGCGCGTCGCGCACGTCGGTGCGCAGGGTCTCCACCCCGGTGTACCGCTCGGGCCGGTCGGTGAGCAGCGTCACCTCACAGCCGAGCGCGCGGGCGGCCGGCAGGAATCCATCGGTGACCGAGTCGGTCGGGTTCAGCGCGGTGAGGTACAGCCGCACGCAGGACACCCCCGGAATCAGGTAAGGCTAACCTAACTTGACCGGGTGAATCCTAGCCGCACCGCGATATCACTCGCTGCTGGACATGCTAATCACGCTGAATGTCCGTGTTGTGGCCGCCCGCCGGGCATTTCGGTCGGCCATCTTCAGCGGCATAGGATGGACAACCTGCTGGGAGGGAGACGCACGTGGGAGAGATGTCGCAGGGCCAGCGGCTGCTCGGTCCCCTGCTTCTGGCGCGAGGAGGCGTCGACAGGTCCGCCCTGCACCGCAACGACGAGGCCTGGTTGAAGACCGCGTGGGCCGACCCCGCGACGCGCGTCCTGCTCATCAGTGACGGCAACACGCTGATCCGCCGCGACAACGGCACGGCGAACCTGGTGTTCGTGTCCCCGCACCAGGCGCCGCCCGGCGAGCGTTACCTGCTCGGCGTCGACCCCGGCGGCGTCGCCTACTTCGCCGTCGCGGTGAAGGGCGAGCTGCCGCTTCCCCCCTCCGCGCCGCTGCCCGAGGGCACCGAGGTCGCCGAGGCGATCCAGGACGTGCCCGACTGGGCCGACGTCGCCACCGAGGGGTTGCGCAAGGCGGGGGCCGCGCTCAGTGACCGCGACGCCGGCCTGCTGGTCAACGCCGTCGCGCTGGAGGCCTGGCACGCCACCCACGAGCACTGCCCGAGGTGCGGCGGCCGCACGAACATCATCAACGGCGGCCACATGCGGGTCTGCCCGAACGACGGCAGCCAGCACTTCCCCCGCGTCGACCCGGCGGTCATCATGCTCGTCCACGACGGCGACGACCGCTGCCTGCTGGCCCGCGGCCCGCAGTGGCCCGAGGGACGCTTCTCGGTGCTGGCCGGCTTCGTCGAGCCCGGCGAGTCGCTCGAGCAGGCCGTCGCGCGCGAGGTGTTCGAGGAGGTCGGCGTCACCGTCGCCGAGCCCCGTTATCTGGGCAGCCAGCCGTGGCCGTTCCCGCGCAGCCTCATGCTCGGATTCTTCGCCAGGGCCACGACCACCGAGATCACCCGCGACCCCGAGGAGATCGCCGAGGCGCTCTGGCTCACGCGCGCCGAGCTGGGCGCGGCCGTGGAGAACGGCGACATCCGGCTGCCGCCGGGGGTCTCCATCGCCCGCCGCCTCATCGAGACGTGGTACGGCTCCTACCTCCCGGGCGACTGGTAGCCGAGGAGGCAACCCCGGGTCGCGGCCGCCGGACGGGGCCGTCCGGCTGCGGAACATGGCGAACCGTCACCGGGACGGAGGCCCCGCAGCGAAACGGGCAACCTGCCATGAGATGGGCAACCCGTCAGTGGGGCAGGGGGCCCGTAACCAGACGGGGTACCCCGATCAGACCGGCAACCCCTCAGCGAGACAGGGCGACCGTCAGCGGGACGGGGGACTCGCGACGGGACGCCGGCGAGCGGGCCGAGCCCGTCGCCGGCGGGCGCCGAGGGGGTCGCGTCAGGCCTTCGCCCGCGCGAGCAGCCCCTTGAGCTTGATGACCGAGGGGTTGGTCAGGGCGGTGCCGTCTTCGAGCACCACCGTGGGCACGACCTGGTTGCCGTTGTTGACGCTCTCCACGAACTTGGCCGCGTCTGGGTTGGCCTCGATGTCGATCTCCTGGAAGGAGATGCCCTCGCGCATGAGCTGGCCCTTGAGCCTCTTGCAGGGACCGCACCAGCTGGTGGTGTACACCTTGAGCGCCATAGCCTGATTTATCCCTTCATCGTCGGCATCACCTGGCAACACCGGCGCTCCCGCTGGTGTTCCCGGCATCCGACGCCCGCGTCAGTGCGCGCCGACCCGACGCCCGCGTCAGTGCGAGCCGACCCGGCGCAGCGAAGGCAGGTGTCCGGACGCTACCGACTTGGAGCCGCTCGCCGGCTTCGGCGCGGCGGGCGCGGCCAGTTTGCCGGCGACCCACTCGCGGACCCCCTCGGCGACGCCGGGCTCGCGGTAGAGCGGCGCGCTGTGGAAGTACCCCGGCACGACGCGGATGTTCATCGCCACGCCCACCTGGTTGAGCTGCTCCTTCAGCAGTTCGCTCTGGTAGGCGGGCACGAACTCGTCCGAGGAGTGCACCGTGAGGACGGGGGCGTCGTGCGCGCTGGCGTGCCAGGGCACCTCCATGCTGGACCAGACCCTCGCGCAGGCGCCGGTGGGACGGCAGCCGCCGGCCAGCGCGATGGCGCTCTGGCGGAGCTTGCGCTGGTCGAAGTCCGCGCCCTCGTCGCCGTCGGAGTAGGCGGTGAGCGGGGAGATCACCGGCGAGATGCCGACGACGCCGCGCAGCCCGGGCAGGCCGTCCTTGTAGGTGCCGACCGCGGTGGCGAGGTGGCCGCCCGCCGAGAACCCGACGACGACATAGCGGTCGGGGTCGAAGGAGAAGAAGTCGGCGTGCCGGCGGGCGGTGGCGATGGCGGCCAGCGTGTCGGTGCGCTGCGCCGGCCAGGCGGCCTCCTGCGACAGCCGGTAGTTGATGTTGAAGACGGTGTACCCCATCGCGGCGTACGAGCGGGTGACCTCGGTCATGTACTTCTTGTCGCCGCTGTTCCACCAGCCGCCGTGGATGACGAACACGCCCGGCCTGCGGCCGGCGTGCGGATCCCACCACACGTCCATGCGCTGGCGGGCCGACTGGCGGCCGTAGGCGTAGGTGCGCACGATGGTCGAGGCCAGCACGTCTTCACCGGGCGGTGCCTGGGTGGCGCTGGGGGAGGGTGTCGGCGTGGTGGTCGCGCCGGCGGGCGACGCGGCCGCCGGTGCGAGGAGTACGGTGGCCAGAGCGAGCGATCCCACCGTTACCGCGCTTCTCACTGGACGTCTTCCTTCCCCGAAACCATCGGCTCCCATTGTGGAGCAAACCTCGCACTCGCGCACGTACGAGAACCCCCGACGCGCACAGCCGAGAGCGTAGGGCACCAACCTGGGAGCGCTTTTCAGGTTGTCCACATGCAGGCCGCGCGGGCGGCCGGCTGCTGGAAGGATGATGCCAGCACACCGTCCGCATCGCACGTTAGGAGGCCCAGTTTGGAGCGCGAAGACGCCCTCGCCGGGCTCGACCCGGAGCAGCGCGAGGTGGCCGAGGCGGTGCGGGGGCCGGTGTGCGTGCTCGCGGGCGCCGGCACCGGCAAGACCAGGGCGATCACCCACCGCATCGCCCACGCCGTCCGCTCCGGCGTCGTCGACGCACAGAGCGTGCTCGCTGTGACCTTCACCACGCGCGCCGCCGGCGAGCTCAAGCAGCGCCTGCGCGCACTCGGCGCGACCGGCGTCCAGGCGCGCACCTTCCACGCCGCCGCGCTGCGCCAGCTCACCTATTTCTGGCCACGCGTGATCGGCGGCGAGCCGCCGAGGGTCGTGGAGTCCAAGCTGCCCCTGCTGGTCGAGGCGTGCCGGGTGGCGCGGCGCACCCCCGACCGCGGCGAGCTGCGCGACGTCGCGGCCGAGATCGAGTGGGCCAAGGTCACCCAGGCGACCCCCGAGGAGTACGCCGCCCTCGCCGCCAAGGCCGGCCGCACGCCGCCGATCCCCGCCCAGGAGGTCGCCCATCTCTACGAGGCGTACGAGACGCTCCGGCGCCAGCGCCACCTGGTCGACTTCGAGACCATCCTCGAGCTCACCGCCGCGGTGATGACCGAGCACGAGGAGGTCGCCTCAGAGATCCGCCGTCAGTACCGCTACTTCGTGGTCGACGAGTACCAGGACGTCAACCCGCTGCAGAAGCTCCTGCTCGACACCTGGCTGGGCGGCCGCGACGACATCTGCGTGGTCGGCGACCCTAACCAGACCATCTACTCCTTCAGCGGCGCCACCCCGCGCTATCTGACCAACTTCGCCGTCGAGCACCCCTCCGCCACGGTGGTCAAGCTCGTGCGCGACTACCGCTCCACGCCGCAGGTCGTCGGGCTGGCCAACAGCCTGCTGGCCAAGGCGCGCACGCCCCACCGGCTCGAACTGGTCGCGCAGCGGCCCGACGGGCCGCGGCCGGTGTTCGCCCAGTGCGACGACGAGCCCGCCGAGGCCGCGGCGGTCGCCGCGCGGGTCAAGGAGCTCATCGCCCAGGGCGTGCCCACGCGCGAGATCGCCGTGCTCTTCCGGGTCAACGCCCAGTCCGAGCTGTACGAGCAGGCGTTCACCGAGGCCGGCGTCCCCTATCTCCTGCGCGGCGCCGAGCGCTTCTTCGAGCGGCCCGAGGTCCGGCAGGCCGTCGTGCTGCTCCGGGGCGCCGCCCGCTCGGCCAACGACGAGCAGCCGCTCGCGCAGGCCGTCCACGACATCCTCGGCGGCATCGGGCTCACGGCCGAGGCCCCCGGCGGCGGCTCCGCCCGCGAGCGGTGGGAGTCGCTCAACGCGCTCGCCGAGCTGGCCGAGGACATGGCGGCCGAGGGCGGCGACCTCGCCCGCTTCGTCGCCGAACTCGAGCGCCGCGCCACCGAGCAGCACGCCCCGCCGATCGAGGGGGTGACGCTCGCCTCCCTGCACGCCGCCAAGGGCCTCGAGTGGGACGCGGTCTTCCTGATCGGCCTCACCGACGGCATGCTGCCGATCGTCTACGCCGAGACCCCCGAGCAGATCGAGGAGGAGCGGCGCCTGCTCTACGTCGGCGTCACCCGCGCCCGGGCCCATCTGCACCTGTCCTGGGCGCTGGCGCGGTCGGCGGGCGGCCGCAAGGCGCGGCGCGCGTCCCGCTTCCTCGACGGCCTCACCGGCACGGCCGCCTCCGCCGCGCCCGGCCCGGCCCGGTCCGGCCCACGTGAGCGCCGCGCCGCGCAGGCCCGCGTCGCCGTGCCCATCTCCTGCCGCGTCTGCGGCAAGACCCTCACCGTGGCCGCCGAGCAGAAGCTCGGCCGCTGCGCCACCTGTCCCGCCGACTATGACCAGGAGCTCCTCGAGCGGCTTAAGCTCTGGCGTACGAATGCGGCGAAAGAGGCCAAGGTGCCGACGTACGTCGTATTCACGGACGTTACGCTCCAGGCACTGGCCGAGCGGGTCCCCACCACCGAGGAGGACCTGCTCTCGATCGCCGGCATCGGGCGCGTCAAGCTCGAGCGTTACGGCCAGGCCGTCCTGGACATCTGCCGCGGAGGGGAAGTGACGTGAACGAGGCGCTCAAGGAGGTCCTCGACCTGCTCGACCTGGAGCAGATCGAGCAGGACATCTTCCGGGGCAGGAGCCCGGAAGAGCGCATCCAGCGCGTCTTCGGCGGGCAGGTGGCGGCGCAGGCGCTGGTCGCGGCCGGCCGCACCGTGCCGGGCGACCGCACCGTGCACTCCCTGCACGCCTACTTCATCCGGCCCGGCGACCCGGCGGTCCCGATCGTCTTCAACGTCGAGCGGGTGCGCGACGGCCGCTCGTTCACCACCAGGCGGGTCGTCGCCATCCAGCACGGCAAGGCCATCTTCACCATGTCGGCGTCCTTCCACGTCCTGGAGGAGGGCATCGGCCACCAGGCGGCGTCCATGCCGTCGGTGCCCGACCCCGAGACGCTGCCGCTGTTCCAAGACCGCATGCTCGACCTCGTCGGCGACACCGAGCCGTGGCGGAGCTGGCTGGCCAAGCCGCGCCCGGTCGACGCCCGCTACGTCACGCCGCTCACCTGGGAGGCCTACCGCGACCCCTCCCTGCGCGGCTCCGAGACGCAGGTGTGGTTCCGGTACGACGCCGACCTGCCGGACGACCCGCTCCTGCACGTCGTGCTGGCCGCCTACGCCTCCGACTACACGCTGGTCGACACGGTGCTGCTCACCCACGGTCTCGCCTGGGGCGCCTCCAACCTCACCGGTGCGTCCCTCGACCACGCCATGTGGTTCCACCGGCCGCTCAAGGTCGACGACTGGGTGCTCTACGCCCAGGAGTCGCCGTGGTCGGGCAACGCCCGCGGCCTCGCCCAGGGGCAGATGTTCACCGCCTCCGGAGACCTCGCCGTGTCGGTCGTCCAAGAGTGCATGATCCGTGTAGCAAATCCGTGAAATAGCAGGTAGAAAATAAGTTGCCGGGCCCCCGGGTCCGCGTTTAGAGTCATGCACAAGCCGGTCGGACGATCCCCGTCCAACCCCGCAATCACCTGGGAGGTGAGCCCCGTGAAGCAGATTCTCATTCCGACTTGCGCCACGCCGTGGCTCGCTTCCCCGCGTGGCAGTGGCATGCGCGGTGCCGCCCCGGTCATGGGCGCCGCCCGCTTCACCGCCCCCGTCGCCATGCCGGCCGCCGTTCTCACGGTCGCAGGCCCGGCGAAACTCCGACAGGAGAAGACCGCCCGCATCCTGGCCGATGCGGCCGGCTTCGCCTATGGCACCACCGTCGTGATCGCCGAGCACGCGGCCGCCCTCGGGCGTCCGTTCGGCGACGAGCAGACCAGCAGCACCGCCAATGGTGGGGTGCAGGGTCCGCCACCCTGGAGGCACCCGGTCATAACCTGACCGGGAACAAAAAGCGCCTCCAGGCCGCGGATCCGTACCCAGGATCCGCGGCCTTCTTGTTTTCCAAGCCGCCAGATCCGACACCCAAAGAGGTAAACGACCAGATCAACCAGCAAACAGAGAGGTGACGCAGATGGCGGTTTGGACGACCATGGACCTGGTCGACGAAGCCGATATCCCGTGTCGTACCGACCCCGACCTGTGGTTCGCCGAGTCCCCTGAGGACGTCGAGTTCGCCAAGGCCCTCTGCGGAGGGTGCCCGATCCAGAAGGCCTGCCTCGCCCGCGCGCTGGAGCGCGAGGAGCCGTGGGGCGTCTGGGGCGGAGAGCTCGTCCTTCGCGGAGCCGTCGTTCCGAGGAAGAGGCCGCGGGGCCGTCCCCGCAAGACCCCGGTCGCAGCCTGACCCACCAGCACAGTTCTTCCACACCAGACTTCATGACCCGAAAGGCCACCACGATGAGCTTCCTGCCTACCTGGAGCAGCGAGATCCCGTATATCCGCCAGGAACTGGTACGGGACCGAATACAGGCCCTGCACAACGAGGCCGAGCAGCAACGTCTCGTCCTTCGCCTCCAGCGCATCCGCCGGGCCCGCAAGCAGGCCGAACGCGCCTCCCTGCGGCTCAGGAACGCCTTGGCCCGCATGGCCTAGCGCGGTGACGACAGACGTTCACCGGGCGCGGCTCCTCACTCCGCCGTCACCGGGCCGGCGCGCCGTGATACGGCGACGCCGGCCACGACGCCCGGCCTGGTGAACTTCATCACCGGCACAATCCTCGGGCGGCCGCTCCTCTCTCACCGGGCGGCCGCCCCTTCCCAGGGTGGGCTCTCGCCTCCCACCCCGCCCGGCCACTCGCCTCCCGCCGAGTGGCCGCGTCACCCGACCGGGTGACCCAGGGGCGGACCGGCCCGCACGGCCAGGTCCGCCCCTTTCGGTGTTCTCCGGATGACGGCCAGGTTCGCTCCTTTCGCCGTTCGCGGGGATGATGGGTACGCCCGCGAGCGGAGGGAAGAACGCCATGGTCCGCCAGGAAGGTCCCGCCACGGACGGCGCCGACCTCGCCGACCTCGCCGGGCTGCGGCGTAGGCTCGTCGAGCGGGTGCGCGAGCGCGGCGGGGCGCTCAGCGAGCCGGTGGCGGCCGCGCTGCGGTCGGTGCCGCGGCACCTGTTCGTGCCGGGCACGCCGCCGGAGGCCGCCTACCGAGACCTGCCCATCGTCACCAAGCGGGACGCCGACGGCCGGCCGATCAGCTCCTCCTCCCAGCCGACCATCATGGCGATCATGCTGGACCAGCTCGGGGTCGAGCCCGGACACCGGGTGCTGGAGATCGGCGCGGGCACCGGGTACAACGCGGCGCTCATCGCCCACCTCGCCGGCCCCGGCGGTGAGGTGGTGAGCGTGGACATCGACCGGGACGTCGCCGACGCCGCGCGATCACACCTGACGGCGGCCGGCCACCCAGGCGTCCGCGTGGTGTGCGGGGACGGAGCGCGGGGGTTCTCCGCGCGAGCTCCCTACGACCGGGTCATCGCCACGGTGGGGGTGTGGGACCTCGAACCCGCGTGGCTGGACCAGATCGCTTCCGGCGGGCGCGTCGTCGTCCCGCTCGACCTGCGCGGGGTCCAGTGCTCGGTGGCCCTGGAGCGTGCGGAGGGCCACTGGGCCAGCCGCTCGATCCAGCCCTGCGGCTTCATGCGCATGCGCGGCCCGGCCGCCGGTCCCGAGCGGACGTACGTGCTGGACCGGGACGCCCAGCTCATCCTGGAGTCGCCGGCCGGAGGTGACCTCGACGCCGCCGCGACCCGGGCCCTGCTGGCCGGCCCCGCCTCCGGACGCGAGACCGGTGTGACGGCGGGCACGGCGGAGGTCTGCGCCGGGTTCAACCTGTGGCTGGCGGTCCACCAGCCGCGCTGGTTCTCGCTGGCCGAGAGCGGCGCCTCCGGCCTGCTCGAACGGGCGCCGCTGGCGATGGAGGGGTACACGCTGACCTACGGCGTCCTCGCCGACGACGGCCTCGCGGTGCTGCGGCGGGGCAAGGGAGCCGACTCCTGCTTCGCCCTGGTCGTCGACGGCTACGGGCCCGGCGGCGCCGAGCCGGCCGAACGCCTCGCCGCGCACGTCCGCGAGTGGGACGCCGCGGGACGTCCCGCGACCGGCGACCTCCGCCTGGACGTCCACCCGAGGGACACCCCGGACGCCGCCCTGGACGGCCGGACGGTCATCGACAAGACCCACACCCGTCTCGCCCTCTCGTGGCCGAACCGGCTGTGAGGGGCGGGCTCGGCGGGTGAGGTCGGATGGTCAGGACGCCGTTGGTGGGGTGTCGGCATCGGACGAACGGGACGAGCCATCGGTGAGGGGGAATCCGCGACCGAAGGCTCTTTCGACGGCGATGCGGGTAAGCCACCCGAGGGCCGCGGTGAACAACGGCGGCCACGCGACCGGCCCGAGGGAGTAGGCGATCAGCACCACGAGCGGGATCCACACGCGGTGCACGGCCTGGTAGAGCATGCCGGGCGGACGAACCCCCGCGAGCCGGGCCAGGTCGCACAGCGCGAAGAACAACAGCGCGGCCGCGGTGGTGGGCAGGCCGTACTTGACGCTCTCGAAGACCGCGAACGCCGCCAGGAACAGCGCGAGCGCCCCCCATCCGATCTTCCGCGGCCGACCGCCGACCGGCGGGCCGGATCGCGACGCGTCATCGGGTGTGCGTTCGGTCGTCACACGTACAGCGTAGGAGGAGGGATCGGACAGCGCGCCGCCGCGTGAACCCGGATCGGCACAGACCTAGGCGGAGGCGGGAGGGCCGTCGGCGAAGCCGGGGACCCAGCGGACGACCTCGTCGCGGAAGCGGGCCGTGGCGCCGAGCTGGCACAGCACTCCGATGCCGGCCGCGTGCACCCGGTTGATCAGGACGTAGGAGGGGGGCAGGTTGAGCTGGCGCACGACGTTGTTCGGCCGCAGGTCGGTGACCGTCGCGACCTGCCGCTGCAGCCACTCGCGGCTGAAGGTGAACTCCTCCACCCGGGTCGGCTCGACGTAGGGGGCGAGGAAGGCCCGCAGCGCCTCGACGTCGACCTCGATGTGGGGGCGGATGAACCCCTCGTCGCGCAGCCCCTGGACGACGGCGCGCATGTCGCCCTGGTTGAAGATGCGGGTGAGCGTGCCGAAGACCTCCGGATAGCCGTCGGGCATGCGGTTGACCGCTCCGAAGTCGAGCACGCCCAGCCGGCCGTCCGGCAGGACGCGGAAGTTGCCCGGGTGCGGGTCGGCGTGCAGCATGCCCGCGCGGGCGGGGGAGCTGAACAGGAACCGCACGAACAGCAGCCCGGCGCGGTCGCGCTGCTCCTTGGTGCCATCGGTGATGATCTTCGATAGTGGGGTGCCGTCCAGCCACTCGGTGACGATGATCTGCTCGTTCGCGGCGATGACATCCGGCACGAAGAAATCGGGGTCGCCGTGGTAGGCGGTGGCGAAGCCGTGCTGGGCCTCCGCCTCGCGCAGGTAGTCCAGCTCCTCGGTCACCCGCTCTCTCAGCTCGCCGAGCACGGCCTTGATGTCCAGCCCCGGAAGCAGAACCCCGAACAGCTTGCCCAACCGGGCGAGCTGGTTGAAGTCGGACAGCAGGGCCTTGCCCGCGCCCGGATACTGGATCTTGACGGCGACCTCGCGCCCGTCCTCCCAGACGGCCTTGTGCACCTGGCCGATGGAGGCGGCGGCCGTGGGAGCGTCATCGAAGCTCTGGAAGTGCCGGCGCCAGTCGTCGCCGAGCTGTTCGGCGAGGACGGCGTGCACCGTCGCGGCCGGCAGGGGCGGCGCGGCGTCCTGCAGCTTGGTGAGCGTGGCACGGTAGGGACCGGCGATCTCGGGCGGCAGCGCCGCCTCGAAGATGGAAAGGGCCTGGCCGAGCTTCATGGCCCCGCCCTTGAGCTCGCCGAGGACGCGGAAGATCTGCTCGGAGGTGCGTTGCTGGATCTCCTGCGCCACGATCTCGGCGGACTTCCCACCGATGCGCTTGCCCAGGCCGAGAGCGGTGCGGCCGGCGAACCCCAAGGGGAGCGTCGCCAGCTTGGCCGAACGCGTCACTGCGTGTTGGGGGAAGTCGCTCACGCGACCATTGTTAGCGGACCGAAGTGCTTTCGACTACAACGACATTGCGGATGGGCCTCCCACGACCGTTTTTTCCAACCCCAATCAGGCATTACGTCGACTGTGCAGTTCGTCACAGTGGGCTCCGCGCCGTCGACACAACTCAGTGCGTGACCGGCCGCATGCGCCGCGACCAGCGTTGACAGCACCGTGTCACAGGCGATCTCACCGGCCGGGAACCCGCCCAGCCGGGCGCCGATCATGGGCCACGACGGGTCGCGGTCGCGGCGGATCAGCTCCAGGCAGCGCAGGCACGAGGTGACTCCGGGGATCACCAGCGGGCCGACCGAACCGACGCCCTCCGCGGCGCTGGCCAGCAGGTGCGGGATGCCCAGCGCGACCAGCTCGTGCGCTATGAGGCCGTCCAGCGGGCCCACCGGCGCCAGCACGACCAGGTCGGGACGGCGGGCGCCGTCGGCGAGCTGGGAGGCGGTGCCGCCGGTCCAGGCGTTGACGCCCGGCGCCACCCGGCGCGCGGCGGCCACCGCGCCGTCCTCCCTGCGGTGGCCGGCGTCGGCGAACGACAGCCCGCCGGGGACGACGTCCTCGTGCCGGGCCGTGCCCGGATCGACCACGCACAGGTGCCCGACGCCCGACGCGGCCAGCAGCACGGCGATCTGGGCGCCGACCCGCCCGGCGCCGTACACGCGGACGTGCGCCGCGCGGCGGCGTCCGAACGCCGACAGCCCGCCGTCGCCCGCGTCGGCGGGTGACAGCGACAGCGCGTCGAGGTCGGGCCCGAGCCGCGCGCGTTCGCCGGAGGTCAGGTCGCGCAGCGGCGCGGGCCGCGTGGCGGCGTCGTCCAGCACGCCGTGCTCGGACAGCAGGGCCACGACCCGCCGGACGGTGGCCTCGTCGAGGTCGCCGCGGGCGATCAGCTCCTCCAGCGTGCGCGTGCCGTCGAGGCCCTCGACGAAGCGGCGCACGCGCGGCTCCAGATCGGTGAGCACCACCGCGCGCGACGGGTGGACGCCCAGTTGAAGGGTGCGGTCGTCACGGTGGAGGCGGCGCAGTGCGGGCTTGAGCCGAGGCCGGGCGGGTGGCGCGGGCGGCCGCCGGCGGGACGGGGGAGGGGGAGCGGCGGGAAACCGCGGAGAGGAGGTCACGATCGCGCAGCCTGCCACGGACACCGCCCCGCTCGGCGGCCGTTGTCCCCACCTGTGGATAAGTTCGGCGCGGATTCACGGCGGTCGGTGGCGGCATGTGGGACACATGAGGGCGCTGAGTTGACTGAACATCAGGCGAACGTTGATTGACCAGGGAAAACGTTGTTCACCCCCTGTGGAAATACGGCACTGTCGGCTACCGTTCATATGTGCCCCCCGAGACAGTCGAGGTCCGCCGGAGTGCACGCCGCCGGCGGACCGTATCCGCATATCGCGATGGAGACAAGACCATCGTGTTGCTGCCTGCCGGTCTGAGCCGCACCGACGAGGAACAATGGGTCCGGCGCATGCTCGATCGCCTCGCCGCCAAAGAGCAGCGCAGGCGCCCGAGCGACGATGACCTGCTCGAACGGGCCCGCGATCTCGCCGTGCGCTACCTGGACGGCAAGGCGGTGCCCTCGAGCGTGCGGTGGGCGGAGAACCAGCGGCACCGCTGGGGGTCGTGCACCCCCGACCACGGCACCATCCGGCTGTCGACGCGCCTGCGCGGCATGCCCGCCTGGGTCGTCGACTACGTCATCATGCACGAGCTGGTCCACCTGCTGGTGCCCAGCCACGGTCCCAGGTTCTGGGCCCTCGTCGAGCGCTATCCCAGGGCCGAACGGGCACGCGGGTTCCTGGAGGGGTACTCCATGGCGGCGAACGGTACGGTCGAGGAATGCTGAACCCGCGCGACGGCCGTCTCGCCACAGGGGTGGCGGCCACCGCTGGAGCCCGATGAGGCAGGCCGCGGTCCTGGTCACTCCGGCCATGGGCAAGGGCGCCCCGCCCGGCGTGGACTCCGGAGAGTTCCTGCTGGCACTGGCCGAGGACACTTACGAGATCGTCGCCGGGCTTGACCTGGTCGAGCCCGTCATCCTGGCCGCCGGCGTCGACGGGCTCGAGGACCTCGCCTGGCCCGGCACGCGGGTGATCGCGCTGCCCGACTCCGGCGGCGTCGCCGAGGCGTTCGCCGCGCTCGCGCCGTACGGCGAGGAGGCCGTCGTGATCAGCGGCGACGCCCCCGACCTGCCCCCGCTGCTGATCGGCAAGCTGTTCCGCGAACTCGGCCGCGCGCCCATCGCGGTCTGCCCGGCCGAGGGCGGCGGGGCCGTGGCGATGGCGGCCCGGCTGCCGTTCCCCGACTGGGCGAAGGCCGGGCTGGAGGAGGACGACGTGGTCGCGCGGCTGCGCGCGCAGGCGCCCGGCAGGCGGATGGTGGCCACCGGCCCCGGCTGGCACCGGCTGCGCGTCCCCGCGGACGTCGCCCGGCTGGACCCGGGCCTGGAAGGCTGGGACAACACCCGGGCCCTGCTCACCGGCCGATGACGTCCCGCGAAGCGCCCCAGCGGTGAGGGCCGCCCGGCCGGCAGGGGGTCAGCCGGCGGCCGGCAGGGACAGCTCGGTGATGACCGCGCGGTGATCGGTGCGCGGGACGGTGTACACGTGGTAGCCGAGCACCGAGATGCGCCGGTCGGCGAGCACATGGTCGATCGTGATGAGCGGCGGCAGCTTCTTGTTCGCCGGCCAGGTCGGAGTCAGGCCGCCCCCGGCGGTGTCGCCCGCGTCGCGGTACCCGCGGGCGACCACCTTGCGCATCTCGGCGTGGTCGAGGCTGGCGTTGAAGTCGCCCGCCAGGATGCGGAACGGCCCCGACGCCGGCCCCGCCGGCAGCGCGCGCAGCCCCTCGGTCCACTCGGTGACCTGCGGACCCAGCGGCGGCAGAGTGTGCACGTCGACGACCTGGACCTGCGCGCCGCCCGGCAGGGTGAGCTTGGCCGCCGGCATGTTGTGCCCGATGACCTGGAACAGACCGTCCAGGCGGGTGATCGGATGGCGGGAGAAGATGCCGCTGCCCGCCGCGCTCCACTCGTCCTGCAGGTAGCGGTAGGGCATGAGGTCCTTCAGCCCCGCGGCGTCCAGGGCCTCCACGGCCCCCGGAGTGAGCTCCTGGGTGTTAAGGACGTCGGGGCGGTGGCGGCGCACCAGGTCCACGACGGTCTGGGCGTCGCCGTGGCCGAAGAAGAGGTTCGACGTCATGATCGTGAACGGCACCCCGGAGGACGCCTGCGCGACCGGCGCGTCCCCGAACGCGCGGGGCAGCACGCTGACGCCGAGCGCGGCGGTCGTCGCCAGAGCCACCGCGGTCACGGCCTTTCTCCGTGACAGGACCCCGAGCAGGACCGGCAGGAGCGAGCCCGCCGCGGCGTACGGAGTCGCGGTCATGATCTGCGCCGGGAACGATCCACGCTCCAGGCCGCCGAGCCGCCATACGGCCCAGGCGGCGAACGGGGTCACCGCGAGCCAGGCGAGCTTCCCGGAAACGCGGAGGCGGAGGCGCCGGGACGGGGTCACGATCACGCCCCCCACCGGTGTGTCGGTCGTGATGTTCACCAGTCCCCCGGGCATGCTTCGGCAGTACCTCTAGAGCCTATCCAGCCTGTGTATGACCCGCGTGAAGACGCGGCGCACGGACCTCGTGTCACCGCAGAAGCAGAGATCTCAGGCGGGCTGCTGCGGGCTCGCGTCCAGCAGCAGCGCGCGGGCGCGGCGCGCGAGCCGGCGGGTCGCCTCGTCCGTCGGCTCGGGGATGTCCTCGACGGGCACCCAGCGAAGCTCCAGCGACTCCTCGCTGATCACGAACTCGGCGCCCGGCGGCGCCACGGCGCCGTACTCGACGTCCAGGTGCCAGCTGTGCGGGGGATGGCACCACACCCGGTGCCGGTCGAGCGCGAGCGGGCCGGGCAGGAGCCGCAGGCCCGCGATGCCGGACTCCTCCGTCGCCTCGCGCAGCGCGGCATCCTCCAGCGACAGGTCGGCCGGCTCGCAGTGCCCGCCCATGGGCAGCCACATCCCGGCCTTCGGGTGCAAGGTGAGCAGCACCTTGCACCCGTCGTGCGAGAGCACCGCGGTGGTGGCCGTCAGGTGCCCCGGCGCGCACGAGCGCCACATGGCGTCGTCGTACCGGCCCAGGTGCGAGAGGAACTCCTCGCGGAGCGACTCCTCGCCGGCGGTCGGCGCGGACCAGCCGGACAGCGCGGCCAGCGCCCGCTCGTGGAGCGTCATCCCTCGCCGGGCCCCGCGGACCCGCGTTCAGGACCGGCCTCGCCTGGCTCTTCCCCGCCCGGACCGTCCTGCGGCGCCTGGTGCTCCTCGAACGCCGACAGGTCGAGCTTGGTGTCGCCGCGGACGAACGCCTCGGGGTCGTCCAGGTCTGCGGCGACCGGCATCAGATCGGGGTGGGACCACACCGCGTCGCGCCCGTCGACGCCGCGGGCGGCGGCCAGGGCCTGCCACAGCGCGGCGGCCTCGCGCAGCCGGCGTGGACGCAGCTCGAGACCCACGAGCGTGGCGAAGGTGCGCTCGGCGGGCCCGCCGGTCGCCCGGCGGCGGCGCATGGTCTCCGACAGGGCGGCGGCCGAGGGCAGCTTGCCTTCGGCGGCGGCGTCGACCACCGTGCCGACCCAGCCCTCGACCAGGGCGAGGATGGTCTCCAGCCGCGACAGCGCGACCTTCTGGCGCTCGGTCTCCTCGGGCTTGAGCAGCGCGCCGCCGCTCAGAGCCTCCTGGATCTGCTCGGGGTTGCTGATGTCCAGCCCGCGGATCTGCTCCTCCAGGGCGGAGGTGTCCACGGTGATGCCCTTGGCGTACTCCTCGACGGCGCCGAACAGCTGGGTGCGCAACCACGGGACGTGCTGGAACAGCCGATGGTGCGCGGCCTCCCTGAGCGCCAGGTACAGGCGGATCTCCTCGGAGGGGATCTCCAGGCCGTGGCTGAAGGCGGCGATGCCGCCCGGCAGCAGCGCGGCGGTGTCCGACAACGGCAGCCCGATGTCGGAGGAGCCGATGACCTCGGGGGCCAGCGCGCCGAGGGCCTGGCCGATCTGGCTGCCGACCATCATGCCGCCCATCTGGCGCATCATGCCCATCAGCGGCCCGAGCTGCGCGGCCATCGCCTGGTCGCCGCCGAGCCCGCCGAGCCCGGCGCCGCCCAGGGCGCCGCCCATGGTGTCGACCATGCGCTCGGCGATCGGGTCGCACAGCTGCTTCCACACCGGGACGGTCTTCTCGATCCACTCCGAGCGGCTCCACGCCTCGGGCGCGGTCAGCCCGCTCGGCAGCTCGGTCACCTCGTTCAGCCAGAGGTCGGCGAGGCGGAGCGCGTCGACGATCTGGCGGCGCTCCCCCTCCATGACGCTCGGATCGCCTTCGGCGACCACGGCGTGGCGGGCGATGTTCTTGGCCATGTCCCAGTTGACGGGACCGGAGCCCGCCGGAGCCGAGAGCATGTCGGCGAACTGGCGCATGGCCGCGGCCATCTGCTCCGGATCGCCGAACATCGCGAACGGATTCTCGTTGGGGTCGTTTTCGCGACCTGGCAGGTCAGTCACCGCTCTACCTCGTGCAGGATGGAGGAGTCCACATCCGCCACGTTATCCGTCGCAGGGCGGATCAGTGCAAAGTGAGGACCTCGTGACTACCTCGAAACGCCTCCGCCCGCCGGTCGTCGCCGTCACGGGCGCGGCATCCGGTCTGGGGAGGGAGTTCCTCTCCCGGGTCGCCTCGTCTGCGGATTTCCGCCGCGTCGTGGCGATCGACGATCAGCGGGGGGACGTCGCGGACGTCACCTGGCGGGTGATCGACGTCCGAGATCCGCTCTTGGCGAACCGCATCTCCGACGTCGACGTGCTGGTGCATCTGGCCGCCGACTACCGGCTCGACTCCGACCCGGGCGAGCGCCGCGGGTACAACCTGCGGGCCGCCCAGACGGTGCTCACCGCCTCGGCCGCCGCGCGCGTCCGGCGGGTGGTCGTCGTGACCAGCGCCATGGTCTACGGGGCGGCGCCGGACAACCACGTCCCGCTGCCCGAGGACGCGCCGGTCGCCGCCGAGCCCGACTCCGGCGTCGTCGGCGACCACCTGGAGATCGAGGCGCTCGTGCGCCGCGCCCTGCGCAGCCACCCGGGCCTCGAGGTCACCGTGCTGCGGCCGGCCGCCGTCGTCGGCGCCGGTGTGGACACCGTGGTCACCCGCCACTTCGAGGCGCCCCGCCTGCTCACGGTCAAGGGCTCGGCCCCACGCTGGCAGTTCTGCCACGTCGAAGACCTGGTCTCGGCGCTGGAGCTCGCGGCGCTCGGCCAGGTCTCGGGGGTCGTCACCGTGGGCAGCGACGGATGGCTGGAGATGGAGCAGGTCGAGGAGCTGTCGGGCCTGCGGCGTTTCGAGCTGCCCGCCGGGCTCACCTTCGGCACCGCCCAGCGCCTGCACCGGCTCGGCATCACCCCGGCCCCCGCGACCGACCTGCACTACGTCGTCTACCCGTGGGTGGTCGACTGCGCCTCCCTGCGCGCGGCCGGGTGGAAGCCCGCCTGGACCAACGAAGCGGCGTTCCAGCAGCTCCTGGAGCTGCGCGAGGGCCGCCACGCGGTCGTCGGCCGCCGCCTGCCGGGCAAGGAGGCCACCCTGACCGCCGCCGGGGCCACCGTCGCGGTCATCGGCACCGCCGCCATCGTCCGCCGGGCCCGCAGACGCCGCCGCATCTGACCGTGCTTGCGTGGCCTCGCTGTGCCCGGCGGGCTCGGGGCGCCTTTGAGGCGGTGCGAGCGGCTCGGCGTGGTCGGTGAGAGACCGGATGTGGGGGCGACACAGTAGGCTTCGAGGGGTGACCGCCATTCGTTTGCTGGGCATTCGGGACACTCCGCTGTCGGTGGAAGAGGTGCTCGCCGCCGTCGGCGACCACGGGGCCGGGGGAACGACGCTCTTCGTCGGCACCGTTCGCGATCATGACAACGGCAAGCCGGTGACCTTGCTGTCGTACTCGGCGCATCCGACGGCCGAGGCCGAGCTGCGCCGCGTGGCAGAGAAGGTCGCCGCGGACTTCCCGGTCACGGCGCTCGCGGCCGTCCACCGGGTCGGCGAGCTCAAGCTCGGCGACGCCGCGGTGATCGTCGCGGTGGCCGCCGCGCACCGGGGCGAGGCGTTCGAGGCATCCCGCCGCCTGATCGACGACCTGAAGAGCGAGGTCCCGATCTGGAAGCACCAGGTGTTCACCGACGGCTCCACCGAGTGGGTCGGCGCCGGCGGGTGATCCGCCCCGCCGGGAAGCTGCGATTGACCTGGATGTCCGCCCTGTGTGTGTCCGCGTAACCACGGACGTGGTAAGCGCATAGAGTTGCCACCATGTCCCGACGACGTCTGACGTTGATGATGGCGGGCGTCCTCACGCTCGTGCTGGGTGGGGCGGGCGCGCTGCTTCCGGTGCCGTACGTCGCGCTGAGCCCGGGCCCGACCGAGAACACCCTCGGCGACGTGAAGGGCAAGCCGGTCATCAGCGTCTCGGGCCACCAGACCTACCCGACCTCGGGCAAGCTCAGCCTGGTCACCGTCGCCTACCAGGGCGGCCCCGACGCGCACATCGACCTGCTCACGGCCCTGCGCGGCTGGATGGACCCGACGGTCGCCGTCGTCCCGGAAGAGACGATCTTCCCGAAGACGGTGTCGGTCAAAGAGGTCGAGCAGCAGAACACCCAGGAGATGAGCAGCTCCCAGCAGGACGCCACCGCGGCGGCGCTGAACGAGCTGAAGATCCCGGTCGGCTACCTCGTGGCCGTGGCCAGCGCCCAGAAGGGCAGGCCCGCCGACGGCAAGCTGCGCGCGGGGGACGGCATAGCGACGGTCGACGGCACCCCGGTGCGCACCGTCGACGAGGTCGGGGCGCTGGTCCGCAAGCACAAGACGGGCGAGCAGGTCGACTTCGGCATCGTGCGCGACGGCAAGCCGATGAACGTCCAGGTCGGCACCGTCGCCGGCAAGGACGGCCCCATCGTCGGGGTGATGATGGGCGGCACGCGCTACAAGTTCCCGTTCGAGGTCACCGTCAACGTCGGCGACGTCGGCGGGCCGAGCGCCGGGCTGATGTTCTCGCTCGGCATCTACGACAAGCTCACCCCCGGCGAGCTCACCGGCGGCAAGTCGATCGCCGGCACCGGCACGATCACGCCGGACGGCAAGGTCGGCCCGATCGGGGGCATCCAGCAGAAGATGGTCGGCGCCCGCGACGCCGGCGCGACGGTCTTCCTGACCCCCGCCGACAACTGCGACGACGCCGTTCCCGCCGTGCCCAAGGGCCTGCGCCTGGTCAAGGTCTCCACCATGCATGAGGCCGTCCAGGCGATCGAGGCGTTGCGCACGGGTTCCGGGCCGGTGCCGAGGTGCTCGTCCCGATGACGCCGTGGCCGACGTGATCGCCGCACGCGACCGCGCCTCGGGGAACCCGCCGCCCGTCCGGGGCGTTGGGTCACGTGGACACGCGCGTCTCATCCAGCGGCGCCGCACGATCTCCGACCCTGCCCGCGGGCGGCCTTCGACAGGGGGCGTCCGCCGGCGAACCCGGCGCACGTTGTGCCCCGGCGGTGCCCAGGGCTCGGAGCGTGACCGCGCCATCACCGGTGTAGGTTGCCAAGACACGGACCGTTACTCGTGAAATCTAGGGGTGGGCCTTGACCTTCCGGAACCCCGGCGCGGGTCGGGCGATGCGTTTGCCCCGCCGGCCGCGGCTTCTCGTGCCCGTCGCGATCACTCTGGTCGCGATCGTCATCTTCTTCTTCGTCTTCGCCGGCATCTTCACCGACTGGCTGTGGTTCGACTCGGTCGGCTACACCACGGTGTTCTCGACGATGCTGGTGACCCAGTTGCTGCTGTTCGTCTTCGGCGCGCTGCTGATGGGCGGCATCGTCGGCGGGAACATCCTCATCGCCTTCCGGTCGCGGCCGCTGTTCGGCATCGGCATGTTCGGCGGCTCCGCGCAGGGCGCCGACCGCTACCGCGCGGCGCTCGACCCGCACCGCAAGATGATCTTCATCGTCGGACTGGCGGTCCTGGGCCTGTTCACCGGGTCCTCCACCGCCGGCCAGTGGAAGACCTGGCTCCTGTTCATCAACGGGACGCCGTTCGACAAGGTCGACCCGCTGTTCAAGATGGACGTCTCGTTCTTCATGTTCACCTATCCGTTCATCCGGATGGTGCTGAACTTCCTGTTCACGGCGGTGATCATCTCGATCATCGCCGCGGCGATCGTCCACTACCTGTACGGCGGCTTCCGGCTCAACTCGCCCGGCCTGCACGCCACGCGCGCCGCCCGTGTCCACCTCTCGGTGCTGGTCGGCCTGTTCGTGCTGCTGAAGGCCGTGGCCTACTGGGTCGACCGCTACGGGCTGGTCTTCTCCGACCGCGGCAAGGTGTTCGGCGCCTCCTACACCGACGTGAACGCCGTGCTGCCCGCCAAGAGCATCCTGGCGATCATCGCGCTGATCTGCGCCGTGCTCTTCTTCGCCGGCGTCATCCGGCCCGGCGGCATGCTGCCGGGCGTCGGCCTCGGCCTCCTGGTGCTGTCGGCCGTCCTGGTCGGCGGCGTCTACCCGGTCCTGGTCGAGCAGTTCCAGGTCAAGCCGAACCAGCAGAGCAAAGAGCGGCAGTTCATCGACAGCAACATCAGGGCCACCCGAGATGCCTACGGCGTGGCCTCCACCGAGGTCACGCCGTACAGCGCCAAGACGCAGGGCAGCCAGCAGGAGATCGCGAGCGAGGCCTCCACGATCCCGGGCGTCCGCCTGCTCGACCCGACGGTGCTGCCCGCGACCTACGAGCAGCTCCAGCAGATCAAGGGCTACTACCAGTTCCCCGAGTCGCTCGACGTCGACCGGTACACCATCGACGGCGTGTCGCGCGACACGGTCGTCGCGGTGCGCGAGATCGGCCGGCCGCCCGACCGCAACTGGATCAACGACCACCTCGTCTACACCCACGGCTTCGGCTTCGTCGCCAGCCCTGGCAGCAAGACCGACCCCCAGGGCAACCCCGACTTCCTGGTCAAGGACATCCCGCCGACCAACGGCCTCGGCTCGTTCGAGCCGCGCATCTACTTCGGCGAGCACTCTCCCGACTACTCGATCGTCGGCGGCGGCAAGAACATCGAACTCGACTATCCCGAGCAGAGCGGCAACGGCCAGGGCAGCGGCCAGGTGAACACCACCTACCGCGGCAAGGGCGGCGTGCCCATCGGCAACTTCTTCACCCGCATGCTCTACGCCGCCAAGTACGGCGAGACCAACATGCTCCTGTCGTCCAGCATCAACGACCAGTCGCGCATCCTGTACAACCGCGACCCGAGGTCGCGGGTCCAGCAGGTCGCCCCGTTCCTCACCCTGGACGGCGACCCGTACCCCGCGATCGTCAACAACCGCGTCCAGTGGATCATCGACGGCTACACCATGTCGGAGGACTACCCCTACTCCCAGCGCCGCAGCTTCGGCGACATGACCCGCGACACCTCCACCGACCGGTTCCTGACGCCGCAGCAGCCGCGCGACCAGATCAACTACATCCGCAACTCGGTCAAGGCGACGGTGGACGCCTACGACGGCACCGTCACGCTGTACAGCTGGGACGACAACGACCCGCTGCTCAGGACCTGGGAGAAGGCCTTCGGCGGCGTCATCCAGCCCAAGTCGAAGATCCCCCCGCAGCTGATGGACCACCTGCGCTACCCCGAAGACCTCTTCAAGGTGCAGCGCGACGTCCTCGGCCAGTACCACGTGACCAATGCCGACGCCTTCTACGGCGGCCAGGACTTCTGGAAGGTCCCCGAGGACCCGGCCAGTTCCAAGACCAAGCAGCCGCCGTACTACGTGACGATGCGGATGCCGAACGAGACCGATCCGAAGTTCTCGCTGACCACCACCATGGTGCCCAACAACCGGGACAACCTGGCGGCGTTCATGTCGGTGGACGCGACGGGCGGTGCGGACACCAAGATCCGCATCCTGCAACTCCCCAGTGAGACGACGATCCGCGGTCCCAAACAGGCGCAGAACGCCTTCGACACCAAGGCGGCGAGCGTCCTCAACGATCTGCGCATCGGCGGCACCACCGAGACGCTGAACGGCAACCTGCTCACGCTGCCGTTCGGTGGCGGCCTGCTGTACGTCCAGCCGGTCTACGTCCAGCCGAAGGTGCAGAACTCCGCGCGCTACCCGACCCTGTTCCGCGTGCTGGTGATGTTCGGCAACGACGTCGGCGTCGGCAACACGCTCAAGGACGCGCTGGACCAGGTCTTCGGGCAGAGCGCGCAGACGCCGTCCAACCCGACGACGCCCGGCGAGCCGCAGACGAGCGCGGTCACCACCGACCTCGCCACCGCCTACAACAACGCCCAGAAGGCCTATGACGACGGCCAGAAGGCCATCAAGAGCGGCGACTTCGCGGCGTACGGCGAGGCGCAGAAGCGGCTCGCCGACGCGCTGAAGCAGCTGCAGTCGGCACTGGACAAGCAGAAGGCCGCCACGCCGGCGGCCTCTCCGTCCGCGTCCCCGTCGGCGACGACCACACCCAACCCCGCGTCGGTCTCGGCCACGCCGACACCGAGCGCCTCACCCGCGCCGACGCTTAGCGCCTCGCCCGCGCCGAGTTCGTAGCCCGCTCTCGGGCCGGGGCCGCGAGGCTCCCGGCCCGAGACCGGCGAGGCGCGACGATTTGCCAGTGCTCTCCACGGCCGATAGTCTCTTCAATGCAAGCCGACGCGGGGTGGAGCAGCTCGGTAGCTCGCTGGGCTCATAACCCAGAGGTCGTAGGTTCAAATCCTACCCCCGCTACCACGAAGGCCCTGGTCACAGAGATGTGACCAGGGCCTTTCCCGTTTTCCGGCCTCACCGGCTCCCCACGGCGGCGGCTTTCACACCAGCCGGGCGCCCTGGGCGGCGAACATCGCCACATCGATCACCGCGACCACGACGGTCACCGCGAAGGCCGCCCGTCGCAGGTTGCCCCGCGCGGCCGCCAGACCGCCTCCCAGGGCCAGCACGACGGCCGCCAGCCCCGCCACGGCGGGCGCGCCGGCATGCCCGCCCGGACCGAGGGCGATGACGACCGACGCGGCCACGAGCAGCACGGCGGCGCCGACGCGGGCGCCGGTGGCCCCGAGGCGCTGCGGCAGGCCGCGCACGCCGAGCGCGAGGTCGTCCGGCAGGTCGGGGATCACGTTGGCGAAGTGGGCGCCCATGCCGAGCAGCGCCCCGGCCGCCATGGCCCACGCGGCCGGCCACGGGTGCCCGGGCAGCCCGAGGGTGATGAACGCCGGGAGCAGCCCGAAGGCGGCGGCGAAGGGGAGCGGCGAGGCCGCCGTGGCCTTGAGCCGCAGGTTGTACAGCCAGCCGCACGCCACGGCGGCCAGGTGTACGAGCCCCGCCGCGAGGCCGTTCGCCAGCGACAGCGGCACGCACGCCGCCAGGGCCACGAACGCGGCGCGGGCGACGGTACGGGGCGCCAGGCCCCCGCCTGCCCCGTCCGGAGTGCCGGGCCCGGCGGCGAGCGGCTTGTCGGCCCGGCCGATGGCCTGGTCGCGCCTCCGGTCGATCCAGTCGTTGCTCCAGCCGATCGACAGCTGACCGCTGAGCACCGCCGCACCGGCGAGCAGGGTGCCGCCGGCGCCCCTGCCGACGCCGGCCGCGAGGGCCGAGCCCATCGCCGTGACGACCACGGTGGGCCCCGGATGGCTGGCCCGGATCAGCGCGAGCATGTGATCTCCCTGCTTCCCCGCCGCCCACGCCGCTTCCGCGGCGCGGACGGCGCAATCGAACCTGTGATCGAACGCTGTCGGCCCTCTCGGATAGTCTGCCGCTATGCGGATCGCGGTGACGGCGGACGCGGAGGGCGGCACGCTGCGGCCCTCGGGGGAGCATGCCAGGCGGGTGGGCGATCTCGCACGGGCCGTCGGCGATCTCGAGCGCTCCGCGCGCCCCCGGTGGGTCTGGGCCGACACGCGCGCCCTCTACCCTCCGCTGATCGCCAAGGGGGTCCGGGTGGCGCGCTGCCACGACGTCACCCTCACCGAGTCACTACTGCTCGCCCACGAGGGCAGGTACGGCGAGCCGAGGTCGGCGCAGGCCGCCTACGCGCGGCTGCGCGGCCTGCCGGTGCCGGTGGACGAGACCGGTCCGCACGCCGTCCAGGACACGCTCTTCGAGCCCGAGCCGGCCGAGGTCGACGTGAGCGAGGTGTACGCCGACCAGCTCAGGCGCATCGAGGCCGCCGAGCATCCGGGCCGGTTCCGCCTGCTCGTCGCCGCCGAGTCCGCCGGGGCGCTGATCGCGGCCGAGATGAGCCACGACGGCATGCCCTGGCGCGAAGACCTGCACGATGAGCTGCTGAGCGAACTGCTCGGCCCGAGGCCCGTGCACGGCATGCGCCCGGCCAAGCTCCAGGCCCTCGCCGACCAGGTGAGCGCGGCTTTCGGGCAGACGGTCAACCCCGACTCACCGCAGCAGATCGTCAAGGCGTTCAAGTCGGCCGGCCTCAGCGTCGCCTCGACCAGGTCCCATGTGCTCAAGCAGGTCGACCACCCGGCGGTCGCGCCCCTGCTCGCCTACAAGGAGCTCGCGCGGCTGCACAGCGCCCACGGCTGGACATGGGCCCACCAATGGGTCCGCCGCCACCGGCTCCATCCCGAGTACGTCGTCGCGGGGGTGGTCTCGGGCCGCTGGGCGACCAGCGGCGGCGGGGCGTTGCAGATCCCCAAGGTGATGCGCCGGGTGGTGGTCGCCGACGAGGGGTGGAGGCTGGTCGTGGCCGACGCGGCGCAGCTCGAGCCCCGGGTGCTGGCGGCGATGGCCGGTGATCGCGGTCTGGCCCGCGCGGCCGGCGAGATCGACCTGTACGCGGCCCTCGCGCAGGCGTTCGGCGGAGCCCGCGACAACGCCAAGATCGCCATGCTGTCCGCGATGTACGGGGGCACCAGCGGCGACGCCGCGAAGCTGCTGCCCATCATGCGGCAGCGGTTCCCGCTCGCCTACGCCTTCGTCGAGGAGGCCGCCAAGGCCGGGGAGGACGGCCGGCTGGTGCGGTCCTGGCTCGGGCGCACGTGCCCGCCGCCGTCGGCGCACTGGCTGAACCTGGTCTCCGGGCCCGAGGGCGGTCGCGCGGCCCGCGACCGCGGGCGCTTCACCCGCAACTTCGTCGTGCAGGCGACAGCGGCCGAGTGGGCCCTCACGCTGATGGCGTTGCTGCGCGGGCTGCTGCCGTCCCCCGCGAGGCTGGTGTTCTTCCAGCACGACGAGGTGATGGTCCACTGCCCCGAAGAGGTGGTGCAGGAGGTGTCGGCGGCGGTGAGCCGGGCGGCGGAGGAGGCCACGCGGCTGCTGTTCGGCCAGACGCCCGTGCGCATTCCGATGGAGGCCGTCGCGGTCTCCTGCTACGCCGACGCCAAATAGCTCACGCCCGCTCGCGCTCGGCCCACGCGGTGGCCCTGATCAGCGACAACGACTTGCGACCCGCCCAGCCGAGCAGGCAGACGCTGAAGACGATCTGGATGGCACGCAGCCACCCGGGCGTGGCCGTGGCGGCGAAGACCACCACGCCCAGCCAGAGCATGCCGAACACCGCTACCAAGGTGACAGCCGCCCAGTTCAGCCCCCGCATCAACATGGGGGAAGTCTCCCAGGGCGACTCTCATGTCGCGGCAAAGCCAGTCATCTCGACACGTGAGCTTGCTGTGCCGATTTGGCGTGGAATATCGATCAGCGAGGCAGCCTGCGGGCGGTGCCCCCGCACCGGCGCATCCGAGCGCTCGCCCGGGGACGGCTCGCCGGCCGCTGCTCAAGGTTGGCGAGCAGGGCCTCCGCCGACCGGACGTCCGACAGGATGCGCAGGACCTCCTCGTCGCCGTCGGGAAGCTGTCCCTTCTTGCCCAACTCGTGCCGCAGGAATGTCAACGGGTCGGCGTCCCCGATCGCCTCCGCGGCGACGGTCGCCCGAGCGGCCGTCAGCAGGCCAAGGTAGTGGGCGCGAAGCGTCGCCTCGCGCAGTCGCGCCTGCTCCAAGTCGTCGAGCAGGGTGCCGGCGATCTGCAGGAGATCGTCGGAGCCGCCCTTCTCGGCCGCGATGTGAGCACGGATGTCGTCGAACTCCGACCGCGTCATGATGACCACCTCCACGGGCGGGGTCCCGGGCGCCGGGGTGGCGCCGAGGGAGTCCCGCACCCTCTTCGTAACGTGTGGCGATTGCGGATGACTTGCCGACGGGTTGCCCCGGCGCGAATCGCTCGCTGTTTGGGATGGCTGAGAGGCGGGAAAGGTTTACCGACTATCGAAGTGGCCTCGGGCACTCCTGGGATGCTGCTAGAGTTTCCCCTCGTTGGGCGGCGATCAGGCCCCGAGAGATCCAAAAAATCTTCCGGATGACTGGCTGTGCCCGCAATCCTCTTGCTGTCCGGTTCATCCCGGTTGATGCCTCGAAGTTGCATCTGTCCGGTTGGCCTGGTAAGTTCGAGGGGTTGCCCTGGAAGCGGGGTGGCGAATTTTAGCAGGTTTCGATGATTGACGGCAGATCGGTTGATTTGACGGAGATCGCCGGAAACTGGTAAAGTTTAAGAACACGAGATGAACGCCCCAGTCGGGGGTCGGGTCCTTGGTGGGTCTGGTTTCCGGTGGTGTACGCGTCCGTTTCTTGAGAACTCAACAGTGTGTTAAAAGCCAGTGCATGATTATGCATTTTCCCGTCTTCCGTGGCTTTCGTGGTCGCGGGGATGGTTCCTTTGGTTGGCATCTTCCATGTGTGGGGGGTGTCTGCCGGGATGTTTCTTCAGACATTGTTTGGAGAGTTTGATCCTGGCTCAG
>NZ_JBEXGT010000038.1:0-105494 GCF_040607475.1 Sphaerisporangium sp. NPDC005288 | reverse complement strand
GGATCCTCCAGGTCCATCGCCTCAGATGCCTGGATCACCGTACTCGTCACAGGTGTCTCCTTGATCAGGAGTTACACCGTTGGTCTTACAGTCCCACACCCGACGCAACCGGATCATGTGAGCGGCATGATTGCAGTCGTTGCCGACACAAGGAGTTCGAAGGTCCGATCGGTGAAGGAACGTCGGTGGACGACCTCGGCCCGGGGGCGTCTTCTGGGCGACCATCTGGGTGACAGCGACCACGGACGGGACCGGACACCGATGGACGGGCGTGGACCGTACGCCCAGATCAGGGCCGGTATCCGCCCTGGTCAGGTCCCTGCCCGCATCGCCTTACAAGCGAGGGGTCACTGGTTCGAACCCAGTAGCGCCCACCAGCCAAAACGCCCCGCTCCTGATCACAGAAACGGGGCGTGGGAGACAAGCTGGGAGACTACGGGTTTTCGGACATCGGGAAGATCCCGTCCATCGCCCTGGCCCCCTCCTGGATGACCGGGCTGATCTGGTGGCGATAGACCGTTTCGGTGACGACGGTGTTGGAGTGTCCCACCAGCCGGGAGATGTCCTCAATCGGGATGTCGTGGTCCGACAGCAGAGACACGAAGCTGTGCCGTAGCTCCCTGGGTGCCCAGTCCTTTCCGTTGAGTCCGGCATCGTCGAGCACCTTCCGGAAGTCACGGCGCATGTTGTGGGCGGTCACGGGGGAGCCGCTGCTGGTCGAGAAGATCAGTTCGCGCGTGCCGCTCTGGGCTTGGTGCAGGGTCTTCAGCGCCTCCACGCAGCGTCTGGGCAAGGCAAGGCTGCGGCGGGATCTTGGTGTCTTGGTGTCGCCCTTCTTGCGTACCGAGCGCCAGACGTAGATGGCGAAGTCGGTGTGGTCCCAGCCGGCCTCGCCGACCGGCCGCCACGTTTTGGCCTGCTGGTCGTAGGTGACGACGTGGCTCCAGGCGATCGCCCGTACTTCTTCGGTTCGCGCTCCGGACAGCAGTGAGACCACGATGTAGGCGCGGATGCGCGGTGGGGCGGCGTCGGCAGCTCGGAGAAGGGCGTCGGCTTGGGCGAGGGTCAGTGCCTTGGAGGGTCGGCCTGCTCGTCCTTCGGGTATCTCGCACAGTTCCACGACGTTGCGCTTGACCTTGTCGCGACGCATGGCGTTCTTCACCGAGCGGTTGAGGACGTTGTGGATCAGCTTGAGCGATCGGGTTGAGAGTTCGCCGGTTTTGCTCTGCAGCCATCGGTCCACGTCTTCCACGGACAGCTCGCGGAGCTTGCGGGCGCCCAGATGGGGGATCACATGGTTGCGGGCGTAGGTCTGGTACATCCTTATGGTCGATGTGTCACGTCCCTGAAGGCCGTTTTCCAGCCAGTAGACCACCGCGTCTTTCACGGTGTAGTTGGGCGGCGGGACGGGCTGGCCGTCCTTGTACTCCCGGATGATCTCTTTCAGTTTGTTCTTGGCTTCGGTCTTGGTCTTGCCGGTGGCCTTCTTCACGATGCGCTTCCCAGCGGCGGTGTAGCCGACCGTTATCGCCGCGACCCAGCGTTGACGGGCCTCCTCCCAGAACACGCTGCCGTCTCCAGGGCTGCGTCGGGTGGTCATGAGTTCTGCGCCTCCTGTTCCAGAAGCGCGATGTAGTCGGTGATGGCTGAGGAGGGGATGAGCCGGGTGCGGCCCTGGGTGACCGAGCGGAGCCGCCCGGCCCTGATCAGTAGAGCGCGATCGCCGCGCGGACGTCCGGATCGAGGATCGGTGGCGGTGCGGCCGGCACGGCGTCGTCGGGTGAGCGTGTAGGAGCAGGCCCTGCTGCGGTTCTTGAGGCGGGCGCATGGTCGGCCGTCCGCTCGGTGGCGGTGGGGCGGCCGTCACGCAGGAGGCGGATCAGCAGCTCGAAGGAGCCGACCGCGTTACGACGGGCTCTGCGCCGAAGGACGGCCCGGAATCGGATGACTGGAAGAAGGCCCAGCGGCAGAGGACGGCCCTGGGTGCGGTACCGCCCTCTGCCAACAGGTTGTGCGGAGTTATGCGACTTTCGTCTGCAGGTCATCGGTGTCGGCCCGGATTTCGGCCGTCACGATGGCCGAATCCGTGGCAGCGTCCGGTTCAGCGGCGGTGCCAGGCGCCGACGACCGGTCCAAGGAGCGGGCGTTCACGTCGGCTGCGCCCGGTGTCGGTTCGGACATGTCGAGGGACGGGTCGTCGTGCTCGTCGTGCGTTTCCGGTGCGGTGGACGCCGCCTCGGATCCGGCGTCCTCGGTGGTGGTCTCGTCGGGGAGATCGTCGGAGGGGTTGTCACCGCGGTAGGGGACGCCGTTGGCGACGGCCTTTTCGATCGGGCTGGGCTCGTAGCCGTGTGAGGCGCCGATCTCGGTGATGAACCGCAGCCAGATGCCGGCGTCGGTTCGGGTGCAGGGGGAGTACTTGTCCTCGCGCCAGGTGTTGCGCCGTTCGCCGTCTCCGGTGATCTCGCGTTCGTAGGCGGTCGCGATCGGGGCCAGGGCGATCATCCACAGGCCCTGCTGGCTGCTCTTGGCGACGTTCAGGGCGGTAGGGCTGCCGAAGGTCTCGAACAGCTGCGAATGGCGGGCGCCGGCCAGTGCGCGGCACAACGGTTCTGGCATGGTGACGAGCTGCTCGGTCACGAAGCGGGCGATGGTGGCCGCGACGTTCTTGGGTGGGGTCTTGTGCGCCAGGAACTCGCGCAACCACTGCTGGCGCACCGTGGCGGCGGCGGCCCACGCCTTGTTCCCCTCGACCACGATCCTGCGCTCGACGGTGGGCTTCACCGCCTGCGTGGTGGGCGCGGGTTCCGCCGGGGGCGGCGGGCTGGTGGTGCCGGTCTCGGCGAACACGTGGCCGTAGCGTTCCGGGTCGAGGCAGTACTGGTTGGGGGATGCGCCTATCCAGGGGGCGAGCCAGGCGCCCCGGCCCGGGCAGGTGGCGTGCGCGTCGGTGTCCATCTTCTGGTCGCCGTTCAGCAGGTGGCCCAGCGGCACGGCGCCGTCCGGCCTGTCGTCGGTGACCGTGACTCCGGCGGCCTCCAGGTCGGCGATCATCTTCGCGCGGCGCGTTTTGGCCTCGCGTTCGTCCAGCAGGCGTTGCACGGTGTACTTCAGCGGCCCGTACCACCTGCGGTGGATGGCCTCCAGCGCCTCGGGGTCGTCCTCGAACGGCTTGAGCAGCGCGAGTTCCTCCAGCGTCCACTCGTAGTCCATCCCCGCGGCGAGCTGCTTGGCCGCGCCGCCCAGACCGCCGGCCCGCACGCCGGCCTTGACCTCGCGGGAGGACAGGCCGGTCACCCTGCGGATCTCGGTCCGGGTCATCCCGGCCTGGGCAGCCGAGAACAGCGCTTGCGCCTCCTCGTGCACCGACAGGCTGGTGCGGAACCTGCTGGTGATCAGCATGTGCAGGTACTGCAGGCCCTCGTCGTCGGCGGTGTCGGTGGAGAAGAAGTACGGCACGGCCGGCAGACCGACCTTCAGCGCGGCATCCAGGCGGACGTTGCCGTCCACCACCCGGTACCCGCCGTCCGGCTCGACGGTGATCTCCAAAGGGGTGATGATCCCGGCTGCGGCCACCGACCGGCAGAACTCCTCACTGGCCTGCCGGTCTTCGCGGACGTTGCCGGGGTGGGCCACCAGCAGTTCGACCGGGATCATCGGCCGCTCGGTATAGACGGGTTCCGCACCTCGCGGGCCCTCACCTTCAGAAGCGGGTGCGGCCGGGATGTCGACATCGGCGACCGTGACATCCACGATGTCGGGACTGACGGCCACTTCGTTCATGCGCCCTCCACAGGCTCTTGGAGCCGGGCCGAAACGACCGCCACTGTCTCTCGCGGCGGCCGGGGGACACGAGGTCCGGTCCCTGCCCGGCTCGAGACCCCTGCGACGCACGTCGCCGGGAACGCAACCCGGCGGTCCCGGCACGGCCAAGATGTTGTCCGACGAAGGAGGAGAAGATCTGTGGCCGTACCGGGGCGAGCGCAGCGAGAGCCGGTTGCGGGCGCGGCAAGGGCGTCGCAGCCTCACAAGCCGGGCAGGGGACCTGGGCTCACCGGCGCATGCTCTGGCCGGCGGGATCGGAAGGGACATTGCCGGGGAACTCCGATGACGGCGGGTTCCCCTGCTCCGAGCTGAGGTTCCGGTCATCGCGCGAGACGATCAGCGGCTGCCGGTGAATCACGGCGAAGACGGGAGTCGAGGGACCGACGAAGGCGCCGGTGATGTTGAAGCCGATGTACTCCTCGGCCTCCTCCTCATCCATGCCCCAGCCCATGAGGACCCGGACACAAAGCGACAGGTCGTACAAGGCGACGACCCGCCGGGAGTTGCCGAACCAGCCTTCGGCCGTGCCGATCAGCGCGTCCTCCAGGCCATCGGCCAGCAGTGCTTCGCCGTCGCTGCACTCGGCCAGTCGCTTGCGGATGTGGTCGAAGGAGAGGTCAGTCATGCGCCCCTCCGCCTTTACGTCGGCGGCGGGATCGATGTCCCTGGCCACCGGCGCATCCCTGCGGAGCGAGAGCCAATGGCAAGCCGCTTCTGATGTCGAAGGGCTGCCCGGTCATCACCGCAGCTTTGAGCTGTTCCCGCCGGGGCGAGGGAGTGAAACAGCCGGACCCTCCGGTGACCGGCCACGGCCCAGCACACCCGGTGCACCGGGCCGCGCTGGAGCTCTCGACGGTGGATCGATGGATTCGCTACACCATGACCGCGAGCGTCGTCCTGCTGGACGTGATCGCAGCCGTGGTCTCCTACAAGCACATGTACCAGCTGGTACTCCGTCACGGTGAGAGTGCGTGGAGCGCGGCACTGACTCCGTTGTCGGTGGACGGCATTCTCAACGACGACTGAATCCTGGCTCTGGCACTTATTTCGTGATCTTCCGGCGGGCGGTGCCTGACTTGCTGATCATGCCCGGGTGACGAGCTCCGACTTACTCACGGTTCTCTTCCCCCACCTGTCCTGCCTGCAGATCGACCAGGTGGCCCGGTCGGGGAGATCGATACGGATCCGAGCCAGAACCCGCACCTCACAAGGCGGCATGCCCGCAGTGCGGGACGATCTCCCGGCGAGTACACAGCAGCTACGAGCGGCGGGTGTGCGACACCGCGGTCAGCGGCCAACAGACCCTCCTGTGCCTGCGGGTGCTGCGGTTTTGGTGCGGCAACCACGTCTGCGGCAAGAAGACCTTCGCCGAGCAGGTTCCCGGGCTGACCGTCCGCTACGGCCGCCATAGCGTGCAACTGCAGCGACTGCTGCAGACGATCGGCCTGGCGCTGGGCGGCCGAGCCGGAGCCCGCCTCACCCAGCACCCGGCCCGCAGGTGCTGGGAGTGGACGACTTCGCCCTGCGCCGCGGTCACACCTACGGCATGATCCTGATCGACATCACCACCAGCCGGCCGATCGACATGCTCCCCGAATGGTCATCGCAGGCACTCGCCGGCTGGTTGAGCCAACATCCCGATGTGCAGGTCGTCTGCCGAGACCGGGCCGGCTGCTACGCCGACGGCGCCACCCGCGGCGCGCCACAGGCGACCCAGGTCGCCGACCGCTGGCACATGTGGCGCAACCTCGCAGACGCCGTCGAGCGCACCATCACCAAGCACCGCTCCAACCTACGTGGCCTCGCCCCCGTCACCCCGCCCTCCGACATTCACCTGCCGAACTCCACCGCCGTGCAGCCGACGCTCCAGGCCCAGGACACCGAACGGCGAGTCGGCCGTCTGGCCGATCGGACCCGCCACCGGCATCCCCAGGTCCACCAGCTACTCGCCCAGGGACTCGACCTGCGAGCCATCGCCCGTGAGCTCCGCCTGGCCCGCAACACCGTTCGCCGGTTCGCCCGCGCGAGCGACCCCGAAGAACAACTGGTGAACAACGGCACCGGCAAACGTCCTCGGGCGGTGGAGGAGTTCGCCGTCTACCTGCACCACCGCTGGGAGCAGGGCTGCACCAACGCCGAACAGCTCTACCAGGAGATCAAAGCCCTGGGCTACCGAGGTAAACCCACCACGCTGGGCCAATACCTGCAGCCGTGGAGATCCCAGGTCACCATCGCCCTGCCGCCACCGCCGCCGCCTACCGTCCGGCAAGCGACCGGATGGTTCCTGCGCAACCCCGACACCCTCGACACCGGCGAGCGTGAGCAGCTACAGGCTTTGATCGCAGCCTGCCCGGTCCTGGCCGCTCTCCGCAATCACATCCGGGCCTTCGCCCATATGATGCTGCGGCTCGGTGGCGACCACCTCGAGCAGTGGATTAACAGCGTCCAGGCCTCCGAGCTGCCGGAGCTGCATTCTTTCGTCACGGGGCTGCGGCGCGACTTCGACGCCGCCAAAGCCGGTCTAACCCTGCCTTACAGCTCAGGGAAGGTCGAAGGCCACGTCAACCGCATCAAGATGCTCAAACGCCAGATGTACGGCCGCGCCAACCCCGACCTCGTACGCAAACGCGTCCTCCTCGCCGACTGAAGAGGGTCACTTCACGAAATCAGTGCCAGAGCCAGGATTCAGCCGTCGTCGAGATTCCGCAGGCACTGGCCACCCGGCTGGCGGCTCATCTCACCGGAGGGATCGTGATCAGTATTGGTTCGGTGCCGGACAGGGGACCGACCCAGGCCTGTTCGCCCCATCGCCTCTGACGCCCTCGATCATCTCTCTGAGACGCTCACCTCGCTAACCCGTGATCAACACGCGGCCCGTTTCTGCCGTATTCCGGTGGCACCCCTAGATGGTCGAACCGGCGGTGCAGGTCACGGCGCCGCCCGCGGAAGCCGGGGAACGGCGCCGCCGCGGCAGCCCGGCGATGTCGCTGGCGCTGACAACCCGGGGCGCGGCGGCCGGCGGCTCGCTTGGCCGGGACGTGGCCGGGCCGGGGGCGGAGGTACCAGCTGACGTGGTGTGCGTGCTGTCGGGAGCGCTGGGCTGCTGACCCGGCGCGTACATCGCACTCGGCGCCAGCAGCACACGACCTCTCCACAACGGCCCACTTCTCCCGCACGTTGAACCATGCGGCCTTCTACTGCACTCTCATCTCTCGCCGCTCTTTGTCCCTCGTCGGCGCGGGCGGACCCATACCTGGCCAGGACCCGATCAGGCCGGCTCGAGCTCGATCAGCTGCACGTCGCGCCGCGCGGCCCGTCGTACAGCCCGCTGGAGACCGTGCGCGAGGACCGGCTGCTGGCCCGCGACCTCGGCCTCCGCATCGCCGTCCACGTCGCCAGCGGTCCCCTCGCCGAACACCCCGTCCCCAGGCCTGGACGACCAGGTGGGCTCGCTGCGTCCCGGCAAACACGCCGACCTGGTCCTCCTGCGCACCGACGCCGTCAACCTCTCCGGCGCCCGCCGCGACCCCGTCGCCAGCGTCGTCACCGCCGCCCACCCCGGCAACGTCGACACCGTCCTCGTCGCCGGCACCGTGGTGAAACGCGACGGCCGCCTCCTCACCCCGCACACCTCCGCCACGACCGCCGCGCACCACGCCGCCGACCGCCTGTCCGCGTCCCTCCGGGAATTCGGGGATCCGGCGCGATGACGCACCGCACCGCGCCGTCCGTCCCTGGTCCGCTCAGACGCGGCCCGCGCCGATCCTCTTCAGCCACTGGTCGCAGTTGCCGCACGCCCTGCGCGCCTGCCACTTGTCCTCGGACCAGTTGTAGGTCTCGGCGTGGAAGAACAACTTGCCGCGCGGGATCTGGCTCACCAGCGTGTAGGTGGTGGTGAGCAGGTACTGGTTCATCGCGTCCACCTCGGCGCACGCGTCCGTGCCCCAGTCCTCGCGCTGCTTGGTCGCGCCGACGAGTTCGGCCATGAGCGCGTGCTGCTGCTCGGCGCGGGTGTAGCCGCCGCTGTGTCCGACGTAGGTGACGCCTCCCACCGTGTCGGCCATCCCGACGACCACGGTGCCGATGTTGTTCCCGACGCCGCTGTAGCCGTTGCGCGTCCGGACCGCCACATCGCGAGCACTCTGGATCATCCGGTCCGTGGCCTTCTTGGCGGCCGCCTCGTTCGCCGCCCGGACCTCCTCGTCGTGCTTGTCCGAGTAGAACAGGAAGCCGCCGTAGTCGTTGGTGAGTAGCCACTCGATGAATTCGGCACGCGCCGTCCCCTCCGCGACCTTATTGACCTTGACGGCGGTCTCCAGGGCGCGCAACCGCTTCTCCACCGCCTCGGCGTACGGCTTGACCTCGTCCCTGATCGTCAGCGGCCTGATGTACCTGGCTAGGTCGGTACGCGCCTGGTAGGCCCAGTCCCCGACCCCGGTGGCAGGCACCAGCTCGTCGAAGGGATTGTGCGTGGTGTGCGTCTGCTCGGCCATCTCGTCCTCGTCTCCACGTGTTCTCGAAGCCCGGCCAATCCTGTCGCCCCCCGATCGACAAGCGATTGGAGAACAATGGCCAACGAATCGAACTCCCGTCCCAGGTGAAGGCGCTTTTTTTGCTTCCCTCAAACGGTCTGTCCGTAATCGGTGACATGTCATCGCGGCCGCCTCGGACAGTGACATGCCTGTGGCCATCCCAAGGGCCGAGAAGACGCTTTCCGGCACGACGGAAAACGGGTTTCGCCGTGTCACGGGAATGCCACCGCAGTGGACTGGCCCACCGGCCCGGACGGCATCGCGACCACCACCAAGACCGCGCTCGCTTGTCCAGCGCGAGCCGATCCAGCCGGAAGAACCGCTCCAGCTCAGCCGGGGAGGGCTCCACCAGGAACCGGCCGGTACGGACCGATGTTGATCCCGCCGATGAACACCGCCGGTGAACACCGCCAGCGAGTACCGCCCCAGCTTGTCCTTGATCTCGGGTCGTACGGAGCGCGCAGCCGGTTCCATCTGGCGCTGCTGCTGGCCGATGCCGATGCTAAGTCTGTCAGCGCTCCGTCTCTGCGACCCAGTCACACCAGTAACGATCTACGGCTGGAGTACTGGTCGCGGCCCCCTCAAGGCATGCAGGCGGCAAAGCAAACACGGCTTAGGCGGCCGCAGTGTCCCCGCCGCGGCGCGACAAGGCAGTGATTAAGGCCCTCCGCTGGGTCGGCTCGGGTTCGGTGAACCGTTGATCTTGCCGCCTGGTGGGTGATATAGGTGGATTGGTGCGACTCCAAGGTGCGGCGGTAACAGCCCGCCGGTTCCACCCGTAGTGGTGGGACGACTCGGTGTGATTCCGGGCCACGCGGTGACACCCCGCCACCTCTCGGGCCCTGCCCACGGCCCCTGATTCTTCATGCGGCGAGGACCGTCCTCCCGCTGTCGAGAGGTGGTGTCGGATGTTCACCGGACATATCCAGGAAGTCGGAACGGTGGTGGCCGTCGACCAAGCTCGTATCGCGGTCAGAGCGCCCAAGACCGCCGCGAGCGCGTCGGCTTCGATCTGCCTGAACGGTGTCGGGCTGATAGTCGTCCAGATCGAGCACGAGACGGACGTACTGGAAGCCAGGCTTACGGCGGAGACCCGCCGCAGATCGACCCTCGACCAGATTCAGCCCGGCACGCGGGTCAACGTGGAGGCGCCTTTGGTGCTGGGCGACTCGCTGGGTGGTCACCTGGTCCAGGGCGCCGTGAATGCCGTGGGCAAGGTCGTGAGAGTCGACGACGAGGGCGCCACACGGCGGCTGTGGATTAAGCCGCCTGAGCGTTTCCTGCCGCTGGTCGTCCCGAAGGGGCAGATCGCGGTCGATGGTGTCAGCCTTACCGTCGCCGAGGCGTCCCGCGACCGGTTCTCGGTGGCGCTGATCCCCACGACATTGCAGGCCACCGCGTTGTCGGAGCTGTCGGCCGGCGACCGTGTGAATCTGGAGCCCGACCTGCTCACCCGCCTGGTACGGCGCTGGCCGTCCAACCCGGGACAGGCGGTGACCGAAGTGATCGCGGCGCTGCCATGGGCGGGACGGGTCTCGGGCGGGCAAGGCGTGCAGAAGGCGGTGACACAGCTCGCGTCCGGAGGAGCCGTGGTGATCTGGGATCCCGACCGGGAAGGGGAGGGCGACGTGGTGTTCGCGGGGGCGCGGTTGCGCCCGGAGGCGTTCACCTTCCTGCTCACCCAGGTCTGCGGCCATCCCACCGTGCCGTGCGCCCCCGAGGTTCTCGACCGTCTGGAGATCGGGCCCATCCCCGGACCCGGTGATCGGCATGGCACCCGGCCTCACGTCCCGGTGGACCTGGCCACCGGGACCGGAACCGGGGTGTCGGCGGCCGAACGCGCCGCGACCGTCCGCCGCCTGGCTCACCCGGAGTCCAGACCGTCCGACTTCCTCCGGCCCGGACATGTCTTCCCGCTGACCGCACGCCCTGGAGGGCTCGCCGAGCGCGCCGGTCACACCGAGGCCACTGTCGCCATGTGCGTGGCGGCCGGGCTAGCGCCGGTCGGAGTGTGCTGCGAGGTCATGAACCCCGACGGAACCATGGCGAAGGCAGCGGAGCTGGAGGTGGCCGCGCTGCGCTGGGGCCTGCCTCTGCTCGACGTGGACGACGTGAGGAAGAACCTGTGATCACGGCGGGCCGCGACCTCTACGACGATCCCCGCTTTTTCGAAGGCTACCGCCGGCTCAGGAATTGCGGCGCCGGGATCAATGACGCCATCGAGATCCCGGCCATGAGCCGGATGCTCCCTCCCGTAGCAGGCGCCGCCGTCATCGATCTGGGCTGCGGGGCAGGGACACTCGCCCGTCGGCTGGCCGACGCGGGAGCGGCGCACGTCTTGGGGGTGGACTCCTCGCAGCGGATGCTGGCGCTGGCCACCCCGCATCCGCGAGTCCGCTACCTGCACGCTGACCTGGACGAGCTCACGCTGCCCGTCCGCTGCGCCGACCTGGTCGTCAGCAGCCTCGTCCTGCACTACGTTGCCGACTACCCGGGGTTGGTCCGGCGCGTCGCGCACTGGCTGCGGCCGGGTGGACGATTCGTATGCTCGATCGAACACCCCATCTGTACGGCCACCGATCCGATGACCGGATGGCGGCAAACCGGCGAGGGCACGGTCTGGCCGGTCGACGACTATGCCTCGGAAGGGCTTCGGACCCAGAACTGGATCATCGAGGGCGTGGAGAAACACCACAGGCGGATGGCCACGCTGATCGGCGGCCTGCTCGACGCCGGCCTGGAACTGACCGGTATCGACGAACCCGTTCCCGGTCCCGCCGCTCTCCACAGCCATCCTCACCTGGCTGAACATCTCAGACGCCCGCCGCTGCTGCTGCTGGGGGCCCGCCGCGGGCACGTCGATCTCACCGACGGAGAGGAGTGACGAGTGCCATGAACGCCAACCCGTACGAGACGATCGGCTTCGGCTACTCCCGCCACCGGCGCCCTGACCCCCGTATAGCCGCTCAGATCGAGCAGGCCTTGGGCTCCGCTACAACGGTGGTCAATGTAGGCGCCGGAACCGGCTCCTACGAGCCCCGCGATCGGCAGGTCACGGCCGTGGAGCCGGCCACGGTGATGATGCGCCAGCGTCCTCCCGGATCAGCGCCGGTCATCCAGGGATACGCCGAGTCCCTTCCGTTCCCTGACAAGTCGTTCGACGCCGCAATGGCCATCCTCACTGTCCACCACTGGACCGACGCGGCCGCCGGCCTCGCCGAATTGTGCCGGGTGTCCAGCCGGCAGATCGTCCTTACCTGGGACCCCGCCGTCACCGCACGATTCTGGCTGGTCGAGGAGTACCTGCCGGAGATCGCCGAAGCCGACGCCCGGCTCACCTCTCTCGACGTCGTCCAGACCTGGTTGCGGCGCGACGGCGCACGGGTGAGCATCGTCCCGGTGCCGGTGGCCGCCGACTGCGCCGATGGATTCCTGGGCGCGTACTGGCGACGCCCACACTGCTACCTCGACCCCCACATTCGCGCCGCCATCTCGGCCCTCGCGAACCTCGACCACAACCTTGTCGAGCGCGGAATGCGACGTCTCAAGGTCGACCTCGCCACCGGCCGCTGGCATGAACGTCACCAGGATCTCCTCGACGCCGACACCTTCGACCTCGGCTACCGCCTCGTCACGGCCCACTCACCCACCGCGCCGATCAGCCGGACATGAGCCGCGTCGCTGCCGTGCGGAGGGCCGGCGCCCAAGCGGACTCGCCGGCCTGGACAGCGGATCACATCGACGGGAACGGGGAACAGCCGCGCCGATCATTGACGCTTGGGCGCAACATCCGACTCGATGGTTCCTCCAGAACGACATGTTCGATTCGCTGCGCCGCCGGCGCGGCACGTCGATCCCGGCCGAGCAGCCACCGGTCTCGGCCACGCTCGCCGCCATGGACGCTGACGGCGTCGACCTCGCCCTGATCAGCGCCTGGTACGGCCCGGTTTGACGACTATGACACGTTGGTCAACGGCATCCCCAGTTGCCGGGTGGGGGCGTCGTCGGCCAGCCCGACCAGGGCGTGCGCTCCGGCCAGCCGCACCGCCGGGGAGTCATGGCCCAGTCGGCCGACGGCGGTGGCGAATCGGTTGTTGTGCAGCTTGGTCGCCTCGCGCTGCTCGGCCTGCTCAGCCTGCTCGGCCAGCACCTGCGCGGCCTCGGCGACCTTCTGCCGCCCTACCAGTTCGCCGGGCACATCTACGGCCAATCGGCTACGAGGACAAGACCGCGGCTGAGTTAGATGATCGGACTCCGGGCGAGCGGCTGGCCGATGCGCAGCTTCTGATGCTCCAGGCGATCTACCACGAGCTGCGCCACGGCCACGACCAGGCGGCCGCGCAGGGTGAGAGCTCCGGGGGCCGATACGGGCTGGGAATCGGCACATTGCAGGGTTGATGACCCCTGGCACCCTGATGGCGGGTTCGCGAAGCAGCAGGGAGCAGGAGCGCTCCGCCGCTCCGCCGCGGGCGCGTGGAAGGAGACAGCGATGACAGATCCCTGGAGACCCTCGATCAAGAGGGTGTACATCGAGTACCTCGGGCCGCCGTTTGCTCATGAGGTCGCGGCGATGGGCGCCGACGGGCTACCGAAAGCAGTCGTCAGCGCATTCGACGGCGCTCACGTGGCCGCCTTGGTAAGAGTCGCCAGTACGGCGGCGACGGCGGGCGGGTCGGGTGGTTCGCGCTAGGTGACGGCGAAGATCTGGCGGCGGAAGTTGGTCAGTTCGGTGGTGTGGATGTCAGGTCGGCGGTGGGCTTGGAGCGCGAGTCCGGGCAGGGTGGTGACGCCTTTGCCGGCGGCGACGAGGGCTTGCACGACGACCATGTCGTCTTGCACAGGCGGGACATGACGTCGAGTTCTACGTCCGGCCGGGCCGCGCGGCGACGTACGGAGACGCAGTGCACCTCGACCTGCTCGATACGCGGCGCCGGGTGTGGTGGCAGCGCGTCGTCGAAACGTGGCCGGTGCGCTACCGCGAGGCGCTGGAGCCGGACCACGACTTCGACCTGATCGTGCTCAGCGTGCCGCACCACCGCCGCGCGGAGGCGACGGCCTTGCTGTCCCCGCGTGTCGGCCAGGCCACGGTGCTGGTCTTCGGCAACGTCTGGACCGAGCCGCCGGCCGCGATCGGCGCACTCCCTGTCGACCAGATCGCCTGGGGCTTTCCCCAGGCCGGTGGCGGTTTCGGCGCGGACGGCGTGCTCCGTGGGGCTCTGCTGCCGTCGGTCATCTTCGGCACCCTCGGCCGACCCCCCACCGACCGGGAGCAGGCCGTACGCCAGGCGTTTCGTGAGGCCGGGCTCCGGCTCAAGGAGCAGCCCGACTTCCGCGGCTGGCTGTGGGTCCATTTCGTGGCGAACGCCGGTCTGCACTCGCAGGGCCTGCGACTGGGTTCCCTGTCCAAGCTGGCCGGGGCAACGGGCGACCTACGCCAAGCGCTGCTGGCTGTCCGCGAGCTTCTGCCGCTCCTCAAGGCGCGAGGCCTTGACCTGCGACGTCACCGGCGCGGTGTGCTGCTGTTCCGGGCGCCCACCTGGCTGACGGCCCCCGCGCTCGCCTGGCTGACCGCTCATGTCGCACCCGTGCGCGTCAATTTTGCGGGCGCACTCCGACCCCGACGCCCAGGAGCCGCGTGAGGTCTGCCGCGACACCCTGACCGAAGCACGACGGTTGGGCATCTCGGTACCGCGACTGGAAGCGGCCGAACCGAACTTCGCCCGCGAGGGGACGGGTCGAGTCTGAATTCACCGATGTCGCCGGTCCCGGTGGTCCATTGCGGCTCCCTGGTCCGCCGCATCCCAGAACCAACCCGGTCGCACCGGTCGCCCAACCGCCCTTCACACACGGCTTTACGTGATCATCGACACCGTGGCCCGCATCGAAGCGTGGCCGGCCCGCCGCGGCCACACACCGGGCGCCCTGTTCCCCGCGCTGCCCACATGGACGGGCAGCAGGTCCGCAGCAACATCCTCGCTCAGCGCATCGCCCAGGCCGGCGCCTCGCACCGCACCGCACCCCGCACGACTTCCGCCGCACCCAGGTTGCTGCACGGAAGAGCGGTTTCTTGAAGTGATCCGAGCCTGATGCCCACGTTGAGCGGTCCCATGCAGCCGAGATGATCGCGGCCGCTCTTCCCGGCCTGGCCGTCGGAAAGGCCGCGGTTGACGCACACCATGCAGGTGTCTTAACATCAAGCATTCCAATTTTTGGAGTAATTGGAGCGTTATGACACAGACATCACCCCATGTGATCATCATCGGTGCGGGCACTGGCGGACTGTGCCTGGCGCAAGGACTGCGGCAGGCCGGGGCCAGTGTGGCCGTCTACGAACGTGACCGCACTCGCACCAACGGGTTGTTCGGTTTCCGGGTCGGTATCGACCCCGACGGCAGCCGGGCCCTGACCGCCTGCCTGCCCGCCGAGCTGTTCGAGGTTTTCTTGGCCACCAAGGCCGAGACCCCCCGGTTCTTCACCATCGCCACCGAGCGCGGGGCGGAGTTGCTGCGCATGGGTGACGGGGACAGCCCGGAGCCCGCCGACCCGATCGACAGCGAGAAGTCCATCAGCCGGATGACGCTGCGCCAGGTGTTGCTGACCGGCATCGAGGACGTAGTCCACTTCGGCAAGACCTTCACCCAATACGAGCGCGGTGACGACGGCACCGTCACGGCGCACTTCGCCGACGGCACCAGCACCCGGGGCGATGTGCTGGTCGGTGCCGACGGCAGCTCCTCCGGGGTGCGCCGGCAGTACCTGCCGCATGCCACGATGCAGCTCCTCGACGCCCAGTGCGTCACCGCCAAGCTGCCTCTGGACGAACAGACACGGCACCTGCTCACTCCCGAGATGCTGCGCGGGGTGACGCTGGTGAACGCGCCCAAAGGGTACGGCTGCATCATCCACGTGATGGAGTTCAAGTGGGACCGTGAGGGCCACCTCAAGCACGGTATCGGCGGCAACGACGGCGAACTGCTCCGCCGCTGGCCGGGCCTGAAATACGACAACACCCGCGACTACATCATGTGGGGGTGGTCGGCGCCCAGCCGCCTGCTGCCGGCCGGCTTCATGCGTCTGCCCGGCCCGGACCTGCAGCAGATCGTGCTGGAGCACACCACCGGCTGGCATCCCCGCTTCCGGGCGTTGTTCGCCGCGGCCGATGCGAGCACGGCCTTTCCGCTGCAGGTTCGCACCACCGCCCCCATCCGGCCGTGGCCGAGCACCAACGTCACACTGATCGGCGACGCCATCCACACGATGACCCCCGGCTTGGGCGTGGGCGCCAACACCGCGCTGCGCGACGCGGCGATCCTCGCCCGCCACTTGATCGCGGCCCACCGCGGCGAGCAGTCGTCCGTCGAGGCCGTGGCCGCCTACGAGAGGCAGATGCACGGCTACGCCTGGGACCTGGTGGCCAGGTCCAAGAAGCAGTTCGGCGGGGCCCTGCCGCTGGACAAGCCAGTGGTGGGCCGGGTGCTGCTGGCGGCGATGCGCACAGGGCTGCGCGCCTTCAACCACCTGCCCGCAGCCAAACGCCGCTGGCAGAAATCGATGGAAGACACCCGAGGGCACGGCCGCGTGCCCTCCGTAGATCAGGAGCGTCGATGATCGTGGTCACCGGAGCGACCGGCAGCGTCGGTCGGCACGTGGCGGCCGGGCTGCTGGCCCAGGGGCACAAGGTACGCGCGCTGACCCGCGACCCCTCACGAGCATCCATCCCCCGGGAGGCCGAGGTCGTCCGTGGAGACCTCGGCGAACCGGACGGGCTGGCCGACGCGCTGCGCGGTACACGCGCCGTCTACCTGATGGCGATGGGCGGCGCCCCGCAGCGCTTGGCCGAAGTCGCCGAGCGGTGCGGGGTGGAGCGCATCGTCGTGCTGTCCACCGGCGACGTGCTCGACGACGTCGAACGCCAACCGGACGCGGTCGCCGAGATACATGCGGCGTTCGAGCACGCCGTGGCGAGCACCGACATGCAGTGGACGTTCCTGCGCCCCAACGAGTTCGCCGGCAACAGCCTGCAATGGGCGCCGCAGATCAAAGCCGGCGACGTGGTACGCGCCCCACATCCACTGGCCCGTACCGCACCGATCCACGAGCGGGACATCGCCGCGGTCGCGGTCCGCGCGCTCACCCAGGAGGGTCACCAGGGCGCCACGTACGTCCTGACCGGCCCGCACGCCATCACCCACACCGACCAGCTCGACCTCATCGGCGCCACGATCGGGCGCACCCTGCGCATGGAAGAGATCCCCGCGGACCAAGCTCGCGAGCAGATGACCCGATACGCGCCTCCCGCGATCGTCGACGCCGTGCTCGGCCAGCTCGCCGCCGCGGTGCACCGACCACCGACGCTGACCGACACCGTCGAACGGGTCACCGGCCGGCCCCCGTACTCCTTCGCGGACTGGGCCCACGAGCACGCCGCCGACTTCCGCTAGCCACCCGCTACCCTGGCCTCCACCTCACCTGTCGATACCTGACGAACCCCGGGGGTTGGCGTTGTCCGGCGACACCACGCAAGGCGGTACCCACCAGCAGCTGGTCACCGAGCTCATGCGAGCCCTCACCGACCTGCAGACCGCCTCCGACCAGGTCGACCAAGCCGTCAGTACCGCCCTCGGGCTCAACCGCACCGACGCCCGCTGCCTGTCGTGCCTCATCACCCGCGGCCCCATGGCGGCGGGCGACCTCGCCACCACCGCCGGCATTGCCCCCACCGCGCTCACCTTCGCCATCGACCGGCTCACCCAAGCCGGCTACACACAACGGCAACGCGACCCCGCCGACCGCAGACGCGTCCTCATCACCGCCAGCGACAAGGCACAGCGCCTGGCGAACCAGATGTGGAGCCAAGCCATCACCGACACCCAGGACCAGCTGTCGAGATACACCGCCCAGGAGCTGCAGCTGCTGACCGACTTCATCACCGACCAGATCCAGCTCCAGCGACGCCAAGCACAGCGGCTCACCAAGGACATCTGAGCACGCTCCTACGCGACCCCGGCCGGAGAAAACAGCATGAGCCTGGACCCGACGGGGAAGGGCCGCAAGCGCTGGGTCACCCGGTGGAAAGCCGCGCTCAACGCCTTCGCCATCGCCTTCGAAGGCCGCCTGTCCCCAAACCCCCGATAGCGCCAATCAAGATCGAGTTACACCGTTCACTGGGCTCTGTCTCGTAATCGGTGGTGGCGCTCAGTGATCTTCAGTGCAGGAGAATGCGGTGGCGCAGGAGGTCGAACCCAGCGCGGCCGTGCATCTGCCGCATGATTCTCTTCGTTCGAGTGTTGACGCCCTCGGTTCGGCCGTTGTGATGGGGTAAGGCGAGGCCGGCGTTCACGGCCTCGCGGTCGAGCTCGAGGCCGTTGGCGAAGCCGTGCAGGTGAGGCAGGTTGGCGGCCCGGGCGTCGGCGAGCCAGGCGGCGAGCTTGGCGTCGTTTCCTGCGGCCGGGGACAGGAGTTCGGCGAAGTCACGGACCAGACGGGCGAGGTCGGCCAGTTCGGGGCACGCACCCAGGAGTTCCTGCAGCAACGTGGTGTCGTCCTCGCGCAGCTTGTCGGGGCGGGTGAGCAGGAGCCGAGCCAGACGGCGGGATGTGATGACGGGCCGATCGCCCTCGGCCCGGCCTTGGGAGAGGTAGCGGTAGAGCAGGTTGAGGCTGCCGGTGTACCCGAGTTTCTTGATCTCACCGAACAGCTTGAGGACCGGGACGGCCGGCTCGGTGGCGCGCCGCTGGCGCAGGTGATCGCGGTAGGGATCGACGAGGGTGGGCCGGTAGCGCGGAGCGCGGCGCAGTGCCTCGGGCTGGCGGGTGCGGGCGTAGCGCTTGACGGTGTTGAGGGACAGATTGAGTCGGCGGGCGCATTTCAGCAGGCCAACTCCCTTGCCTAGCAGGTCGTGGATCTGCTGCCAGCGCTCGCGTGTGGTCTGCTCCCGGGCGCCGGCGGGACGGGCCGGGTTGACCGTGGCCCAGCAGGAGCTGTGGGAGCGGACCTCGGCGAGGGTCTTGTCGCACAGGTTCTTCCACAGGTGCCACCTGTCGCTGACCTGCGTCGCGTCGGGCAACGCCCGTCGTATCGCCTCGCCGTAGGCACCCGACCCGTCCCGGCAGACGATCTCCACCCCTGGGTGGGCACGCAGCCACGCCTCAAGGGCGTCGGCGCCACGGCCGGGGAGAACGTCGATGCGCTCGCCGGTGTCGGCGTCGGTCAAGATGGTGGCGTATCGGTGGCGGCGCTTGAGAGCGAAGTCATCGACCCCGAGCACGCGGGGAACCCGCGGTAGCGGCAGCGGCAACCGCATGAGCAGCCGCAGCGCGGTGGACCTCGACATCGCGACGTCCAGTGCCTGTGACAGACGAGCCCCCGCCCGACCCGCGAGCTCTCTGACCACGGCTCCCAGCCGGCCGGTGAGTCGGTTGGTGCGGCGCTGGTAGCGCTCCAGCAACCCCGGCACCTGTTCACGGAACGTCTGCCCTGAGCACCCCAGCGCCGGACAGACCAGGCGCCGTACTCTCACCGACACCACCACTGACCGCCCATCGACCGGGACGTCCGTGACCGTCCGGCCGCAGAAGCCGTGCACACGCGCCGTCGGCACTCCGCACACCGGGCACGGCACAGGCTCATCCCGAGTGCGGGCCATGACCCGAATGAGGTCGATGTCGTCCACCACATCCTCGATGACCAGGTCAGAACGCCCCGAGAACACCACACCCACCAGATCGTTGATCTTCAGCACGCCTCAGGCTGGCAGGCGATCACTAAGCGCCACCACCGATTACGAGACAGAGCCGTTCACACTGGACAGACCCGGGACGCGGCTGGCGGGTGGTAGGCCGTTCAGCGCGGTGTGGCCGCGGTGGTGATTGTAGGTTTGGAGCCAGTGTGGGAGCGCTTGGCGGCGTTCGGTTTCTGATCGGTAGGGGCGGGTGCGTTTGTGGATGATGCCGGCCGCGGTCAGGGTGTCGCGCCAGAGGCGGGAGCGGTAAGCCGAGCCGTTGTCTGTCATGACCCGGGTGCGACGCGTGGGCGGGCAACCTCCTCTGGCACGGTGACGGGGTCGTGCTCTCCGACCTCGACCAGGTCTGCCATGGACCGCGCGAGTGGGACTTGGTGCCCACTGCGGTGAACGCGCTAGGCTTCGGCCAGACGCCGCCTGAGCACCTACTGACGGCCTACGGCTTCGACGTGACAACCGCAGAGGCTTTCCCGCTACTGCGACAGGCACGCGAACTCGTCATGCTAACCGGTGTCCTGCCCGCGCTGGCCAGCCGGCCGTCCATCGCCGGGGAGTTCCGTCGCCGTATCGCCAACTTGTGCGGATCGGGCTCGGACCGATGGGCTCCATACAGGTAGCTGCCGGCATAGCGCAAAGTTACGCAGCGTGGTAGCCGAGGGATGCGCTGCCTGTGCGAGGAGCAGGGGCTCGGCTCCCGCGGCCCGAACGAGCGGTCGTCGCTCGACTGGGAGAGCGGACATCCTCAAGGAGCGACTGCTTCTGGTGTGCCGGCCCTTCCAGACCAGCCAAGTGAAGGCGGGTTTCGTCGCCCACACTCACTGATCCACGGCGGGGAGGCCTTCGAGGGTTCTGGCGCGGTCGATCATGTCTTGCATGGTTTTCAGGGTTTCATCCGAGAGACCGGCGGCGCGCAAGGCGACCTCTTTGACTGCGTCGTCCGTCAGCGCCAGGTCCACTTTGGTGGCGGGGGCGGTGGAGTTGCCGGTGTCTTCGTCGTCGAAGAAGTACAGGACCGAGACGCCGAAGAATGCCGCGAGGGCGGCGAGGTGGCGTTTGGTGGGGTTGTCCTTGATGCCCTTGCGTAGCTGCCATACGTAGGCCTGTGAGATGACCTTCTCGCCAGCGGCGGCGTTAATCGCGTCGGCGACTTCGACGTTGGTGTAGGGCTTGCCGCCCTTGGGGTGGACCGTCTGGAACAGGTGCTCCAGGCGACGGGCCAGAGGGCCGGGGTCGGAAGGCGTGGCGCTCATCGGTGGTCCCACTCCCTCGGGTGTGTGGTCGGGTGTCGCGGCGCTGGACGCGCTCGGCGTAGACCATGGTACTGATCAACGAGGATACGTATACGTGGGTATATCTTAGCCGGTCATGCGAGCGCCTGCGATGAAGGTCTGGTACCGGTAGGTGCCTGGGGCCATGGAGTCGAAGCGGAGCTTCGCGCCGGTGAACGGCGCATTGAAGAAGCGCTGGTCGCCCGCCGGCAGTGCCGGGAACAGCCCATCCTGGTAGGTCGAGGTACCGATCAGGATCGCCCTGGACCGCGAGTAGTCGGGGCGTTCAGCGCTCATCGCGCTCTCGGAGGACCTCCTCCAGGAGCGGCAGCACACCAGCGTCGTTGATCCGCTGCACGTCGAGTTTCACGCTTCCCGACGGGGAGGTCACCGTGATGGTCACATCGGCGCGGCGGGTCTGCAGCCATACCGTAAGCGCCTTGGCCAATGCGACCCCCGCGCCACCTGAACCGAGCGCCACCGCGAGCATGTCGAACGCCCCGCCCAACTCGCCCTCACGGGGCGGCCGCTGTATCAGACGCACCATACCGGTCAACGCTCGCTGGCCGCCGAGCCAGTCCTGTAGCGCGGTGAACTCGACGGCGTCATCGCCGCCAGACACGCGGATGTGCGCCTCCATCGGGTACCTCCACCCGTAGGCTCTCGCCCAGCCGGGTGGAGAGATGACCCTGCTAGAGCCGCCCCGTCGGCATGCATAAATCTTTTCAGGAAATAGCTTTTCTGTGAAGCAACTTGGTCTCATGAGCATTACCGGCCCCGCGCAGCGCCCAGGATCGCCGCGGATTCACCTCATGAAAGCTGATCGGCCCACCCGAGCATCTGCCCGCGGCCGATGACAGCCTTGCCGACTGGATCGAGCGGTACCTCGACCTGGCGGTCCGCGGTGTCCGCTCAGACGAGGTCGCGGGCAAGATCGCGCGGCATCTGGAGCGGTTCCGCACCTGGTTCCATGCCGGGATCGGGCACGACCGCATCTCAGCGATCACCGCCCGCGAGGTGAGCGCCTGGCGCGACCACCTCGCCGCCCACGGTCAGAGTAACCAGCAGGATAGCGACGTCGCCGTAGCGGGCATGGCGCCGGCGACGGTCAACAACCATCTGGCCTACCTGTCGGCGCTGTTCACCTGGATCGCCGCGCACGCCCCCGCCGGGCTGCTGCCCGAGGGAGATCCGACCAAGCGGGTCGACCTGCTGCGCCTGCCCGCCCCCGAAGTCCTCGCCCTGGCCAGCGGGCAGGTACGGACCGTCAAAAACGTCCTGGACCGCATCGAGACCTACCACCAGCTCACCGGCCGCCGACACCGCGGCGGGCCCACCGCCCTGCACCGGCATGCCCGGCCGCTGCGCGACCGCGCGATCGTCCACGTAATCCTCGGCACCGGTCTGCGCCGCGCCGACATCGCCGGCATGGACCTTGCCCAACGGCGGCGCCCTCGGCTTCACCGCGGGCGGCCTCATCAGCGGGCCTACCAACTACAGCTTCCGGATCGTCGCGGCCAACGGTGGGCTGGAGGCCGCGCCCTCCACTCCGGCCAGGGTCCGGCAGCAGTACCTCGCCGCATCTCCGAAGCTGACCGACAAGGAACTGATGGAGCTTCGCAAACGGGTCAAGGAGGCCGGTTACCTCTTCAAGCGGCTTCCGGACTCGGCGTTCGGCGTCCGGCCACAGAACGCCGGTGATTGCCAGTGCCTGCAGGGAGCGCGGCCGTGACGAAACACCACACGCCGTAGCGCGGCGCAGCACCGCGACTGCGGGAGTCGCGAACGTGCGGCTCCCGCGGTCCCTCGGTCTTGCCCGAGGGGCCGGCCGTGCGAGGGCATGCCACCATGAGCGGCAGGCGTATCTCGAGGAGGAACCATGATCACAACAGGGCGGTGGAAGCCCTTGTCGCGAGCGCCGAGATTACGTGATCTGGTATGCGCTGCGGTGGCGGTGGCGGTGTTGTCCGGATGCAGGAGCCAGGCGGTCAGCTGCGGGCCATGTGGGGGAAACGGGGTGCAGCTCACGGTGCATCAATCGATCCTGCGATCCGGCTACACCTATGAAGTGTGTGACACCCGTGGTCTCTGCCGGAAGAGGGATGTGGTCGTTCCTCCCTCGTCCCGCGCCCCCACTTCTGCCGGCAGGACGGCCACCCCGGCCGAAAGTCAGGTCGCCATCGCCCGCGTCGATTTTCCGGGAAAGGCCACCGACTACTCCCGCGTGCCGGTCCGCGCCGTCGTCAAGGACGGAAAGGGGCGGATCGTCGGCCGCGGACAGGCCACCTTCCCCGAATACCCGCCGATCAGGACCGAGGAGTGCACCTGTTACGAGGCGCTCGTACAGCTGGACGTCCATCCCAGTTCGTGACACCCGGCTCCGGGGTGACGCCGTGTGGACTCATCGGCCCGTGGTTGGTGGAGGTCTTCAGCGCATCCACGCAGTGTCCGGGCGGAGGCTGGGTTGCGTCCACGGAGGTGGTGTACGAGGTTCCGCTGGTAGTCAGCGTGGCGTCGTGAAATGAGGACGGCCATCGCGTGATCCTTCGGGTTGCTAGACCAAGATCGAAGGAGAAAGGCGATGGCCGTGGATAACTGTCTCGCCGCCATGGTCCGACGCCCCAGATCTCGCGAGAAGATCGAGGTCGAATCTGACGTACACCTGGCGGACCGCCGGCCCCGACAAGCGCCGATGGCTTCGAGAGGCCTTCGCTCAAGTCGGCTATGACCATCGCCATCTGTTCCCGGATCACGGGGACAACGACAAGTACGACCAGGCGACCAAACTTGGCAAGCGGATCCGAACCGCCCGAACCGCTGCTGAAGCAGAGCTGGTGGCGCAGGGGCACGACAAACAGGCATGGACCGAAGACGACTGGCACACGCTGGAAGAGATCGCACGACCGGACGGCCTGCGGCCCTGCGTGATCTTCACGTTTTCGAGTCCCAAGCGCCTACTTAGTGGTCGGCACATTAAGATGGCCAGCTCACCGGATTGGGTCCCTGTAGTGTCATGTGACGATCTCTTCTCTCTCACCTTCTCCGACAACTCGTGACGGCGGCCTGTGAGGCTGACAGGATGGTGGGGCCTTCGTCGTTAACTGCTATCAACGGCGCTTCCAAAGCGCACGCCACATAAGGTATCCGGGCCCGAACAGACAGGTCAGGCTGATCCCGAGGAAGAACAGCGGGCCAATGGGATCGAAATAACCCGGTCGGTGCACCACGACTCCGTGCCCTGTATCGAGAGCCGGCACGCGGGATCCTTCAGTCAGCTCAGGCGCATAGTAACCGTTGATCCATACCCTCGCCCGAGCTGTCTGGCCATCGTCGGATCTATAGGAGCCCCACCAGCGGCAGGGGCCGCGCCCCCTGCACTTCAATTCCTCGGCGACGAAGGACCCCATCGTGCCCTGGCGCAGGGCGGCGCGTGCCTCCCATTTGATGCCGTCAGAGGCGGCCAAACCGAAAACCACCGCGAACATCGTTGCTAGTGGCACAAGCAACCCAATGGCGATTACCAGGCATCCAGCACCGCAGCCGTTTCGCTCCTCCATGCCGCCGACTCCCGTCCGTGCGGAAAGGAAATGCCTGACCAGGGCAACGTAGGGTGAGGCGTCCAGGTTCCGCCGATTCTGACGGCGATGGTCCAACCTTCGCCGTGAATCATGTGGGAAGCTGCGCGGGACCGCATTGGATGATGCCTTCGTAGTTGCAGTTCTAGTTGCGGTCCTGTCCCGTACGACGCCGTTTCAGGTCGACCGGCGCAGGCCGTTGGTCCATGTGGGACTGATCGGGACGGGCAAGATCCGAGCTGCACAAGCCCTGCCGGCTGGTCTTGGCGACGGTCTGAGCGGCAGGGTCGCCGAAGGTCTGGAACAACTCCGAGTGGCGAGCTCCGGCCAGTGCCTGCGGGAAACGTTTATACCTACGTATATGAACTGGTCAACGGCAGACCGGTATCCCCGCTGACTGTGGGTCGACAACGTCAGCCGGCGGGTATTCGCCGATGCACGTCAGAGAGCAGGTTGTGCATGGCGCCGCGGAAGACCTCCGCCTGCAGCGGGCCGATGAAGGCGGTGTGCCCGAACACTTCCAGGACCACGAGGCCGTGCAGGTGGCCCCAGGCGCTGATGAAGAGGGCGGCGGCCTGCGGCGGAAGTCCGCCGACCGCTTCGGGCGGCAGCTGCTCGAAGCGGGCACGGAGTGCGAGGCTCAGTGGTGGAACCTCGGTGCGGGCCAGTTGCTCATCGGTGAACGCACCGAACAACTCTCGGCGGAAGACGGCCGCGATCCTGCGGGCACCGGCGGTCGTGCGGCCATCGGTGGGCGCCTGGTAGTCAAGCAGCGGTGTCCCGTAGATGAGCTGAAACCGTGCGGGGTTGTCGAGACCCCATCCCCGGAACGCTTCCGCGGCGGTGATGAACGTCGGCAGGTCGCCGTCCGGCGGTGCGGTGTCGAGCGCCGCTTGGACGGCGTCGGCGAGGTGGTGGTACGCCTCGGTGATCAGCGCTGTGGTCAGCTCATCGCGGCTGGGAAAGTAATGGTAGAGCGCCTGCACGGTCATCCCGAGGCTGCGGGCGACCGATCGCAGGGACAGGCCGGAGGGGCCGTGCAGCGCGATGTGCTCCTGCGCCGCGTCGAGGATCTCACGGGTGGCGGCGGCCCGCCGGCGCAGGCGCAGAGGTACCGGGCCGGCGTCAGGCGCCGTGGGCTCGTCCGTCATGCCGACACCGTACTGTCTGCCTGACACTGCTAAGCAAATCTGGCACTGCCAAATTCGGGCGAACGTCATTAGCGTCGGTCCCGGCCGCTTTCCACGGATCACCGGCTGTGCCACGGCCGGTGATCGAGAACCGAGGCCGCCCTTTTCCAAGGAGGAATCCGTGCACTTCACGGTCGTCAAGTTCACCGTCCGCCCCGAGCGGGACGCGGCATGGCTCTCGCTCGTCGAGGACATCACCCAGGCCACCCGGGCCGAGCCGGGCAATGTCTTGATCGAGTGGTTCAAGAGCGTGGACGACCCGCACCAGTACGTGGTGGTCGAGGGGTACGCCAGCCCCGAGACGGCCGAAGCGCACACGAACTCTGAGCACCTCAAAACGGCGATCGCCGAACTGCCGGACATGATCACCAGCACCCCTGAGATCATCGGCGCCCACATCGAGCAGGGCGGCTGGAGCCCGATGCCGGGTGCCGTCCCGCGCCAGCGGTAAGGAGGCGAAGCTTCTGGGACGGGAGCGTCCGCCCGCTGTCAGCCGCCCCGTTCCACATTCCCGACGTTCGCGTCGGAGACCAGAAAGGGCGCCACTCAGGTGGGGTCCCATCCCCAGCGGCAGCCGTCCGGTGCCGCCGTACAGCGCCTCCCGTCCGGGCCGTGGACGTCATGCGGTCAGCACCGGCCGGCGCTCACCCCGGAGCGATATCCCCTCACCACAAGGAGTCCTCATGGCCACTGGAGCCGCCGCGTCTCCTCCCGCCGGCCGTCCGTCCCCTTGGGCGGATCGGATCGGGCGCACGCTGATGGCCGTCGACGCGGCCGCGACACTCGTCGCGTTCGCGGGCGGGATCCTCATCATGACCAGCGTTTCCGACGACCGCGTCATCACCGAAGCCTGGCGGACGCTCGCCTACGTCGTCTTCGCGGGACTGTGGATCGTGCTCGCCGTCGCACCGCGCCGACAATGGGGACTGTGGGAGCTTCTGCTCTTCCACAAGGGCGCGATCACCGTCTACTGCTTCGTCATGTGGGACAAGCCCGACGCGGCACAGACCGCGTTCATCGACCTCTTCGTCCTGGTGACGACCGCGGTGGCGTACGTGCTCTGCCGCGGCTGGACCAGTTGGCGGACCGGTGCCGCCGAGCCGGCCCGCGGGGGACTGTAAGACGAACGGCTCTGTCGCAGATGCACTGGACAGACCCCACCCCGGCTGCCCGCCGTGCCGCGGTCCCGTTCGAAGCACTCGCCGTGTTCTTCGCGAACGTGAGAGTAGCCGGCCGATCGCTCTACGGTCGTGCCGGCTCAATGAGTGAAAGTTGCAGCCGGTGGGCCGCCGTCGGTGCAGTTGGGGTCGCTTGGCCCGTCACGTGCGGCCCGCTCGCTTGACCGGAGGCAGGGGACTCGATCACGCTCCGCTGACCCTGTGCGTCCCGCGCACGCGACTTTCGAGGAGTTCGGATGCCTGGCTTGCTCCGCCGTCGGCGGGCCGTCGTGGCGCTGTTCGCCGCCACGGCCCTGGCCGCTACGGTGATCAGCGCCGTGACGGTCGATTCGGCATCGGCGGCTACTACCGCGACCGTGAATGTTAGCGCTAACAATACTCGGGGTGCGATCCCGCCCGCCGGACATGGCGTCAACGTCGCCGTCTATGACGGGAACATGAACCATTCGGCCATACCTGGGCTGCTGCGGGACGCCGGCTTCACCGCCGTCCGCTACCCGGGCGGGTCGTACGCCGACATCTACCACTGGAAGACCAACACGGCCGACGGCGGGTACGTCGCCCCCAACACCGACTTCGACACCTACATCGGCACGGTGCGCTCGGCCGGCGCGCAGCCGGTCGTCATCGCCAACTACGGCACCGGCACCGCGCAGGAGGCTGCCGACTGGGTGCGGTACGCCAACGTCACCAAGGGCTACGGCGTCAAGTACTGGGAGGTCGGCAACGAGGTCTACGGCAACGGCCACTACGGGTCGGGGTGGGAGCAGGACAATCACTCCGACAAGAGCCCGAGAACATACGCCAACAACGTGGTGCAGTACATCTCGGCGATGAAGGCCGTCGACTCCACCATCAAGGTGGGCGTCGTTCTCACGACCCCGGGGAGCTGGCCGGACGGCATCGTCGGGTCAGGCGACAGCGCCGACTGGAACAACACGGTCATGTCGATCGTCCAGGACAAGGCCGACTTCGTCATCGTCCACTGGTACCCGGGCGCCTCCTCGGCGGCCGACAGCCTGACCAAGGTGTCGCAGATCTCGACGATCACCGGCTCGCTCCGCTCCCTGATCTCCAGATACGCCGGAAGCCGGGCCTCTTCCATCGGGATCGCGGTCACCGAGCTGAACCCGAGCTACCAGCTCAACAGCGCCACCGCCGCGTTGTTCGCCACCGACAGCTATCTGACCTGGTTCGAGAACGGGGCGATGAACCTGGACTGGTGGAATCTCCACAACGGGACCAGCCAAAGCCCCGGCAGGAACGACGACGGGACCGTCGACTACCACGACGAGGGCATCCTGTCCTCCGGCGCCTCCGGTGAGCCGGCGACCAACACGCCGTTCTCGCCGTACTACGGCCTGGCCATGGTCGGCAAGGCCGGATCCCCGGGTGACGCGCTCGTGCAGGCTTCCTCGTCCAACGCGCTGCTCGCCGCGCACGCGGTGAAGACCTCCAGCGGCCTGAACGTCGTGCTGGTCAACAAGGACCTCAACAACTCCACCACGGTCTCGCTGTCCTACTCGGGGTTCTCTCCCGGCGGCAGCCCGACCATCGTGCAGTGGCAGAAGGGGAACACCTCGATCAGCACCACCACCGGTTCCTCGGCGACGTCGATCACCCTTCCCCCGTACTCCATCACCGTCCTGAAGGCCGGCGGGGGCGGCCCCAGCCCGACACCCACGCCCACCCGGACGCCGACGCCGACCCCCACGCCGACCCCCACGCCGACCCCCACGCCGACCCCCACGCCGACCCCCACGCCGACCCCCACGCCGACTCCGAGCTCGGGACAGGGGTGCACGGCCACGTACAAGGTGGTCAACTCCTGGCAGGGCGGGTTCCAGGGCGAGGTGACCGTGACCGCGAACCGGGCGGTAACCGGGTGGACGGCCACCTGGCGTTACGCCAACGGCCAGACGATCACCCAGCTCTGGAACGGCACCCTCAGCCAGTCCGGAGCCGCCGTCACCGTGGGGAACGCGAGCTACAACGGCACTCTGAGCTCCGGCGCCTCCACCACCTTCGGCTTCACCGGAACCGCCAACGGGACCAACGCCGTCCCCTCGCCCATCACCTGCACCGCGAGCTGAGCCGGCCGCGATGACGCCAGGCCCCGCCGTCGGAACCTTCCGAGGCGGGGCCCCGCGTTCTCGCCGTACGCGCCGGCCCGGTCGCCACAGAAGATCAACGCCGGTCGACGCTGGAATCGCTTTCACGGCGGCCGGCGCGGCGTCCCATCGGCCGCCGCGCCGGCCGCCACCCTGGCCGTCGTCGGCCTTGCTTGGTCGCATAGTGGGCGGCGGCGCTGCGCACAGCACCCCACCGAGCCCATGCGCCTCGGTGATGTCGATCCCGCCGCCCTCCGAAAATACCTGGCCGGCAGGACAGCCGACCAAGCCGACTCCACGGAACCCGAGGCACATCAGAGCCTCCATCAATCCCGGCGCGGATCCGCGCTGCCTGAGCCGTACCGCCGGGATCTGTGAATCGGTTCGACGCGTCGTTTCGCACGGGCGCCGTGTCTGCACCTGTCGCGTTTCGTAGGTCACCGCCCTGCAGGGCTGATTTGTAGTGTCGTGGTCGCTCTTGAGCCCGGAATGGCCGGCAGCCTCCGTCAACGGTCATTGCCACGCCGGCCCACTGAAACTTTCAAGAACACGCCAGGTCGCGGTCGCGCCCTATGGATCACATGTTCGAGCAGTGGACGGACTTCGGCAAGGACCTTACGTCCTACCTTCTGCGGGACATGTCCGCAGATCAGCGGCGGGTGGAGATGTTGAGCTCATGTGTCCGACCTCTGAAGGCTCGGGGGAGGGGGTTGGCGAAGCGCGTCGACGCTGTCACGAGCCCGCTGGGTGTCAATGATCAGCGGAGAGAAACTTTCGCACAAAGTTGCCCTTGTGTCGCCTTGAAACATGTCATTAGTCTCGCGGCAACGTAGAAGCGCTTCGACGACCTCGAAGGGTAGATCCCCCCATGCGACTCGAGTTGAATCGCAGAGCCTTCATCGGTGCCGCGGCTATGGCTCCGCTGCTCGCCGCCTGCAGCGGCGCACCCCGGCAGAAGACCGGAACGAACACCAAGACGGGACTGCAGGCGGCGCTTCCTACCCATGTGCCCAGCACCGCCGTCACGCCGGACATTCCGTCAGTGACGGGGGGCGCCGGAGCCGTGACCGATCCCGGCTTTCTGAAGTACCCGTCCAACCGGATCGCCACTGTCAGCGGAGTTCCGGGCAAGGGCGGTGTCTACACCGCCGTCACCCCGCTCTGGGGAACGGTGCCGCCGGCGGGGAACTCCTTCTACGAGGCCGTCAACAAGGCCCTGGGCGTCACGCTCAACATGAAGCCCGCTGACGGCAACAACTACGCCACCATCATCCCGACGATGACGGCCGCCAAGCGGCTACCCGACTGGATCCAGCTGCCGAACTGGTGGAACTCCAACTTCAACCTCGGCGGACTGGCCGGAACCCAGCTCGCCGACCTGACGCCCTACCTGGCCGGCGACAAGATCAAGAAGTATCCCAACCTCGCCGCCCTTCCCACCGGCGCGTGGCAGGCCGGCGCGTGGGGCGACAAGCTCTACGGCATCCCCGGCTTCTCCACGGGTTTCGCCGTCCCCGGCGCCATCTTCTACCGGCGCGACGTCTTCGACGCGAAGGGCATCACCGCCGACCAGGTCAAGTCCGCCGACGACCTGATGAACCTGGGCAAGGAGCTGACCGACGCCAAGCGCGGCGTGTGGGCCTTCGACGATGTGTGGACCTACCTCTCCATCGCCTGGAACATCCCCTCGGGCTGGGACGTCCAAGGCGGCAAGCTGGTCCACAAGTACGAGCTGCCGCAGTTCCTCGAGGCACTCGACTGGCACTACAGGCTGGCGAAGGCCGGCTACCTCCACCCGGACGCGATCGCCGGCCGGGAGGACGCCACCCGCTTCTATGCGGGAAAGGTGCTGATGCACGGTGGCGGTCTCGGCACGTGGAACCTGACCGACCATCAGTCGGGCACCGCCGCCGACAAGAACTACCGCCGCGGCACCTTCGACTACATCGCCGCCGACGGCACGAGCCGGCCCCGCATGTTCATGGGCGCCTCCACGAGCATGATCAGCTACCTCAACATCAACCTCAAGCCGGCGCAGATCGAGGAGTTGCTGGCGGTCGCCAACTACCTGGCCGCTCCGTTCGGCTCTATTGAGTACACGCTGGTCAACTACGGTGTCGAAGGCGTCCATCACACGATGAAGGACGGGGTGCCGACCGCGACCGAGGACGGCAAGAAGTTCGTCCAGGCGCAGACCTTCCCTTTCCTGGCCTCGCCGCCCTCGGTGCTCAGCAACCCCGGCGTCGACTCCATCACCAGGGACTACGCCGCCTGGGAGGCCGCCAATGTCAACGCTCTGTACAAGCCGGTCTTCTGGAACATGAACATCAGCATGCCTCAGCAACTGGCGTCGGCCGGTGCCGCGCAGGCGGTCGAGGACACCATCAAGGACTGCTACCACGGCAAGAAGAAGCCCTCCGACGTGCAGGCCGCCATCGCCACCTGGAAGGCCGGCGGCGGTGACCGGCTCAAGCAGTGGATGACCGACAACGTGCTGAACAAGTACGGCACGGGTCAGTGAGCACGCCCGGACCGCTGAGAGCGTCTCTGACATTGCGGGAGAAGCTGCGGCGCGACCGGACCGTGCTGATCATGGTCATACCCGCGGTCGTCCTACTGCTGATCTTCAACTATGTCCCGATGGTCGGGGTCGTCACCGCCTTCCAGTACTACGACCCGCTGATCGGGATCTGGAGCAGCGACTGGGCCGGCTTCGAGCAGTTCCGCGCGATCTTCGCAGACCCGCTGTTCTGGGGCGCGCTGAACAACACGCTGTACCTGAGCTTCGTCTCTCTGGTCCTGTTCTTCCCCGTCCCGATCGTGCTGGCGATCCTGCTCAACTCGGTTCTCAGCGAGCGGGTGCGCAACTTCATCCAGTCCGTCGTCTATCTGCCGCACTTCTTCTCATGGGTGCTGGTCATCACGGTCTTCCAGCAGATGCTGGGCGGCGCCGGCGCGCTCAACCAGTTCCTGCGCTCGCACGACCTGCAGACCTGGGACGTGATGACCAACGCGGACACCTTCGCGCTGCTGGTCACCTTCCAGGGCGTGTGGAAGGAGGCCGGCTGGGGGATCATCGTCTTCCTGGCCGCGCTGGCCGCCATCGACCCCGGCCTCTACGAGGCGTCGGCCGTGGACGGCGCCGGGCCCTTCCGGCGGATGTGGCACATCACCTTGCCCGGCCTGCGTGGAGGGATCGTGCTGATGCTGGTGCTCCGGCTCGGTGGAGCGCTCTCGGTCGGCTTCGAACAGTTCCTCATCCAGCGCGCGGCGGTCGGCCATGAGGCCGCGGAGGTGCTCGACACCTATTCCTTCTACTACGGCATCTCCACGGGCAACTACAGCTTCGGCGCGGCGGCCGGTCTCTTCAAAAGCGTGATCTCCCTCCTGCTCATCTGGGGCGCCAACAAGCTGGCGCATTTCTTCGGCGAGGACGGGTTGTACCGGAAATGACCAAGGTGTTCACCATCGAAAGAGGCAGGACCGCCGCAGCGGCGACTCCCCGGGCACGGAGGACCTCACGCCCGCCCTGGCAGGAACCCCCGACCATCACCGGTCAATCCGCCAAGGGCGTCACCCTCGGTGGTGTCCTGGCGCTCGCGCTGGGCCCCCTGTGGATCATCGTGGTGACCAGCCTGTCCACACCCGGCGCCATCAACCGGGCCGGCGGCTTGGTGGTCTGGCCGGACGGCCTGAGCCTTCAGGCCTACCGGGAGATGCTGACCGACCCCACCGTGCGCACCGCACTGGTGGTGAGCCTCGGCATCACCGTGATCGGCACGGCGCTGTCCATGGTCGTGTCCATCCTGTGCGCCTACGGCCTGTCCCGGCCGCACTCCCTCGGGCACCGCTTCGTCCTGGTGCTGCTGATCGTCACGATGTTCGTCGGCGGTGGCCTGATCCCCACCTTCCTGGTCGTGACCGGGTTGGGCGGCTACGGCCAGTGGTGGGCGCTGATCCTGCCGGGTGCGGTCTCGGTCTGCAACATCCTGGTGCTCCGCTCCTTCTACGCCGAGACCTCCGGCGACCTGATCGACGCGGCCAGGATGGACGGGGCGGGAGACTGGCGCATTCTCCGGTCCGTCGTGCTGCCCACCTCGCGGGCGGTGACCGCAGTGATCGCGTTGTTCTACGCCGTCGGCTACTGGAACTCCTTCTTCAACGTCATGCTCTACATGCCGACGGAGAGCGAGAAGTGGCCGCTGCAGTACGTGCTGCTGACCTACGTCAATCGTGGCGTCGGCCTGCCTGGCACGGTCAACTCCGGCTTCGGCATGGCACACGCGCAGACCGCTCCTCTGTCGCTGCAGATGGCGGTGGTGGTGCTTACCCTGGTGCCACTCCTGATCGTCTACCCCTTCATGCAGAAGCATTTCCGCACCGGTGTGCTGACGGGCGCCATCAAGGGATGAACCGTACGGTGACCATACGCGATGTGGCCAGGGCGGCGGGCGTCTCCACGAGCACGGTCAGTTACGTGCTCAGCGGCAAGCGCCCGGTGTCCGCCGAGACCAGGCGCCGCGTCGAGCATTTCGTGGCCGAGCTCGGATATCACCCCCACGCCGGCGCCCGGGCGCTGGCCAGTAAACGCTCGCACATCATTGCGCTGGTGGTGCCATTGCGCACCGACGTGTATGTGCCGGTGATGATGGAGATAGCCACCTACGTCACCATGACGGCCCGCAAGCACGGCTACGACGTCTTGCTGATCACCAACGACGAGGGTCCTGACGGGATCCGCCGTTCCTGCGAGGGGACCTACGAGAGCACCGCGGGCGCGCTCGGCCACATCCTGTCCGACCGGCCCGGCACCACCGGTTTCGTGGTGCAGAACGAACGAGCGCTCGGGCCGCTGCTCCACCTGCTGCGGACCCGCGGGCGAATCGTTCCCGACAAGGCGTCGGTGATCGCTCTGTGCCCCGAGCGACTGGCCGATCAGTATGCGCCGGCCCTCACGGCGGTCACCGGTGCCGCGAAAGAGCTCGGCCGCATCGCCGTCGAACAGGTCATTTCACGCATCTTCGCCTCCGGGCGCGACCGGCGACCGGACGACGAACTCGTGCTGCTCGCCCCCACCCTGACCGTCCGCGAGAGCACCGGTCCCGTCCGTCTCAGCGATCCCTCTTAGGAGCACCTCCGCATGCCCCCGCATCCCCGTTTTCCCAGGCCGGTGCACACGCCTGCCGAGCGCGTCCCGCTCTTCCCGCGCGACGGCGCGCGGCTTCGCACCCTCCAGGAGCAGGCATGACCGCAGACAGGCTGACCGCCCGGCTCGGCGGCCTCGCCTTCGGTGGCGACTACAACCCCGAACAGTGGGATGAGCCCGTCTGGAAGCAGGACGACGATCTGATGCGCGTGGCCAGAGTCAACCTGGCCACGGTGGGGGTCTTCTCGTGGGCGCTACTGGAGCCGGAGGAGGGACACTACGATTTCGCCTGGCTCGACGCCCACATCCAGCGCCTGCATGCCAACGGAGTCGCCGTCGACCTGGCCACGCCCACGGCTTCCCCGCCGCCCTGGTTCACCTTGGCCCACCCCGACGCCCTGCCGGTGGGACCGGACGGCGCCCGCCTCACCCACGGCAGTCGTGACACCTACTGCCTGGCCGCTCCGGCCTATCGGCAGGCCTCCCGCCGCATCGCCGCCGCGCTCGCGCAGCGTTTCGGTGACCACCCGGCGGTCGTCCTGTGGCACGTGCACAACGAGTACGCCACGTTCTGCTGGTGCGACCACGCCGCCGCCGCCTTCCGCAGATGGCTGCGCGCCCGGCACGGCTCGCTCGAAGCCCTCAACGAGGCGTGGGGGACGGCGTTCTGGAGCCAGCACTACACCTCCTGGGAGCAGGTGCTGCCGCCGCGGGCCACCCAGTGGCATCGCAATCCCGGCCAGTGCCTGGACTACCACCGCTTCTGGTCCGACGAGGTCGTGGCCGCCTACAGGGAGCAGCGTGACGCCATCCGCGCGCACAGCGACCGGCCGGTGACCACCAATCTGATGCTCCCCGCGTATCAGAACCTGGATCTGTGGGCCTTCGGTCGCGAGGTCGATCTGGTCGCCATCGACCATTACCCCAGCGCGCCCGGCATGGGAGCCGCCGCCGACACCGCCTTCGGCGCCGACAGGGCCCGGTCCCTGGCGGGAGGCCGCCCGTGGCTGCTGATGGAACAGGGCACCAGCACCGTGTACGACACCGACCGGGTCCTGACCAAGGAGCCGGGGGACATGCTGCGGCACACCCTCGGCCACATCGCCCGCGGCTCGGAGGGCGCCCTGTTCTTCCAGTGGCGCCAGTCCCGCGCGGGAGCCGAGCAGTGGCATTCGGCGATGGTCCCGCACGCGGGAGCCGACAGCCGGATCTTCCGTGAGGTCCGGGCCCTCGGCGAAGCGGTCGCCCGCCTGGGCGAGCTCGCGGGCTCGACCGTCACCGCTCAGGCGGCCGTCCTCCACGACGCCGACGCCTGGTGGGCCATGGACGGCGACGGCCTGCCCTCGCCGGATCTCGACTACCATGGCGCACTGCGCCGCGCGCATCAGGCTCTGTGGGAGAACGGCGTCACCGCCGACCTCGCCCACCCCGCACACGATCTGGGCCGCTACCGGCTGGTCATCGCCCCCGCCCTGTACCTGCTCTCCGACGCGGGCGCCGCGAACCTGCGCCGCTACGTCCAGGGCGGCGGGACGCTGCTCGTCCAGCACTTCAGCGGTGCCGTCGACGAGCGCCCGCACGCCCGCCTCGGCGGCTACCCCGCGCCGCCGCTGCGCGAGGCGCTGGGCATCCGTGTCGAGGAGTACCGGCCACTGCGGCGGGACGAGCAGATCGTCCTGTCCGACGGCGCCCGCGCGAGCGTGTGGAGCGAGGCGCTGCGCGCCGAAGGCGCCGAGCTGATCGCGGCCTACACCCACGGCATGCTCGCCGGCGCGCCCGCCCTCACCCGGCACCGCTTCGGCGGCGGCCAGGGTTGGTATCTTTCCACCCGCCTCGACGACACCGGCTACGCCGAACTGATCACCCGGCTGCTTGGCGAGGCCGGCGTCGCCCCTGAGACGCCCGGCCTGCCGTGCGGCGTCGAAGCCGTCACCCGCCACGCCGCCGACGGCCGCCGCTGGCGGTTCCTGATCAACCACACGGCTCAGGCCGTAGCCCTGCCCTGGCCCGGCCACGACCTGCTGACGGACGGGCCGGTGGACGAACTGCCACCGGGCGGCTGTGCCGTGCTGAGGCAAGAGCCGGATGGGACCGGTAGCTCACCGTGACCCTGTCACCGCTCTGTCGGCAGTGTCGCTTCGCCTCCGATGAAAGGACCCACGGGGTGTCAGACCATACCCCCAATCCGGTCATCGCCGGATTCCATCCCGATCCCAGCGTCTGCCGCGTCGGCGACGACTACTACCTCGCCTGCTCCAGTTTCGAGTACTTCCCCGGCGTGCCCATCTTCCACAGCCGTGACCTGGTGCACTGGACGCAGATCGGCAACGCGCTGGAGCGGCCCGGCCAGCTGCGCCTGCCCGCCGGCACGTCTTCCTCGGGCGGGGTCTACGCGCCCACGAAGCCGGTCGGCGGACTCCTGCACCACAAAGGAACGGCCCGGCTGGCTGACCCTCCGTGCACGAGGCGCATCCCTGGACGACGCCGACGTGGCCTTCCTCGGCCGCCGCGTCCAGCACCTGAGATGGCGCGCGCGCACGCTGATCGACCCCACGCGGGGGAGCGGCGGCCTCACCGTCCGGCTCGACGAGCGACACCACTACGAGATCGAGGCGGCCGACGGGCGGGTGCGCGTCATCGCCCGCATCGGCTCGCTGCGCACCGTGGCGGCCGAGCGGGCGGTGCCCGCCGGGCCGCTGGCACTGGGCGTTCACGCGGACGACCTGCCGCCCAAGGACGCCCGCTCCGGGCCGGACTTCGCCTACGAGGGCAGGGCGTGAACAACGCCTTCACCGGCCGGTCAGGCGTCGGTCAGCCGAAGTAGCGGGGCCATGCTCCTCAGAAACCCGGGTGAAAGTTTCTCGCGAAACCGTACTATCGAACATCCGTTGCGGGAAGCCGTGTCGTACCGGCGCCGAGCGGCCGTGCCGTTCCACCGAACACGCAGCTTCCCCTGTCCGCGTCGGTGCTCGCGGGCGACTCGGGCCGGCGCCGGAGGACGGGCGCGGGCCTGGGATCAGGCAAGAAACTTTTCCAGGCTTGCTCTATAGTTCCCTTGAGGTGCTGGCTGTGAGCCTGCCGCCCCTCGTCTTTCTGGGCCCGTCGTCCATCTGGGCACGTCGCCGACGGTACGGTTCTCGCGGCCCACCGTGGATGAGGAAGGGTTAACGTGACGGACAACCGAACGGGCGAGCCGGCGGACGAGCAGGACGAACGAGGCGAGGCCCCCGGTTCGGTCACCATCGCCTACATCGCCGAGTCCGCGGGTGTCTCGATCCCCACAGTGTCCAAAGTCCTGAATGGACGGTCGGGAGTCTCGGGGCAGACCCGTGCCCGTGTCGAGGAACTGATCAACCGGTACGGCTACCGCAGACCCTCGGGCAGCCGGGGCAACGTCGTGGAGCTCGTGTTCCGCGAGCTGGAGAACATGTGGGCCGTGGAGATCATCCGCGGCGTCGAGCAGGTGGCCCGCAAGAATCGCGTCGGAGTCATGATCTCGAAGCTCGGCCTCCATGACACGCCCGCGATGTCCATCGACGACACGGTCGGCCGCCGCCCTCGCTGCGTCCTGTCGGTGGCGCAGTTGTCGCCGTCCGAACGCGAGAAGCTGAAGACGAAAGGGATCCCGTTCGTCGTCTTCGATCCGATCGACGAACTGCCGGACGATGTGCCCTTCGTGGGCACCACCAACTGGCGAGGCGGCCAGGCGGCCACCCGCCATCTGCTCGAACTGGGACATCGCCGCATCGCGATGATCAGCGGCCCGGATCATACGTTCTGCCGGGCCCGAACGGCCGGCTATCTCTCCGCACTGGCCACGGCCGACGTCCCCGCCGATCCCGGGCTCTTGGTCCGCACCCTTCTCACGCGCGAACATGGGGGTGCGGCGGCGCGTGAGCTCCTTTCCAGGCCCGACCGGCCGACCGCGATCTTCGCCGCGAACGACCTGCAGGCGCTCGGCGTCTACCAGGCGGCTCGCGAGCTGGGACTGTCCATCCCCGGGGACCTGAGCGTGGTGGGCTTCGACGATCTCCCGGTCGTGGGATGGGTGGACCCTCCGCTGACCACGGTCCACCAGCCCCTCAGCGAGATGGCGGCCGCGGCCACGGAGCTGGCCCTGGCTCTTGGCCGCGGGGAGCCGACTCAGCAGGTCGGCCTGGAGATCGCGACCACCCTTACGATCCGCGAGAGCACGGCGCCGCCGAAGGACTGAGCCGCCGAGCGGGAGCTCGGCGCGGCACGGCCTGCCGCGAGATGGCCAAGTTGGTCTAGCCAGGGTTGATCGGGGTACCGCCGATGACAGGCTGGGCGGCGCGGATGCTGCGCGGACCGGCCCCGAGTTCGCGGCGGCACGCCTTGTTGAACGCCTGCAGGTCGGAGATGCCGACGGAGAGCGCGACCGCGGGGATGGACAGAGTCGTGGCACGCAGGAAGTGGCGTGCCCGTTCCATGCGGCGGGCACGGAGGTATCCGACCACGGTCTCCCCCGTGGTGGCGCGGAACAGCCGGGTCAGGTGGTTGTGCGAGATGCCCGCGGCCTTCGCGATCTCCGCAACCGTCAGCGGCTCCGCCATCCGGGTCTCTATCAGCGACAGCGCCGTCGCGACCGCGGGGTGAACCGTCTGCGTGCTCCGGGCCTTCGGCGGGGCCAGATGGGCGACCCGCCACAGGGCGGCCCACACTTCGGCGGCCGCTCGTGCCGGAGTGTGCGGCCAGGCGGCCAACGCCTGACGAAGCTGCGCCGTGAGAGCGGCAAGCTCGGCACCCGCGTCCTGGATCACCGGAATGCGGGCCGGCGAGCCGGCCGGCTTCAGGCACAGATGCACGTAGAGGTGCTCGGAGCGCCCCCGGTAGTGATAACGCACCTGCGTGCCGGGCGGAATGAGGCTGACCCGGCCGGGGCGGATCAGGTGTGCGGTGCCGTTCAGCGTCAGGTCCGCTTCATAGCTGTAAAGGTGCAACTGCCACAGGTTCGGCAGCGAGAACACGTCCACGTGGCCCGCCGGGCCGTGTACACCGATGCCGACGGCGGCGAGAGCGGGGGGCTCGTCGAGATGCGCGAGGACGGAGTGCACCGGCATGTTGTACCACGGGCCGCAGATGGTGAGAATCAACCACTTGAGGGTGAACGGGGCCCACCTGATGGGCCGTGGTTCGCGCCTAGAGTGGCGGCCATGAGGAACAGGCAAGCCCTGCTCAGCTCGGTCGAGATGGCGCGCTTCGTGGCGCGCGGGTCACTGCGCCTGGACGCGGTGGTGCCGGCGGAGATGAACGCCGAGGGGCTGGCGGTGCTGGCGGACGGCGTGCCGCAGGTGCCCTTCGGCACACCCCTGTCCGAGGCTTACGCGGAAGGTTCGTTCGTCCGCCGACTGCTGAGGATTCCGCAGGTCGCGGGGGCGCTGCGCAGCCTGGTGGGCCCTGAGCCGACGGTGGACCACCACTTCGTGCACGTCCGCGAACCCGGCGGCGGGGACGCGCAGCCGCTGCACGGCGACGCCATCATCGACGTCCGGCCGGACGCCTTCGACGTGCAGCTCATGTACTACCCGCAGGCGGTGACGCTGGAGATGGGCGGAACCCTCAGCGTGCCCGGCAGTCACCTGCGCCGGATCAACGAATCCGACACTGGCCGCTATCAGAACCTGCGCGGCCAGGACCGGCTGGTCTGCCCCGCCGGCACGGTGGTGTTTCTGCACCACGGGCTGTGGCACGGCGGCCGGCGCAACTCCAGCGGCATCGCCCGCTACATGCTCAAGATCCGCTTCAACCCGACGGTGCGTCAGCGGCGCCTGTGGGACACCTCGGACCTGGACGATCCGCGGGTGGTCGCGGAACTGGACGCGACGTTCCCCTGGTACGAGCCGGCGACGGGCCGGCTGGAGCGGTACAACCGCGTCCTGCTCTGGCGGGCGCTGACCGGCGACGACCGTTTTGACATCGACCACTGGGTGACCAGGGTCTCCAACCGCCCGGAAGAGGTCACGGCATGACGGACACGCCGACTCACACCCCGGTGCTCCGGCAGCAGGTGCTGGTGCTGTATCTGGCCAACTCCGCCCTGGACTCCCATGTCGTCGGCTGGGCGCGGTACGACGGCACCGGCCGTACCTCTCCCACCACAGGCGACAGCGACGAGCCGCCGTACGAGTCGGGGATCGCGGCTCTGCTGGACGGCTGGCGGCTCATCCAGGCCGCCCAGCTGATCCCGCCCTACCCAGGCCACGAATACGATGTCTCCTTCCTCAAGCACGAGTTCTTCTTCGAACGGATCGTCGACGTCCACCCGCTTCCGGTCTGACCGGCCCCGCCGCGCGCTTTCCGCCGCCGGAGCGGGTCGGTCCGCCTCGCGCCGGTCGACGGAAACGGCTTGAGAGTTACGGCCCGTCCGTCCCAGAGCCGAGGTGTCCCGGCTCGTGGGCGGGGCCGGGTGCCGAGGTGATCGGCGGTCCTCGCCCGGCGAGCGATCGGCTGCCGCGCCCTTCGGACGCGGCACCCGTCATGGTGATCGTCAGGTGGTTCGGTGGTTCCTGATCCGCATGGCGCGGGGTGCTTCCGACGCCGATGAGTGATGTCGCCGATCGGGGTCAGGGGCTGGTGCACGTAGCGGTGGGGGTGGCGGCCGTGCCGTTGGCGGTGAAGCCGAAGGTGGTGGAGGATCCCGCCGCGATGGTGCCGTTGTAGGAGGTGTTGCGGACCGTCACGGTGGAGCCCGATACGGTCTGGGTGCCGTTCCACAGGCTGCTGATGGTCTGTCCGCCGGGCCAGGTCCACTTCACGGTCCAGCCGTTGACCGGCGAACCGCCCGCACGGACGGTCACCGTGGACTGGAACCCGCCCGGCCAGCTGTTGGTGGTCTCGACCGTCGCCGAACACGCCCCCGGAACCGGCGTGGGAGTAGGAGTCGGCGTGGGCGTGGGCGTCGGGGTGGGAGTAGGAGTCGGCGTGGGCGTGGGCGTCGGGGTGGGAGTGGGGGTCGGCGTGGGGGTGGGGGTGGGGGTCGGGGCGCTGTTGAGGGCGTTGAGGGCGGCGTTATAGGCGGGTTTGGGCTGGTAGCTGGCGTCCCACATCATGGGTGCGCCATAGCCGGGGAACGTGCCGGGAATCCAGGTGTGGCCGTCGTCCACGCCCCACTGGGAGACGCCCACGCAGCGGGGGACCGCCAGGCAGGCGTTCACGACCGTGCCGTAGTCGGTGCCCTGTTGCTGCAGTTCGGAGTTGTCGGCCGGCATCTGGATGCGGTCGTCGAGCTCGGTGACGGCGACGTCGAGGCCCAGGCCGGCGAAGCGCTGCATGTTCGCCAGCAGGGACGTGGGGACCTGGCCCTCGATGAAGTGGCTCTCGAACCCGATGCCGTTCAACGGGACGCCCTGGGCCAGAAGCGACTGCGCGAGCGAGTACAGACCGTTGCTCTTCGCGTTGATGCCCTCGATGTTGTAGTCGTTGATGTACAGCTTGGCGTTGGGGTCGGCCGCGTGCGCGGTGCGCAGCGCGTCGGCGATGTAGCCGGTGCCCATGGCCTTGTAGAAGACGTCCTGGCGCAGGGTGCCGTCCTCGTTGAACGGTTCGTTGACCACGTCCCAGGAGTAGACCTTGCCCTTGTAGTGGGTGGCCACGTTGGTGATGTGATTCTCCATCGCGCCCTGCACCTGGTTCGTCTGCAGGGCGGTCACCCAGGAGGGGAGCTGGTTATGCCACACCAGCGTGTGCCCGCGCACCCGCATGCTGTGCGACTGGGCGAAGGACACGATCTGGTCGCCGGCGCCGAAGTTGAACGAGCCGCGGGAGGGTTCGGTGGCGTCCCACTTCATCTCGTTGCCCGGCGTGACCATGTCGAACTGCGCCGCCGCGAGAGCGATCTCGCTGCTGATGCCGAGGTCTCCTCGCGTCAGCGCGGTGCCGAAGTACCGGCCCTTCGCTTCGGCCGCCGCCTTCAATGTCGTCGCCGCCTCGGCCGGCACGACCGCGCCGATCATCACGACGGCGGTCGCGGCGACGACCGACGCGCCGGCCAGGCGGCGAGAGCCGGGCCGGCGAAAAGAGAATCTGCTCAAGATGTCAGGCCTTTCCATTCTCGAACCGCCGAACCTCCGGCGACCGACTCGTTCCAGAAGCCTTCGCCGGGGCGGCCCCGATTCTCGACTGAATGCTGTTAGCGCTAACAAACGGGTGCCGAGCACTCCATTCTTTCGGCCGGTGAAAGACGCCTGCCACCGGGCTGAAGAGGTCGGGCGTGAGCCGTCAGATGCTAAGAGGGGCGGATCGCGAGCGTCAACGTCGCCCTCTGTTGCCGATGCCGAGGAAGTCCAGCCGAGCGACCCGGCTCCGTACCTCAGCCGGGAGATACGCCGGATATCTGCTCGTACACGTCCGCCCACAAGGCGTGAAATTTTCACCATGTGCGTCGGCCACCTCCCGGCGCCGGGGCTTTGAAATAGTTCTTGGAGCGTCCGACCAGGGGGGAACTGTATCGGTGGGCCGGCCGAGACGCCGGTGATCGCCGTGCCCCCCTCACCGGGCGTCAGGTGGCGGTGATGGTCCAGAGGTTGTTGGTGCTTGGGGGTCCACATGCCGACGGTGGAGCCGGTGGAGGTGTCGCCCATGCCGTCCAGAGCGGTGCCGCGGTTGATGCTCTGGTGGCGGCCGTCGCCGGTGTCGTCGGCCCTGGCAACAAGATCAGCTGCGGGTCCACTTCTGGTTGTTGCCACCGTGGCAGGTCCAGAGGATCACCTTGGTGCCGTTGGCGGTGCCGGCGGCGTTGGCGTCCAGGCATTTGCCGGACTGCACGCCGGTGATGCTGCCGTCGGTGTTGAGGGTCCACTGCTGGTTGGTCCCGCCGTTGCAGTCCCAGATGACGATCTGGGTGCCGTCCGCCGTCCCCTGGCCGTTGGCGTCCAGGCACTTGTTGCCGTAGACCCTGAGCTCCTTGGCGGAGGTCGGCGTCCACCGCTGGTTGGGTTGGCCGTTGCAGTCCCACAATTGCCCCTGCGCGCCGTTGGCCTGAGAGGCGCCGGTGACGTCCAGGCATCTGGCGGCGTTGACATTGCGCAATGGACCGGCCGTGACGGAAGGGGTCTTCATCGGCCCGTTGAAGGTCAGCTTCACCACGTACGCCGGCGCCGAGTACGGCTGGCTCGGCATGCCGATGTGCAGGCCGGCGGCGTCCTGGGTGCGGCTCGGCAGGTTGAGGTAGGTGCCGGCGGTGTTGCCGATCAGTTCGGCCTTGCTCAGGTTCGACAGATCCATCCGCCCACCGGCCAGCGAGGCGAGGTTGAGGGTGGAGCCCGGCCAGCCGAGTACGGTGGCGTACAGCACCGTGTTGTCCTTGCTGCGGGTGTAGCGGATGTCCTGTGCCGTGCCGGCCCGTGGCTCCACGAAACTGCCGCCGCCCATCTTGGTCGGCCCTTCGCCGTAGGTGGTCCAGGCGCGCGTGGAGTAGACCGACTCGCCGTTGCGCCGCAGGTAGGTTCCGATGGCGTTCAGCAGGTCCTTCTGTGTCTGCGGGATCGAACCGTCGGCCCTGGGGGAGATGTTGAGCAGCATGTTGCCGTTCTTGCTCACCCGGTCGATCAGCGCATGGAGCAGCGCGGCCGAGCTGTAGTACGAGATCCCGTTGGTGTAGGACCAGGACGGGTTGCTGACGGCGTCGTCGGTCAGCCAGTAGGGATCACGGATGTCGGCGGGGCCGCCGCGCTCGTAGTCGAACATCTCGCCATTGGTGTTGAAGCCGTCCTTGTAGGCGGCGACGACCTCTTTGCCCCACGCGTTGGCCTGGTTGTAGTAGTACGAAAGGAAATTGAGCCGCTTGGACTCGTCGACGAGATAGAGGCCGCCGTCCTGCCAGATCATGTCCGGCCGGTACTTGTCGACGACCTCCTTCAGCTTGTCGTACCACAGCTGCTGCTCCGCAGCCGAACCGAGCTGCCCGTACAGTTTCTTCAACGTGGTGGTCGGCTGCGTGGGCACGTGGTCGTAGTAGCCGGTGAAGTTGTACAGATGGTGCAACGTGACCAGGAACTTCAGGTTCTTGGCACGGATCGCGTCGGCGAACAGCTGCACCAGGTCCAGCTTGGGCCCCCGGGCGACCGAGTTCCACTCGTTGACCTGGCTGTTCCACATGGAGAAGCCGTCGTGGTGCTCGGCGACCGGCCCGGCGAACTTGGCCCCGGAGTCGGCCACCAGCTGCGCCCACTCGCCGGGGTCGAAGTTGCCGCCCTGTGACGTGAGCAGGGCCCCGGCGAGCAGAGCGGTACCGGCCAGAGCGGCCCGTCTGCGAAGCCGCAACAGTCTGACGGGGGACATGTCGGCTCCTCGTGACAAGAGTAATCGTATCGATTCGACTGGTGCCGCGATCACGCGCTCGCGGCCGGTGCACCGCATGGACGGGCGGTGCACCGGACGGCGTTCCGCGCCCGATCGCTCAGGCGGTCAGTGCTCTGGCTTCAGCCCGACAGCGAGGTGACAGCCGGAGAACTCGCTCGCAGGAGCCGCCCCCATGCCGGTGCGGAATCCCGACGGGGTTCGGCGGGTGCCGTGCCCGCGTGGTCACGGCACCCGCTCGTGCGGATCGTCAGCTGGTGCCGCCGGTCACGGTGGTGCCGGATTTGGTGATGTAGTACGTGAGCTGCTTTCCACTCCAGAAGTGGAAGGTGAGGGTGACGCGGCCGTCGTTGACCTCGGCGAAGAATTCGGGCTTGAGAAGGATGGTGCCGGCGCTGTAGTCGGGCTGGAAAGAGCTCCAGAACTCCTTGTACGACGTCCAGTCGGCCGGTCCGGCCCCGCTGCCGTCGGCGTACTTGGCCTCCATGGTGGCGAGTTGGTCACCGCGGAACTGGGTGGGAATCGCGAAGGACGACGTTGTTCCGGTGGCGCTGGCCTGCGTGGGGGTGTCGGAGGAGATGATGCTGATCTGCCACGGCGCGCCCTGGGAGAAGCGGGCCTCGATCGTGGCGTTCACCCCGTACGCCTGGTTACCGGCGAGCCGGGTGAGCGCCGCCGACGTGAGCGTCAGCGTCGTGCCCGACACGGTGTAGTCGGTGCCCTGGGCCAGAGCGGTGCTGCCCTGCCGCAACCCCTGGAACGTGGTGCCGTTGAGGTTGAGCGTGAGCGTCCGGCTCGGGATCGTGCCGGTGTGGGGCACGTACACCTGGTCGGAGGAGGCGGTGCCGGAGCGGGTGGTCCAGCTCGCCTTCATCATGTCGAACACGCCCTGGTCCCGCCATCGCAACTGGTTCCTGTCCAGGAACGAGCCCGCGTCCCAGAGCATGGTGGTGAGGTTGCGGGCGCGGGCGTTGTACCCCACGGCCTCGATGTACTTCAGCAACTCGCCGCGCTCGATGATGCCCGGGCGGGTGTAGTCATAGCTGAGCAGTGCCCACTCCCCGATGATCACCGGGATGCCGCGGGAGACGAACGTGGTGCGGACCCGGTCGAATGAAGCGGTCAGGTCCTGCTCGACGTTGCTGTCGTACTTGGTGCCGCCGGCGATGTTCACGCTGAACGGCCACCAGCCGTAGAAGTGGACCGTCGCGGCGAGGTTGGGATCATGCAGAGCGGTGAAGGTGGAGCTCAGCGCGTCCAGGCGGGGCTGTTCGCTGCTGGTGTGCAGCGTGGGCAGCACCAGGACACGGGTGGCGTTGGCTCCGCCGGTCTGGCGTACGAGGCGGACGAACGCGGTGTTGAGCGTGTTGGTCAGCTGATCGCCCTGGGCGTCGTCGGACGTGCCGGCGAACTGCGGCTCGTTGATGCTCTCGAACAGCAGCTTCGGGGAGTAGTCGCGGAAGGCGCCGGCGATCTGGCGCCACAGGGCGGAGTAGCGGTTCATCACCGTCGTGGAGTCGGTGGGGTAGGTGTTGATCCACTGCCAGGAGTCGTGGTGCAGGTTGATCAGCACGTAGAGGCCCTCGGCCAGGGACCAGTCGACGACCTGGCGGACGCGGCTCAGCCACGCCGAGTCGATGGTGTAGTCGGGCGCCGCGCCGTGGTGGTTGCTCCAGGTGATCGGGATCCGGATGCTCTTGTACCCCTGGGAGCGCACCTGGTGGAGCATGGCCTGCGTGGTGAGCGGGTTGCCCCACGAGGTCTCGTCGGGGATGGCGTCGAAGGTGTTGCCCAGATTCCAGCCGGGCTGCATGGCGGCCACGGTGGCCATCGCGTCACCCGGCTGCGGCGAGGGTGATGGACTCGGCGATGGCGATGGCGATGGCGACGGACTGGGCGATGGTGACGGACTGGGCGACGGCGTAGCCGACGGTGACGGACTGGGCGAGGGCGACGGTGAGGGGCTGGCCACTCCGCCGGTGCACTTGACCCCGTTCAGCGTGAAGGACGTCGGCGCGGTGTTGGCGCTGGACCACGACCCGTTGAAGCCGAACGAGACCGTCGCGTTGGTGGCGATGGCCGCGTTCCAGCTGACGTTCGCCGCGGTGACCTGAGCTCCGGAGGAGGTGACCGTCGCGTTCCACGCCTGGGTGACCTGCTGGCCCGAGGGGAAGGTCCACGCGAGCTTCCAGCCGTTGATGGGATCACCCAGGTTGTTAACGCTAACATTCGCGGTGAATCCGCCTGGCCACTGTGATGAGACGGTGTAGGTGACGCCGCAGCCCGCGGCGGCGTTCGCGCTCACGGCCGTCATCATCCCCGTCGGCACGAGCGCGGTCAGCGCGGCGAGGACCGCCCCGATCCGCAGGCGGACCCCCCGTAAGCTGTGCAGTTTCATTGCTCTCCCTCGATGGCGTCAGCCTTCAACGGCGCCGATCGGCGGTCCCTCGATGAGGAGCGGTCGGCTCCAACCGCCGAACCACCTTGAGTGTGGAAAGTTCTTGGCCGAATATCCAGAAACATAAAGTAGGGGTCGACCATGTCTCCGGCCACCCGCCATCGGCGCCGCCGACCTACACGGGGGGCCCGGAAACCTGAATCCTTCACCTCGCCCGACCGTCGATCGGTCGGATGACTCGATGACCATTGCCTTTGTGGGCGATGCCGGCTTGGCGCCGTTGGATGTGCAGAAAGTTGTGCGCCGAGTCTCCCTGAATGTTTCAAAGCCACTGTGCGCATGACGGTCGTCCCGCGTCCCATCTCGCCGCAGGCCGGCCGACCGGGGGTCGATCCTCGACCTGAACGCGCAAGTCGCCGTCGCGGGCGACGGGTTATCCTTGCGCCGTGAACGGGCCTTCGCGCGGTGCTGACCGCGGGGGCGATGACGAAAGGGGCCAGGTTGTCCTACGCCGAGTCGGGCGGACCCGTCAGCGACCCGGAGCACCAGAAAGGCGACCCGACCCGCCCCGTGACCATCTCCTACATCGCGGAGACGGCCGGAGTCTCGATCCCGACCGTGTCCAAGGTCATCAACGGCCGTCCCGGCGTGGCCGCCGACACCCGCGCCCGTGTCGAGGCGCTGATCAGCGAGTACGGCTACCGCAAGACCAACCGCAGGAACGTGATGGAGCTCGTCTTCGGTGAGCTCGAGGACATGTGGGGCATGGAGATCATCCGCGGCGTCGAGCGGGTGGCCCGTGAACAGCGCGTCGGAGTCGTGCTGACCGAGTTCGGGCCGCCGCAGGATCCGGCGGGACATCCGATCGGCGACACGCTGGCCCGTCGCCCGGCCTGCGTCGTCACGGTCGCCCAACTGTCGCAGGAGCAGCGTGACGAGTTGCGGGCCAAGGACATCCCGTTCGTGGTCTTCGACCCCACGATCGAACTGCCGGACGGCGTCCCGTACGTCGGCGCGACCAACTGGGCGGGAGGCCGGTCGGCGACCCGCCATCTCGTACAACTGGGACACCGCCGCATAGCGATGATCGCCGGACATGACCGGATCCTGTGTTGCCGTGCCCGGCTGGACGGCTATCGCTCGGCCCTTGAGGCCGCGGGCCTGACCGTGGACACCGACCTCGTCGTACGCGCCGAGCTGACCACACAGGGCGGACGTGTGGCCGCGCTCGGCCTGCTGAGCGGACCTGAGCGACCCACTGCGATCTTCGCCTGCAACGACCTGCAGGCGCTCGGCGTCTACCAGGCCGCCCGTGAGCTGGGGCTGCGGATACCGGCGGACGTGAGCGTGGTGGGCTTCGACGACCTGCCCGTCGCCGCGCTCGTCGATCCTCCGCTGACCACCGTCCACCAGCCGCTCGCCGAGATGGCCGCCGCCGCCACCGAGTTGGCGCTCGCCCTGGGGCGTGGTGAGGAGACGCCGCAGACCGGCCTTGAGCTGGCCACGACCCTGACGGTTCGGGAGAGCACCTCCTCGCCGGCCGATCAGTGACCGGCGGGCCCAGCTTCACCGGGCTCAGAGCGCATCGAGCTGAAACTTTCAGATCATTGACCGCGAAAATTTCTGTCGAATCGGGGAGTTCCGACCGTCCCTGAGCCGTGAAGCGCCGCTGTGGCGCGCTACTTCGGCCGCACGGGGCGACGACCTCACCGCAGCGGGACTCCTTGACACCATGGCGGTCCACGGTGATCGTGGCGCCGACGCCATCGAATCGATTCCGTGAGGCGCGCTTGCGTCCATGACCGCCCGTGCCTGCCGTACCGCAGGCCTCTCCTCGGCTCACCCCCCAGGGCTCACCTCCCGGGCCCACCGAACATCCGCGCGTCGAAGAAAGGACCACACATGTGGACTGCGGATCGGCGTACATTCGCGCCGATGATGCGCACTCTTGTCAGAAGAGCGCTCAATGTGATGTCGGTTCTCGGCCTGGTCGCGGTCGCCCTGGCGCCGGCCGACGCCTCCTACGCCGCCACGGTGCAGGTCGCGCCGGTGTCGGCGTCGGACTCACCCGCGACGATCATCGCGAAGGCCGCCGATGTCGTGCCGGCGCCGCGCCAGCTGGCCTGGCAGCGGCTGGAGCAGTACAACTTCCTCCACTTCGGCATCAACACCTTCACCGGCAGAGAGTGGGGCACCGGCACCGAGGACCCGAACGCCTTCCAGCCCACCGGTCTCAACACCGACCAGTGGGCCGCCTCGATCAAGAACGCCGGGTTCAAGGGGGCCATCCTCACCGCGAAGCACCACGACGGTTTTCTGCTCTTCCCCTCCAAGTACAGCAACTTCGGCGTGGCGTCGTCCTCCTGGTCCGGCCGACAGGGTGATGTGGTCAAGAGCTTCACCGATTCCATGCACAAGTACGGGCTGAAGGCCGGTCTGTACGTGTCGCCCGCCGACCTGCACGAGAACCTGTCCGGCGGGCGGTTCGCCAACGGCAGCGCCTCCAGGCAGGTGACGATCCCCGCCGACTCCTCGGAGGTCGTCAACGGAGTGACGTTCCGCTTCAGTTCCGACGACTACAACGCCTATTTCGAGAACACCCTGTACGAGCTGCTGACCCGCTACGGCGGCATCGACGAACTGTGGTGGGACGGCGCCAACCCGACCGGCCGCACCCAGCCCTACAACTTCAAGGACTGGGCCACCATGGTCCGCACGCTGCAGCCCAACGCGGTCATGGAGAACGACGGCGGGCCGGACGTGCGCTGGGTCGGCAACGAGAACGGCTACGCGCGCACCTCGGAATGGTCGGTCGTGCCCGCCACCGGCGATCCCGCGACCGGCGCCGACTCGGTGCTGGGCGTGCCCGGCGGCAACGGCGCCAGTGATCTTGGCAGCGACGGCGTGCTGTCCCAGCGCAAAGCCGACGGGACCAGCGCGTGGAACATGCTGCGATGGTTCCCCGGAGAGTGCAACGGCACCCTGTCGGCGCGCCACAACTGGTTCTGGCAGCCCGGCGAGACCTGGAGACCCCCGAGCGAGCTGCTCGAGATGTACTACGCGTCGGTGGGACGCAACTGCAACATGCTGCTGAACCTCTCCCCGAATCGGCAGGGGCTGCTGGACCAGACGGCCGTGGACACCCTGACCCAGTTCGGCGCCATCGTGTCCTCGACCTTCGCCACCAATCTCGCGAGCGGCGCCGGCGCGGCCAACGACAGCGGCACCTCCGCCACCACCGGGCACACCCCCGACCTGGCGGTGAACGGCGACCTCGACACCTCCTGGCAGCCGACCGGGACCACCGGCGCGCTGGTGCTGACCCTCCCCTCCTCGCGGACCTTCGATGTCATCTCCACCCAGGAGGACCTGCGCATCGGCCAGCGCACGAGGTCGTTCGCCGTGGACTCCTGGAACGGCACCACCTGGACCCAGATCGCGGCCGATACCACGATCGGCCACAAGAAGCTGATCCGCCTGACGGCCCCGGTCACCACCAGCCGGGTCAGGCTGCGCATCACCGGCTCCCGGGCCGCCCCCGGCATCGCCGAGTTCGGCCTGCACCTTCGGCCCGCCGGCAGCACATCGCCCGGCTCCACGATCCGGGGCGTGGCCTCGGGCCGATGCCTGGACGTCAACGGCGCCTCCCAGACCAACGGCGTCCAGCTGCAGATCTGGGACTGCAACGGCGGCGCCAACCAGAACTGGGCCTCCACCAGCGCCGGTGAGCTGCGGGTCTACGGCAACAAGTGCCTGGACGTCAACGGCGCCGGCACCGCCGACGGCACGCCCGTGATCATCTGGGATTGCAACGGGCAGAACAACCAGAAGTGGCGCCTCAACTCCGACGGCACCATCACCGCCGTCGGCGCCGGCAAGTGCCTGGAGGTCTCCGGTTCCGGCACCGCCAACGGCACCAAGGTCCAGATCTGGTCGTGCACCGGCCAGAACAACCAGAAATGGACACGACCCTGATCACGTGACCGGTGGCTCTACCCGGTCACCGCGGCCGGGTAGGTCTCGCCGGCCATTGGCGGCACGCAGTCGCCGTCATCAACGTCTCCTGCGACGCGACGCCGGCCATCCACCTCCGGCGATGCCGCGTGTCACCGGACGCCCGGCATCGCCGGCACTCTCCCAACTCCCGGAAGCGACAACCCGTGAACCTGTCATCACTCCGCGGACACCGGCGGCGCGGAATCGCCGTGCCCCTTGAGTCTTGAAGCGCGCGACTGCGGATTAGTGGTGTTCTGGGGCATAGAGCAACCCTGTGGCTAGTCGTCGTACCGCTTCGCGTAGGTGATGACGTGCAGGTCTACTGACCGCGGATTCTGGTCACCACGCACGCCTGTTATCTCCACCCAGGAGTAGCGGTGCCCGGACGTGCGCACGCAGAGCTTTGGGCGCTTCTTGAGTGAACTGCCGATGACGTACTTGAAATACGCGGTCAAGGACGCACATGTCTCGACCGAGGCCGCTGTGTTGGCCGGGGCAAACACCATGTCCATCGAGTAGGCGTAAGCAGTTAAGTTGCCCGACCCCTCCTCGAGTCGCAGGTCATGGGCATTAGAGGAGCAGCTGTCGTCAACCAGCCAGTTTGGGGCGTCACTGTCCAGGTCGGCGCAGTAGCCTGCGGTCAGGGTGAGGTTGCCCTCGTGCAAGATCTGCCCGCCGTCCACTGGTGGCACCACCGTTGGCGTCTCGGTTACTTCGCTGGTCGCTTCCGCTTTGGGGGTATCTTCGGCTTCAGCGGTAGCTGTGGGGCTCGGGCTGGACGTCTCAGACGGCGACGGTGTCGGTGTTGCCAGTGTTGGAGATGCCGGAGCTACGAGCGTTCCCTGTCCTGTCGACGACGAGTTCCGGGTGAGTAGCAGTACGCCAACGGCTCCTGAAAGTACGAGTACGAGGCAGATCAGCGAAAGCATGGTGATCACTAGCGTCTTGGACGTGTTCCGCCTCGGCGGTTGCGGCCCCATCGGTTGCGCCGGCAGATAGATGGTTTGCCGTGGCTCCTTCGGTGGCGGCTGTTCGCGCGGCTTGGGTGGCGGCTGTTCCCGTGGACTCAGGGGTCTTTCCGTGGGTGGTCCGTATTGGTAGCCGCTGTTTTGGTCTTGATCTTCCGGGTCTCGCTCTCGCATTGCCTCGCCTTCCAAGTGGCTTCACTGCCCTGTGTGGACGTTCTTGGAGAGGCACTGGTTTACGCCTCGTGATGACGCAGTCGCCTAAGGTTGCTATGTCCGCATTTATTGGCATGTGCGCCAATGGGCGCGAACTTCGGCCCGGTCTCTGTGTCCACGGGAAGCTCGCAAGGTGATGTTCAAGGCGGCGCTTCGCGCCGCGCGGCCCGGGCTCCACTCGCACGCTGCGCGTGCGGCTTTCGGCCGTTCTCACGCGCGGCCAACCTGGGCCGCATCGCAAGAATCAGCCATCCCCAAAACGCAGGTAGCGCCCACCAGCCGAAACGCCCCGCTGCTGATCGCAGAACCGGGGCGTGGGTGACTAAGGGTTTCGGGCATCGGGTGATGAAGCGTGGTGGACGTGGCCGTCCAGGTGTCGGTGGGTGCCGTGCCTACCGGGCCTTCATACCGGGCATCTCCTCCGGGTCACCGGTGGGGCGCGTCGTAGGATGGGGCGTACAGGAGCACGGGCCGCAGGCGCCTGACCTGGCCGGACGCGCGTCCCGCCGTCGAGGCGGAAGGCGGTGTGTGAGAGCCCCTGGCGGAGTTCGGAATGCGCACGGGGTCGGCCGACCGCGAGTGGGCGCGACGACAGGCTTCCCCGAGGTGCCTGAAGGAAAGCACACGATCGCCGTTATCGGAGACGCCGACAGGACGTGACGGAGGCCTTCGGATGAGCCCGTATCGAGGGACGGAGCTGCGGTCCTCGTCGGCGTGGGGCGGCCTGGCCGTCATCGCGGCGTGCGGCGGCCGGGTCACTGCGGTGTGCGGAGGCCGGGTCACTGCGGCGTGGGGCGGCCGGGTCGCCGCTGTGTCGGGCCGGGTCAGCGCTGCGTGGGGCGGGCGGGCGGAGGCGGCTCGACGGCGATCTGTCTTTGGAAGGCACGCGGATGCGGGGCGTTCGCCCATTTCGACGGGACGGGAAGCGCCTCCGTGACGGGCAGCGGGATGGTCGTGCGAGACGCCCGCGAGGACGGGCCCGTTGAGATCCCGGGCGATCTTGCGGCGGCACTGCATCCTGCCGTGTGTGAGGCCGCCGACCGGCTGAACGCCGTCGCGGCGGCCGTCTACCTCCTGACGGCCGACGGCGCCGAACTCAAGGCCGCGATGATCGGCGGCAGCCCACCGTCGGTCTTCACGCTCCCGGGCCGCATGGCGCTCGACGCTCCTTACGCCTCCGCACGAGCCGTGTCGGACGGGATGGTGGCGGTCCTGGCCGATCCGGATCCGCGGGCCGACGACCGTTCGGAGGGCACGCCCTATCCGTACACCGTGGCAGCGGCCCCCCTCTGGGCAGGAGAGCACCGCTTCGGCGCCCTGACGGTCCTCCGGCCCGAGGACAGAGGCGGCTACGCCGACGAAGATCGCGCGGCGCTCAGGACGATCGGCGACCGGCTCGCCGTCGTGCTCGACGCCCTCGCCGCCCGTCGCGGGCCGATCACACCCGGGCATCTGCCCGTGCTCGTCCCCGTGTTCGACACGGCGAGGGCCCAGCCGTATCCGGCGAACGCCGGTGAGGCCGCCCCGGGCGCCGGGTCGCCGGCCGGATCGGCCGGCCTCGCCGTCTGGGGAGTACCGGGTGTCCCCGGATCGGCCGGCCTGAGCCTCATGTATCCGCTGCAGCGGCTGGCCGACATGCTGAACCGGGCGACAACCATGGATCACGTCGTCGGAGCGGCACGGTTCTGCGTCATGTCGCCGTTCCACGCCCGGGCAATGGTGCTGGCCTCGGTGGGCGACGGGCGCCTGTGGGTCATCGGGCACAGTGGTGACTCCTCCGACCTCGTGCACGAGCTCCACGGCTCAGGGCTGCACGCCCACACGCCCGCCGCCCAGGCGGTCGCGGGACGTGCGCTCTTCGTCTCGGGTGACCCGGACCGGCCGGCCGCCGAGGGCCTCGATCATGAGATGTACGCCGCCGCCTACCTTCCGCTCATCGGGAGCAGACATGTCATCGACGTGCCGTTCACCGGGAGCGACCACGTGGTCGGCGTCTGCTGCCTGTCCTTCGGCGGACCTCGGCGCTTCGCCCCCGAGGAGAGGGCCGTCCTCACCATGATGGCCGGGCGGCTGGGTTCGGCCGTCGAACGCATCGAACTGACCAGGAAGCGGCAGGCGTACGCCGAGTGCCTGCAGAAGAGGCTGCTCCCGCCCGTACTGCCGAACGTGCCGAGACTCACCACCACGGCCCGCTACCAGCCCGCCGCCGCCACCTACGAGGTGGGTGGCGACTGGTACGACCTGATCGAATCGCCGGACGAGCGCGTCGTGCTGGTCATCGGTGACGTGGAGGGCCATACCTTGGAGAGCGCCGCGGTCATGGGCCAGCTGCGCAGCGCGTTGGCGGCGTACGCGACGGAGGGCCATGGGCCGGCGGCGCTCCTCGAGCGGACCGGCGCGCTTCTCTCCCGGCTGGGCACCGACCTGCTCGCCACGTGCTGCGTCGTCGCCCTGGACACGGCGGACGGCCACGCCGAGGTGGCGCTCGCCGGCCATCCGGCACCGCTCCTGCGATGCTCCGACGGCGTCGTCCGTACCCTTACGGCCCCGGCCAACGTGCCGCTCGGAGTGGCCGCGCCGACTCCCTACCGTGCGCGGGAGCACACGCTGACGGCGGGGTCGGTGCTCATGCTGTACTCGGACGGGCTGGTCGACCCGCGCGTCGAGGACCCCGGTGATGGTGCGGCCGCGACGTTCCGTTCCGCCGCCCTCGAGGCGGGTGCCGATCTGGAGAAGCTGGCCGACCGCCTCCTCACCGAGGCACCCGATCCGCGGCGCCGCCGCGACGACGTGGCGCTGCTCCTGGCCCGCTACGAAGGCGCCGAAGACGTGCCCCGCACGGGGCATCTGCACATCGAGGCACGCGACTTGCGGGGGGCCAAGGAGGTCCGGGGCCTGGTGCATGACCTGCTGTGCCAGTGGGGCCTGACGGAGGTGTCGGAGGACCTGCAGCTCGTCACCTCCGAGGTCGTCACCAACGCGCTCATCCACGCGGGCACCGACGTCGACGTGCGGCTGCGCGCGTTCGCCGATCGCGTCCGCCTCGAAGTACGGGACTCCGACAGCGATCCGCCGGTGCCTTCCCCCTTCTCCCTGTCCGAGGAAGGCAGCGCTGAGGCGGAGCACGGACGCGGCCTGTTCCTGGTGGACGCGCTGGCCAGCGCGTGGAACAGCTCGCCGAGCGGGCGCGGTAAGACGGTCTGGCTGGAGATCGCCATCCCGGCCTCGTGACGGGCGGGACCTAAGCCCACTGGCCCGCGAGGGTCACGAGGTCGGGCGCGGTCACTCGCGGGGCGGTCATCGTGCCCGGATAGGGCAGACCGCGCCGGTTCAGCCAGGCCCCGGTCAGGCCGGCGCGCTGGGCGCCGTCGATGTCCCAGGGGTGCACGGCGATCAATGCCGCCTGGTCCGGCCGGAGGCCGGTCGCGCCGACCGCGTACTCGTAGGCGGCCCGGGCCGGCTTCCAGGCGCGGGGAGCGCTGACGTCCAGCCGCGCCTCCACCAGGTCGAGCAGCCCCTCGCGGGCGAGGATGCCCTCGGTCATCGCCGCGGCGCCGTTGGTCATGGTGAACAGCCGGATGCCGCTTTGGTGCAGCAGGCGCATTCCCTCAGGGATGTCGGGATGCACCCGCAACCGCCTGAACGCGCCCAGCACGTGATCGACCGCCGTGCCGGGGTCGAGGTCGCCGTCCGCGGCACCCCTGCTCACGAGCAGTTCCTTGAGCACCTCGGCGGCGATGGCGGCGAAGTCGGCGTATCCCCCGGCCACGGTGAGCGCGAATCCGTCGCGCAGCACGCTCGCGAACCAGGTGTCCATCGAATCACGGGGAAGGCCGGCCTCCTCGAACCGGTCGCGCAGCGGCTCCATGTCGGTGAGGGTCTCGTTCACATCGAAGATCACTGCCTGGGGCCTGGTCACGGACGGCTCGGTCATGATCTCTCCTCGAAGGTCGAAGGTCGAAGGTCGAAGGCAACGTGGTCACGCGCGCAGCACGATGACCTGGTGACGATGAGCTTGTCACCTGATACGTGTGACCTTCCTGCGTCGTATGCGTCGGAGTGCGGACGCGCCGAGGATGAGTGCGGTGAGCATGAGGGCGATGCCGCCCGCGCCGAGGGTCTCCACCCAGGAGGAGAGCGTGCCCTGGACGGTGACGGCGGCGTGCACGAGCGGGTCTCCGCTGGTGGCGCCGGAGTAGACGCGCAGCTCATACCAGCCGTAGTAGATGACGTACAGTCCGGCGGGCAGGAGCAGGACGCCGCTGATCCGGGACAGGTAGGGCAGCAGCCGTCGCAGGCGCGCCACCGCGGCGGCGTGGGCCAGCGCGATGGTCAGCGACAGCAGGGCGATGACCAGTGCCATGCCGAGCGCGTAGGCCAGGAAGATCGCCAGCCCGCCGGGCAGGCCGCCGCTCGCCACGGAGGCGGAGACGACCGCGAGGAACGGCCCGATTGTGCAGGACAGCGACGCCACCGCGTACGACAGGCCGTAGCCGTACAACGACACGACCGAGGTGGTGGTAGGACGGCCGGTGGCCAGCCGGGGCACGCGCAGCAGCAGCTCGCGACCGGCCAGCAGCCATCCGCCCAGGCCCAGCAGGAAAACGCCGATGATGATCGTCACCCAGGGCAGGTAGCGGCCGACCGAGAGGGCCAGCGGGGTCACGACCAGCCCGAACAGGCCGAAGACGGTGACGAACCCGGCGCTCATCGCCGCCGACAGGACCAGCGCCCGGCTTACCGGGCGGCGGGGGGAGGATGTGTCGCCGGTGATGAGCAAGGTGAGGTAGGCCGGCAGCATCGCGAACCCGCACGGGTTGAAGGCGGCCACCAGACCGGCCGTCAGCGCCAGCGCGAGCGGCAGGCCGGTGATCATCGGCGGCCTGCCCCGCTACGGGCGTCCGGCGGCATGAGGGGTCTCATCCGGCCAGGCGCTGGACGAGGTCGGCCAGTTCGGCGGAGTCGAGCGGGCCCGACACCTTGGCCGTCACCCCGTCGGGTCTCATGAACACGTACGTGGACTGCCGGCTGATGCCGAGCTTGGTCCACACCGTGCCCTTCTCATCCGACAGGTGCACGATGGTGCCGGTGCCGGTGCCGGTGCGCTGGACGAACTCCTTCATCGCCGCCTCGGTGTCCAGACCGGCGACCCCGACGAACCTCACCTGGGTGAACCTGGCCGCGGTGGCCTTGACCGCGGGCGCCTCGGACAGGCAGTTGGGACACCACGGCGCCCAGAACCAGAAGACGACCGGCTTGCCCGCCAGGCTCGCCCCCTCGAACTTCTCACCCTTCAGGGTCGTCGCGCTGAACCGCAGCGCGTCGGGCACGGCGACCCGGCCCGTCGCCGCCGCCGCCGACGACGCCGCCGCCGATGCCGACGTGGCAGGCGGCAGGGCGGCAGACGGTGGAGAGGCGCCGCCGACCGGATCGGCTGCCCGACTGCCGTTGAGGCCGCCACACGCGGACACCAGCAACGCCGCTGACAGGGCGACGACCGCCACGCGGGCTCCGCGAACTGGGATCATGCGACCAGATTAGGTACAGGAACAGCGCCGAAACCTTACGAGCCGATGACGACGCCGGCGGCAGCGCCTGCGACGCCATCCGGGAGCCGGTCCAGTGCGTTGACGCATCTTCGCTGAGGAAAGCGGCGGGCCTGGCCGAGGGGGCCCGAGGCCCTGACACGCCGGCGGACGCCGGAGTGAACATCTCCGCACACGGGCGCATTTAAGGAGGGGAACGCCAAGATTAGTGACCTTTGGCGGCGTCTCCGGGAAGTCCGGTTGGATCAAGGGCACCAACGGCGACCGCTACAAGGCCAAGTGCAGCTTCTACCAGGACCACAAGTACGTCGCCGGCATCACCACTCGCACGATCAAGCTCTGAGAGCGGGCCAGTACGTGTCCGTTGGATCTTGATCGTTCAACGGTCCTCCCGTTCCCGCCGCGGCCGATCACGGACGTGTGCGCCGATCACGGGCATGGTGCCGGCGCGACGACGGCCGCACCCGCGGCCTGCGGCGGTCGGCGACGGTTCGGCCGGGGGAGCGCACCAGGTATCCGGAAACTGTCGGCGCTAACGTGGCAGCTCGCCGGGTGCGTATCTCCGGGCGCGATCGACCGGCCGGCGGTGCTGCAGGTCTACCATGGCACCCTGCCGGCCGTGTTCGTGAAGGTGCCCGTGGGGGTTCCCGGGGGCGCGGTCGCCGCCGCGACGATGGCTCGCGCCCCCTCCTCCACCGTCTGCCGCCCGCGGTGACCGTTCAGGTCGGTGGCCGTGTAGCCGGGGTCCACGGCGTTGAACCGGATTCCGGGCAGGGCCTTGGCGTAGTGGATGGTGAGCATGTTCAGCGCCGCCTTCGACGACGCGTACGCAGGCGCCGGCACGTAGTCGGGCGCGAGCGAAGGGTCTTCGTTGACGGCGAGTGAGCCGAGCCCGCTGCTCACGTTGACGACGACCGGGTGCGACGCGGCTGCGAGCAGCGGCAGGAACGCGTTGGTCACTCGTACAGGTCCGAAGACGTTCGGCTCGTATACCGCCCGCAGCACATCCGCTGTCAGGTCCTGTGCCGTGGCGCGCGGCACGGAGACGCCCGCGTTGTTGACGAGGACGTCGACCCGGCCGGCCTCCTCACGTACGGTCGCGGCCGCGGCACGCACCGACGCCTCTGCGGTGACGTCGAGGAGCAGGGGGCGTGCGCCGAGGTCGGCGGCGGCCCGCTCGGTCCGCTCCGCGTCCCGGCCACTCACGTAGACGGTGTGTCCCAGTTCGACGAGCCGCCTGGCGGTTTCGCGGCCGAGGCCCTTGTTGGCGCCGGTGATCACTGTGATGGTCATGCGGCCACCATGGCCCGGTGACGCCGGGACAGACAGAGTACCCGTCGACGGGGGGACTGCCTGTACCAGGCTGTCTTTCGGATGATGGCGGACAATAGGCGGTATGAGCAGTGCACCCACCGGACCCGCGGACCGTGCCGACCTGGGCGCGGCCCTGCGCCACTGGAGGGACCGGCAGCCGCCCGGGGAGGTCGGGCTGCCGTCGGGCGGGGTGCGGCGCGCGCCGGGCCTGCGCCGCGAGGAACTGGCCCAGCTGGCCGGGCTGTCCGTCGACTACGTGGTCCGCCTGGAACGCGGACGGGCCACGTCCCCGTCGGCCCAGGTGCTGGCTGCTCTGTCCCGCGCACTGCGCCTGTCGGTGTCCGAACGCGATCACCTGTACCTGCTCGCCGGCCGGCGCCCGCCCGGCGCGGGACAGGTCTCGCAGCACATACCGCCCAGCGTGCAGCGGCTGTGCGACCAACTGGCGCGCACCCCGCTCAGCGTCTACGACGCGTCCTGGACGCTCCTCACGTGGAACCCGCTGTGGGGTGCGCTGACCGGCGACCCATCGATGCTGCGCGGCCGGGAGCGCAACATCGTATGGCGCCATTTCGCCGGCTCCTCCTCACGTGTCGCCCACCTGCCCGGCGAACTGGTCCGGTTCGAGGCGGCGCTGGTGTCGGACCTGCGGTCCTCTCTTGCCGCCTACCCGGAGGACGAGCCGCTGCGCACGCTCGTGGACGACCTTCGGGAGCACAGCCGGCGTTTCGGCGAGTTGTGGGCCGCGCACGCGGTCGGCAGGTACGGCATCGGGGACACCAAGCTCGTGCACCACCCGGACGTGGGTGCGGTGACCGTGGACTGCGATGTCCTCACCGTGCCGGGGTCCGACCTGCGCATCGTCGTCTACTCCGCGCCGCCCGGCACCACGACCGCCGCCCAGTTCGAGCTACTGAACGTGGTCGGGACCCAGCCGATGACGAGCCGGCGCCCTACCTGACACGCGGCCGCGTCATCCCGGGACCGTCTCCCACCTCGGCGGAGGCGGGGTGTCAGTGGTGCTGACCGGCGCGTAGGACGCCGAGCAGCGCGAGGCGGTCGGCGGTGTCCGTGCCGGGCGCGGGAACGAAGATCGCCAGGATCGATGACCTCCGGCCGCACGACCCTTGCTCCGGCTGAGCACCCCGCCGGCCCTTACGGCCGCGACGCCGTCACGTGGGGCGCTCACTCGCGTGCCTTCCGCATGATGAGCGGGGTCATGGCGCGCTCGGGGAGGTAGGCCACCTCTCGCCATCCCCTTTTCCGGCCGAGGCCGAGGGCCGCCGCGGCGGCCGGATGGGTGGCCAGCCAGCGTGGTCCGCCGCACGCGACCGCCAGCAGGGAGTCGTGCAGACGGGTGCCGATGCCCTGTCCTCGCGTCTCGGGCAGCACGGCCAGCTCCTTGAGGGTGAAGTCGTCCGCGCTCGGATGCCCCGCCAGGGCGGCGAGGCGGGAGGCCAGGTGCCCGTAGGCGAAGCCGCACACCTGTTCGCCGTCCAGGGCGAGGGCGAGCACGAAGCCCGGTTGGTGCAGGTCGACCAGCATGCGGACCGCTACGCTGCGGGCGAAGCCGTGCGGCTCACGCCAGGGTGCTCCGGTGAACACCCGGCCGCCCACTTCGGCCACCATCGACTGGTAGGTCGCGGCTTGCGACCCGCTCACCAGGCGGATGTGCGGAGGCGCGGCGCCCGATCGCCCGGCCGGATAGCGCTGCAGGGAAGCTTCGTCGGGCGCCGCGGTCACACATGCAGTCTCCCATATATGCGAAGAACTCGCTATTGCATCTATTTCGCAGCCGAAGGAGAGCCTCGTTGATCTCCTTCGACCGCCGTCACCTCCGGGGAACGCGCTCTTGTGATCCGAGCTCGTCGTCCCCACTGTCGAGCTCACCGATCTGCCGCGAGGGTGCGCCTTCCTGCCCCGCCGCACCCGGGCCGGCGCCGCGTGCGAGATGGTGCCGGAGATGTCCGCAGGGAACAGCCGGGTCGCCCGCCACCATCCCGTGGATGGTCGCGGTGCGTAGGTCAGGTGGAGCGCTTGACCAGGCCGAGGACGACGTCGATGGCCAGGAAGGCCAGTAGTGAGATGCCGAGCAGGGGGATGAACGCGCCCACCGCGATCGCGACCACTCCTATGGACAGCAGTACGGGCACGGGCGCCGCGCGCCAACCGCCGCGCGTGTAGGGGGCGGCGAAGCCTCTGGTGGGCCGCCGTTGCCACCACATCCGGTATCCCAAGATGATCATGGAGATCAGCGCGAGGGCGAGTGCGGCCAGGACGATCTGGTTGGCCAGGCCGAACAGCACACCCATGTGCCCGTCGATGCCCCAGCGGGTCAGCTTGGCGGCCAAGGGGTAGTCGGCGAAACGCAGTTCGCCGGTCACCTGGCCGCTCGCCGGGTCGACCGCGACCTGGTCGTTGCGCTGAGGCCACTGGCGGTCCATCTCCTTGACCGTGAAGGCGCCGCCCGCCTTGGCGGGCCAGGCGATCTCCAGCGGCCCGGACAGCCCGGCGCCCGCCGCGGCTCGCACGATGCGGTCGGCGTCGGCCTCGGTGGTGGGCCCGTCGCCGTGCCCAGAGTGGCCGGAGTGCCCCGGAGCGGTGGCGGGCAGGGACGGGGTTGACCAGCTGAGCGCGGTCTGGAGCTTGTCGACGTTCGCTCCCGCGTACTTCGACCAGGTCAGGCCGGTCGCGGACAGGAACAGCAGGCCGACGGTGATCCACAGGCCCACCGAGCCGTGCCAGGACAGGGTCCGCCGCAGACCCTTCGCCGTGCGGTCGGGGCGCAGGGTGCGGCGACGGTGGGTCAGCCACAGCACGACACCGCCGAGCGCGACGACCCACAGCCAGCTCGCCGCCAGTTCGCTGTACACGCGTCCGGGCTCGCCCAGGTGCAGATGGCGGTGCAGGCTCGAGATCCAGGCGCGCACGGGCAGCGCGCCGGAACTGCCGTAGCTCGGCAGCGCGCCGCGGACCTGGCCGGTGTACGGGTCGACGAAGACCGCCAGCTGGGTGCTCTCCGGCAGGCCCTCCGCGTTGAGCAGGACGCGGGTGGTCTCTCCCGGTTCGGAGGCGGGCCGCACGGCGCCGATCGCCCCCTGCGGATGCGCCTGCCGGGCGGCGGCGATCTGCCGCGCCAGGGGGAGCGGCGCCTGGCCGGCGGGCGGAAGCGGAGCGGTGAGTTCGTGGGCGTGCACGACCTTCTCCAGCTGGAAGGAGGAGGCGTACAGCAGGCCGGTGGTGGCGGCCACCAGCAGGAAGGGCGCCACGAGGATGCCGGCGTAGAAGTGCAGGCGCAGCAGCAGCGCTCGCGTGGCCGGCCAGGCGGTGGAACGGGAGCGTTCGGGAGCAGGCTGAAGCTCGCGCACGTCAGAGGTCATGAAAGGTCTCCGTTCACGGAGGCGCGCACAGGTGGACGCGCGCCTCGGCGGGGTTCGTCATGGGGACGTCGCGGTGCCCTGGCCCGCGAGCACGGCCGCCGTGGTGGCGGCCGGCACGCGGCGCGGAGCAGGCGACGACCGGACACCGGCCGGGACGGCCCGCGCCGGTGAAGGTCTCACGGGCACGTGGCCCGGATCAGATGACGACGACCCCCGCCGGCGGCCCGCGCCGGGAGACGGCCGAGGCGAGCAGCCGGGTGAGGAACAAGGACGCGCCGTCCCCGTGGCGCCGTGGCACGAGGCGTGGTGCGGACGGCGTGGCCACCCGCACCAGCAGGGTCACCACGGCCGCGACGAGCAGGCGCAGCAGCGTGGCCAGCGCCGTCTCCCCGCGTTCCAGCCAGTGAGCCGACAGCAGCGCGGTCACGGTGTGCGCCAGCAGCATCGCCACACCCACGGCCAGCCCGCCGTGCCCGTGACCGTGAACCGGTGGCGGCCGCATCGCCGCGGAGAACAGGTGGTGCAGGCCGTACTGGGTGACGAACGCCGCGGCGAGCAGGGCTCCCAGGCCCCGCTGCCGCCGGGAGAGCACGTAGGCGCCACCCGTCACCAGCGCCGTCGCCCCGACGAAGACCGCCACGTCGATGGCGGCGCCGCCGGCCAGCGCGTGCATGCCCAGCGACACCGCCACGCACACCACCGCGAACACGGTGGCGCGCAACAGGCGCAGAACGGGCATACCCCTCATCGTGACAGAAATCCATGATCCTGCCGAGTGGCTGAAGCCTTTGTCACCGCCGCATCCGGTAGGGATCCGGTCATGGCGGGCCGGCGGACGCCATGACCGGCCGGACGGCGTGGGCGGCGCTGATCGCGTTGTACACCGCCAGCTCGGTCGTCGGCCCCTCCGCCAGCAGAAGACCCGTGCACGCCCCCTGGTCGCCGAGATCCGTCACTCTCGTCCCGATCGTCATGGTCGGATACCACTCCGGTGAGCCGGGATGCGAGGCCAGCTCCTCCAGTCCGTCCACCCTCCGCAAGGTTCCGGGCCGGTCGGGGTAGACGAGCACGGTCGCCGTCGCCCCCGTTCCGCCTCCCCGCGCCGAGACGGCGCCCAGGTCCGAAACGGCGTCGAGCAGCGCGGGTGCACGGCCCAAGGCCATGTCGACCATCGCCTCATAGACGTTGACCCCGAGGGAGCGGCACATCGCCTCGCCCGCGAGGCACCCGCCGATCCGGCCGTTGATCTCGACCAGTTCGGGCCCTTTCACCGTCCAGACGAACTCGACGTGCGCGAACCCGCGCGTGTGCCCCACCAGGGCGAGTACCTGCGCCACCCACTGTTCGACGCCGGCCAGATCGGGCTCGGGCAGCATCGCGGGGAACGACAGCAGCTCCTCACGGCCGAACCAGCGCGCCGACGTCAGCCGCCCGGAGACGCCGAGCAGCCGGGTACGGCCCTCCCAGCTCAGCGTCTCGGCACTGTAGAGCGGTCCGGTGATGTACGGCTCGGCGAACAGGCCGCCCACGAAGGACCGTCCGGCCGCCTCGGCGAGCGCGAGCTCCAGTTGCCCGGTGGTACGGGCGAGCCATACGTTGCGCGAGCCCGTGCCCGCGGAGTCCTTCAGGACGGCCGGCAGTCCGACCGCCTTCTCCACCATGGTCGCCGTCGCGCCGGGCGAGACCGGGACGGCCGCGTTCACTGACGGGTTCCGCTCGTGCAGGAGGCGGCGCACCGCGAGCTTGTCGCGGAGCACGCGCGCCGTTTCGCGGTTCGGACCCGGCAGGCCGAACCGGGCGGCCAGCTCGGCTCCGGGCACCATCCAGGTGTCGGTCGAGCAGATCAGGCCGCGGAGTTCCGGCAGCGATGCCAGCACCGCCGAACACCTGGTGAGGGCGCGCGTGTCGACATCGACGATCTCCAGCGCGTCCGTCGGCAGGCGCTGGAGTTCGTGACGGTAGATGTCCCGGTCTCCCGTCAGGAGGCATAGACGTTCCCCGGCCTTGCCGGCCGCCGCCACCATGCGACTCAAACCGAAGGTCAGCGCTTCCAGTACGGCGATGGTCACCCGGCCCTCCCGTCAGATCTCGCCGGCGAGTTCCGCGGGCACCAGGCTGAGCATGGCGGCCAGGGGCTCGTCGCCGGCGATCGCGGTGCCGGCCACGGGGTCGCCGCCGGCGAGGTGGGCGAGGTGCCTGATGGCGTGGGCGGCGACGTGGTCGGTGGTCACCTCGCTGGGGCGGGGGGCGTCGGGGCGGTCGCCGAAGGCGATGCTGAGCTCGTCGAGCGGGGTGGCGGACGCGCCGGCCGCGGGATCGGGGTAGGCGGCGTAGGTGAGGACCAGCCCGTGCCCGGGGGTGTGGCGCCAACTGGTGGAGTGCAGCAGGGTGGGATGCCCGGCGAGGGTTCTGGCCAGGTCGCAGGGGACGGTGGCGCCGTCGAGCGGTGCCGTGGAGCGCCGGTAGGCCCAGCCGCGGTCGCCGAACCGGAGCAGGATCACTTCCACCGTGACCTGTGGTCCGTTCATCCGCCCGCCTTTCGCGTGATGAGAGCGCTCATGGCGATCTGTCGCCGAGCGTGCATGACGACATCCCCTATGAGGCAGTCTGACAGAACTGCACTCCAATCGCTATTGCGACTGACTCGCATCTGGGGGGTGTCGATGTGCCGGGCGCGATCGGCCGATCTCCGTGAAGGTCCAGCGGCCGGACGGTGCTCTGGGTGTGCTGTCCGACGAACGTTCACCGGGTCGTCCCGGCGCGGGACGCTAGCGCGGCGCCAGGATGCGCAGGTGCAGCATCGCCGCGAACCGCTGCTCCGGGTCGTCCAGGTCGATCTCGCCGACCTCGGTGACGCGCCTGAGCCGGTAGCGCAGGGTGTTGGCGTGGATGAACAGGGCGCCGGCCGCCTTCGCCACGTCGCCGTGGGCGTCCAGCCAGGCCTCCAGGGATTCGACGAGGCCCGCGTTGTTCCGCTCGTCGTACTCCATCAGGCGGGCGATCGCGCCGCCCGGCCGCTCGTCGCGCGCCGCCGCGAGGTCGCGCAGTTCCAGGATCAGCGCGAGCGTCTGGACATCGTCGAGCCGGGCCACCCGCAGGGTGGTGTGGCCCTCCCGCATCACCCGGAGCACCCGGTCGGCCTGGGCCTTTCCCCGGACGATGCCGCTGATCTCCGATCCCGCGGGGGCGACCGCCACGATCGCGCGCAGGCCGCCGCCGACCCGGTCCACGAAGTCGGACGCCAGCCGGACGGCTCGCTGTTCGGGGCTGCCCGTCGGGACGACCACGGGCAGCAGGCCGTACACCGTGCCGCCGACGGTCCCCATCGCCGACGACGGCACCGTCGCCGACAGGTGGACCGACAGCGCGTCCGCGAGCCGCTCCAGATCGGCCGCTCTGCTCTGGTCCGCGCGGATGTGATCGTCGTCGGCCAGCAGGCCCGCGCTCACGATGACGAGGCGGCGACCGGCCAGGCCGAGCCGCACGAGCGCGTCCCGCGCGCCGGCGCCCCCTTCGAGGACCGTCCCGATCAGGTCGGTGCGCAGCCTTCGCTGGACGTCGGCGCCGGCGCGGATCCGCAGCAGGTGCAGCGCGACGAGTTTCGAGGCGTCGAGCAGCGCCCCCGTGCGCTCGGCGTCGAGGTCGCCGTCCATGGCGGCCCAGATCGAGCCGAGGATCTCGTCGCCGGCGCGAACCGCGATGGCGACGCGCTGGACCGTCATCCCCTCGTATCCCAGAGCCTCCGGCGTGACGACGACGGGCCGCTGGTAGCGGTAGAGGTCGCGGAAGACGCCCAGTTCCGTCAGCCGCGTGGCGTACCGCTCGGGCACCTGCCGGCCGATGACCGTCTCCACGCGGGAGGGGTCCGCCTCTTCCTGGCGGCCGGAGAAGGCGAGCACCCGGGAGTTGCGGTCCTCGATGGTGATAGGGGCGTCGAGGAGCGCGGCCACGGCGTTGGCCACCGCGAACAGGTCACCGGACGGGAGACCGCCGAGCGACTCGTGCTCGGTGACACCGATGTCCCCTTCGGCGAGCATGGCGCGAATGAGGGCGGTGAGCTGTGCCCACGTGGCACCGCGACGCAGGCCGATCAGGGCCACGCCGCTCGCCTGGACCGCATCCCGCACCTCGGCCGTCAGCGCGACCGGAGCCCGGACGACGAGCCCCACCGCCTCATGGTCACCGAGTGAGCGGAGCAGGCCGGCCAGCGTGCCGCCGGCCGGGTCGACGCCGACCCCGAGCACGAGTGAGCGCGGCGGGAGCACGGGTTCGTCGAGCGGGTCGAAGATGACCAGCCCGCTGATCTCGCCCGGCCGGCCGGCGTCACCGGCGACCGGTTCGAGCAGCGTGGTCCCCAGGTCGTCCAGCACCCGCCCGAGGCCGGCACGTGGACGCTGGCTCACGCCCGGCAGTATAGGCGGCCACGCTCCCACGCGACCGGGCCGGCGGGGATCGAAGGACGTGCGCGCCGCGCGGTTCGGGGCGGGGACGGTGTGCGCGCCGCGCGGTTCGGGTCGGGGACGGCCGTGAGGGGTGCGCGCCGCGCGGATCGGGTCGCCGGTCTCAGAAGGCGATCCACTCGGTCGAGGTCGTCACCGTGTCGAGCAGTTCGGGGATGGGCGTGACGCCCAGCCCCGGGCTGGTCGGTACGGCGATGTGGCCGTCCTCGATGACGAACGGCTCGGTGATGTCCGTGCGGTAGAAGCGGTCGGAGGCGGAGATGTCGCCCGGCAGCGTGAAGCCGGGCAGGGCGGCCAGGGCGGCGTTGGCCGCACGGCCGATGCCCGTCTCCAGCATCCCCCCGCACCACACCGCGACCCCGTGGGCCGCGGCCAGGTCGTGGATCCTGCGGGCCTCGAGGTAGCCGCCGACGCGACCGGGCTTGATGTTGATGATTTGGCAGGCGCCGAGCGTGATCGCCGCGGCGGCGGTCTGCGCGGAGACGATGGTCTCGTCGAGACAGATCGGCGTCGCCAGCCGCCGTGCCAGCGCGGCGTGCCCGAGGACGTCCTCCTCCTCCAGCGGCTGCTCGATCAGCAGCAGGTCGAACTCGTCCAGCTTGGCGAGGTGGCGTGCGTCGCGAAGCGTGTAGGCGGTGTTGGCGTCGACCTGGAGCGGAACCTCCGCGCCGAAGCGCTCGCGTACGGCGGCCACCGGGACCAGGTCCCACCCAGGTTCGATCTTCAGCTTGATCCGCGCGTACCCCGCGTCCAGGTATTCCCCGACGGCCGCCAGCAGCTGCGGGACCGTGTCGTGGATGCCGACCGACACGCCGCTCGGAACCCGGTCGGCGACGGCGCCGAGTTCACGGCCGAACGAGCGGCCGATCGCGCGCAGCTCCGCGTCGAGGATGGCCATCTCCACGGCGGCCTTGGCCATGCGATGCCCTTTGAACGGATGGAGCAGGCCGGCGACGGCGGCCGCACCCGAGCGCGCGATCGCCTCCCGCCCCTCGGGCGAGGCCAGCTTCGGAAACAGCCAGCGTCGTAGCACGTCCGCCTGCGAGTCGGCGTACTCACTGGAGTAGAGCGGGTCGGCGAGCGCGACGCATTCGCCCCAGCCCTCGGCGTCGTCGGTCACGGCCTTGAGAAGGAGGATGTCGCGCCCGGTCTGCGTGCCGAAGGAGGTCCGGAACGGTGACACGAGCGGCATGGAGATACGGCGCATCTCGATTCCGCGCAACTTCATGACGGTTCTCCAGGTCCTGTGCCGTGTCAGGGGCGGGCGAGCTCGACGAGATAGCCGAGGTCGAGGTCGAAGTCGACGACGCGGCCGCCGGAGGCCATCAGCGGCTCCAGCTCGCCGCGGAGCCGGAGGCGCCAGGCCGCGGCGGCGGCCCCGTCGCCGGCGCGCAGGGCCGCGATGTCGGCCGGAGCCGCGACCCTCCTGCTCGACGCGCCGGCGACCGGACGCCCGAACGGCATGCCGGAGCAGGCGGCGCGGGCCCGCGGTGAGAGCAGTTCCCAGCGCACCAGCAGCCGGTCGGTGTCGTCGCCGCCGTTGATCGCGTCGTGCATCGCGCCGTAGAAGTTGGTGAGGTACTCCACGGGGAGCGCCCCCAGCTTGACGATGTTGAAGTAGGCGTTGCGGCCGACCAGCGGATCGAAGGTCCACTCGATCGTGACGATGCCGCGGGCGAGCGCCCACGCGCGCTGGTGGAGCTTGAGCGCCCTTCCGACACCGCGACCGGCCAGCCCCGGCGTCACCCCGGCGATATGGCTGTGCAGGGTGCGTGCCGCCGGCTCCGCGTGGAAGCCGATGCAGACGCCGATGAGCCGGTCGCCGGCGTAGGCGCCGGCGACGTAGTTGCCCGCCTTGGTCAGGGCGCGCAGGAACTCGACCGTGATCAGCGGGTTGTCCGGCCGGCCCCAGATCCCGACGAGCAGGCCGATCACGGCGTGGGCCTCGTCGAGGTCCCGGAGCTCCCGGACCACGACCGCCGCCTTCGCGGCCCACCTCGCCGCGTCCTCGGCCGCCAGGTCGAGGGAAGAAGCCTCGATGCTCACGTGCCGTCCTCCCGGAGTTCGGCGACCAGCTCGCGCACCAGCACGGTGCGGTCGAGCAATCTGGCGACGACGACGTGTTCGTGGTCGGCGTGGGCGCCGCCGCCCACCGCTCCCAGACCGTCGAGCGTCGGCGTCCCGACCCCCGCGGTGAAGTTGCCGTCCGAGGCGCCGCCCACGGTCGCGCCGGACACGGGCGGCAGACCGAGCCGTTCCGCCACGGCGACGGCCCGCTCGAACAGCGAGCGGCTCGCCGGCTCCTCCAGCGGTGGCCGGTTGACGCCGCCCCTGATCTCGATCGCCGCGCCGGGGAGGTTCGGCGTCAGGGAGCGCAGCGCGCGATCGACCCGGAGCTGCTCGTCGTGGCTCCACGCGCGCACGTCCAGGGCGAACGAGCCGGACGCGGGCACCGTGTTCGACGTGGTGCCCGCGGCGATCACGGTGGGGGTGACCGTCGTGCCGGCCGCCGGGTCACCCAGAGCGCTCGCCGCGATCACGAGGTGGGCCAGCTCGACCGTGGTGTTGACGCCCTTCTCCGGTTCCAGTCCGGCGTGGGCGGCGCGACCGGCGACGTGGACCTCGTACCGTGACACGCCTTTGCGGCCCACCTTGAGCGCGCCGCCGTCGGCCGACGCCTCCAGCACGAGCGCCGCCGTGGCGCGACGGGCCTCCTGCTCGATCAGCGCGCGCGAGGTGGGCGACCCGAGCTCCTCGTCCCCGGTGACCAGCAGGGTGACGCCGGTGCGCTCGGGCAGATCGGCGAGGGCGTGGATCGCCATGACCAGGCCGGCGAGCATGTCCAGGCAGCCAGGGCCGCGCAGCACGCCGCCGGTGATCGCGTACGGATGGGTCGCCAGGGTGCCGAGCGGCCAGACCGTGTCGTGGTGGGCCAGCAGCAGCACCTGGCGCTCGCCGTCGCCGAATCGCCACCGCAGGTGCGAGCACCCGTCGATGGTGATCCGCTCCGGCTCCGCGCCGAGTCGTCGCGCGCCGATGCGGGCGACCAGGTCGGCCGACCTGGCGACCGCGGCCTGATCGGAGGAGGGCGACTCGCACTCGACGAGTTCCCTGAGGTCGGCGAGGAACATCTCCAGGCCGAGCGCGCCACGCGAGGTACCGGGCATGGTCAGCCGAGCTTCTTCGGGGTCGCGCGGGCGCCGTAGTGGACGTACTCCTCGCCCGTGGGCAGCGAGTAGAACCTCACCGGCGCCCACGACTCCATGCCGCTGAGCCGGACGCCGTACACGCCCTGCGAGACGGGGATCATCTCGTAGGTCTCGACGGGAGTGTCGTCGAGTTCGGCCAAGGGGCCCATCAGAGTGGTGCGCAGGGTCGGCTTGCCGTCGTCCTGGAACACCTCCATGCGCACCGACTCGCGCTCGTACGTGCCGACGTACGGCGCCACGTCGGCCGTCACCGGCTCGGCGGGCGGCTCGAACGGCTCGGGCATCCGCACGCCGGTGAGCTCGGTGAAGATCTCCTCATAGAGGTCGACATAGAGGTCGTGGGTGTTGCCGCCGTTGGTGTTGAGCGCGACCGCGACGCCGGCCTCCGGCAGGACGCGCAGGAACGCCGCCTGCCCGATCGTGTTGCCGTCGTGCCCGTAGGCCCGGTGGCCGTGCCAGTCGCAGCGGAACCAGCCCAGGCCCCACGAATCGCCGAGCAGGTGCTCCTCGGGGCATTCGGTCTGGTAGGCCGACATCGCCGCGGTGCTCTCCTCCGACAGCACACGTGTGCCGTCGGCGGCGAGCCCGCCCACCAGGTGCATCCGGGCGAAGGCGAGCACGTCGGTGACGGTCGCCGTGATCAGGCCGGCCGGGCCGACCGCGCGGGGCAGGCCCCACACGGGCGCGACCACCGGCTCCTCGCCCCCCTTGACGTGGCCCATCGCGTGGGCGAAGACCATGGCCTCCTCGGGCAGGGTCGAGGTGTGGGTCAGGCCGAGCGGAGAGAAGAGCCTCTCCTTGATCGCCTGATCCCAGGTTCGGCCGGTGACGACCTCGATGATCCGGCCGAGCACCGAATAGCCCGCGTTGCAGTAGGACCAGGTGGCGCCGATCGGATGGTTCTGCGCGGAGTCGGCCAGCAGCGCGACGTACTTCTCCAGCGCGTCGTCACCGCGGCCGGTGTCGGTGAACAGGTCGCCGTCGATGCCGCTGGTATGGGTCAGCAGGTGCCAGACGACCACGCCCGCGGTGGCCTCCGGATCGCGCAGCCGGAACTCCGGCAGGATCTCCGCGACCGGGGTGCGGAGGGCGAACCTTCCCTCGTCGACGAGCTGCATGATGACGGTCGCGGTCCACACCTTGGAGATCGAGCCGATCTGCCAGACCGAGTCCGTGCTCGCGGGCTGACCGGTGCCGGCGTGCAGCACACCCGTCGCCGCGGTGACCAGTTCGTCCTCCGCGCCGTCGGCGCCGAGCCGGAGGATGCCCAGCTGGGCGCCGGGAATGCCATGCTTCGCGGCGAGCTCGTCGAGACGGTCCTGCCAGTGGGCCTGGTCGATGGTGGTGGTCACGTCTGCTCCTTCAGGGGCGAGGTGGGGGCGTGTCGCCCGTTTCCCGATGAGGTTCGGCGCACGGCTCCGGGCACAGCGTCGAGGAGGTGGCGGGTGTAGTCGTGCCGCGGCGCACCGAGCACCCGCGCGGTGGGGCCGTACTCGACGATCTCTCCGGCGTACAGCACGGCCACGTGGTCGGCGACGTACCGGACGACCGCCAGGTTGTGGGAGATGAACAGCATGGACAGCCCCAGCTCGCGTCGCATGTCGCGCACGAGGTTGAGCACGGCGCCCTGGACGGAGACGTCGAGCGCGGAGGTGATCTCGTCGGCGAGGATCACCTTGGGCCGGGCGGCGAGCGCGCGGGCCAGCGCGACGCGCTGACGCTGGCCGCCGGAGAGCCGGACGGGAAGGTCGCCGGCGCGTGCGGCGTCCAGGTGGACCAGCGCGAGCAGGCGCGCGATCTCCGCCTGCCGGGCCTGCTTGCCGAGGCGTTCCGGCATGGCCTCCGCGATGCTCTCGCCCACGGTCATCCGCGGGTCGAGCGAGGAGTACGGATCCTGGAAGACCATCTGCACCGGGCGCACCCGGCCCCGATGGGGGACCGGCCGTTCGTCCAGCAGGATCCGGCCGCTCGTCACGGGCGCCAGGCCGACGGCGGCCCGCGCCATCGTCGACTTTCCCGAGCCCGACTCGCCGACCAGGCCCACGACCTGGCCGTCGGCGACGTCGAGGCTGACGCCCTTCAGCACGGTGTGCGCGCCGTAACGTACGGACACGTCGCGAAAGCTGAGGAGACTCATGCGGTGACCTCCGCGGTCTCGGCGGGAAGCGGCCGCCCGGCCTTGTGGCACGCCACGCGGTTGCCCGCCGCGTCGGCCTGGAGCGGGGGTTCGGCGGCGCGGCAGTGGTCGTCCGCGAGCGGGCAGCGGGAGGCGAAGGCACAGCCGGCCGGAACGTCGGAAGGGTCGACCGGCGACCCGGGGATGACGGCGAGCGGCCGCGTCAGGTCGGTCTCCATGTCCGGCACGGCCGCGACGAGCGCCCGCGTGTACGGGTGCCGGGCGAGGGTCCGCAGGTCGCGGGCCGGCAGTTCCTCGACGATGAGGCCGGCGTACATCACCAGCACCCGGTCGCACACCTCGGTCACGACCGAGACGTCGTGACTGATGAGCAGGAGGGCGGCGCCGGTGTCGCGGCGCACCTCGGCGAGGAGTCCGAGGACCTGCCGCTGCACCGTGACGTCGAGGGCGGTGGTCGGCTCGTCGGCGATGATGAGCCGCGGCGTCCCCATCAGGCCCATGCCGATCATCGCCCGCTGGCGCATTCCCCCGGAGAACTCGAAGGGGTACTGCCTCGCGCGCCGTTCGGGCTCGCGGAGCCTGACCGCGCGGAGGCGGTCGACCGCACGGGCGAAGGCCGCCTTGCGCCCCAGCCCCTGGTGGAAGCGGCCCACCTCGGCCAGTTGCGGTCCGACCCGGTGAGCCGGGTTGAAGGACGTCATGGGGTCCTGGAAGACGACGACCATCGACGTGCCGAGGCGTTCGCGCAACGAGCGGGGATCGCCGGCGGCCATGAGGTCCTCTCCCGCGAAGACCAGGTGATTCGCCTCGACGCGCGTCGGCCGCTCGAGGAGCCGGGCCACCGCCAGCGCCGTCACCGACTTGCCCGAGCCGGACTCGCCGACCACCCCGACGGCCTCGCCGTCCCGGATGGCGAACGTGACGCCGCGCACCGCCTGGATCGGGCGCCGGGCGCCGGGAATCGTCACCCGCAGGTCGTCCACCGACAGGATCGAGCCGGCCACAGGGTCCGGCGCCGCGACCGTGCGCTCGGGGTCCTCGCCGGCGGCCTTCCGGACGGCGCGTACGCGCGCCATGCCGGGGACCACGTCGATGCCGAACGCGGCCGCGAACGCCTCACCCGTGAGGTTGAACGCGAGTCCGGCGAGGATGACGGCGATGCCCGGCCCGAGCGCGGCCAGGGGATGGACGTAGATGCCGTTGAGCCCGTCCTGCATCAGCTTGCCCCAGTCGTAGGACGGAGCCTGCACTCCGAGCCCCAGGAACGAGAGCCCGGAGAAGGTGAGCAGCACCCCGCCTGCGGCCATCGTCGCGTTGACGATGAGCGGTTCGGCGATGTTCGGCAGCGCATGGCGGAGAAGGACACGGAGCCGGCTCACGCCCGCGATACGGGCGGCGGCGATGTAGTCCCGCTCCGAGACGCCCGCGAGGAGCGTGTGACACAGCCGGGCGAACGCGGGCGCCCCGGCGAGACCCACGGCGAGTGCCGCCCCGCGCGCGCCCACGCCGAAGACGACGGCGAAGAACAGGACGAGCAGCAGGCCGGGGAAGGCCACCAGCACGTTGACGGACGAGGTGACGAAGCGGCCCACCCGCCGTCCGGCCAGCATCGGCGCGGCGCCCAGGACGACGCCCAGCACCATGCCGATCGCCGTCGCCGCGAGGGCCAGCGCGATCGAGAGCCTGGTGGCCACCAGCACCCGGAACAACAGGTCCCGGCCGAGGTTGTCGGTGCCGATCCAGTGCTCGGCCGAGGGGCCGGCGAGCAGGTTGCCGGTGTCGGTGGCCGCGGCCCGGCCCTCCCACAGGACCGGGGCGAACACGGCGACCAGCAAGACGATGGCGAGCAGGCCGAATCCGGCGAAGCCGACGGGCCTGAGCAGGACGCGTGCCGCGCGCATCTCAGCCGTCTCCGATCGTCGAACGCGGGTCGAGCAGCGCGAGCGCCACGTCGACCAGGGTGTTGATCAGCAGGACTCCGATCCCGTAGACCAGGACGGTGCCCTGGACCAGCGGATAGTCCTTGGCGACGATCGAGGAGACGATCGCTCCGCCGAGGCCCGGCCAGGCGAAGACGTTCTCCACCAGCACCGTTCCGGCCACCAGCGAGCTGAGCAACAGGCCCCCGAGCGTCAGGGTCGCCGTCACGGCGTTGGGCAGGGCGTGCACCAGATGGACCCGCGACGGCGTGAGCCGCTTGGCCCGCGCCGTGCGGATGTAGTCGGCCTCCATCACGGCGAGCATCTCCACGCGGACGATGCGCGACAGCACCGCGGAGGGACCGATCGCCAGCGCGAGCACCGGCAGCACATAGGAGTCGAAGCCGGCCCGGCCCGCCACCGGGAAGAGATCGCTCTGCACCGCCAGCAGATAGACCAGCCCGACGCCGAGCAGGAAGTCGGGGATCGCGCCGAGCACGACATTCGTTCCCGTGAACGCCAGCTCCGTACGCCGCCCCTTCCCGCGGCGGGTGATGACCGCCATCACGACGCCCACGGGCACGGCGACGACCATCGACACCAGGAACGCCGCCACCGCCAGCTCGGCCGTCGCGGGCAGGCGCTGGGCGATCATCTCGCCCACGGGAAGCCGGGTCGAGATCGAGATGCCCAGGTTCCCCTGGAGCAGGTGCACCAGGAAGTCGGCGTACTGCCGCCAGAGCGGGTCGAGCAGCCCGAGCTCCTGCTTGCGCGCCAGCACCAGTTCCGCGGGAGCGGTCGGTCCGAGCGCGGCGCGCACCGGATCACCCGGGACCAGGTGGATCATCAGGAACGCGGCGGTCACCAGGACCCAGAGCGAGGTCAACAGGCGTCCCGTCCGCCGCAGCGCGAAGCGGAGCCATCTGTGCGACCACAGACCGCCCACCCTGCTCCGGAGGCCGGTCGCGGGCGGGACGGCTGCCGGCGTCAACCTCTGCATCGTCAACCGAGCATCCGGATGCTGGTCGGGACGATGCTGCCGATGATGGAGAGCTTCGCGCCCTTGAGGAAGGTCGGGATCACGTTGTTGGCGAACGGCACCAGGTCCGCGGCCTTGTAGAGCGCCTGCTCGGCCGCGAACCAGTCCTTGCACCCGTCGGCGCCGTTCGCGCCCATCGCCTTGGTGGCGAGGGTGAGGTAGTCGGCGTTGTCGATGGCGGCGAAGTTCGTGCCCTTCGGGGCCTTGGCGCCGGAGACGAACGGCATGATCTGGTCGGGGGCGCTGACGTTGACGGGCGCCCAGGCGATGTCCCAGTCACCGGTGCCGAAGAGCGCGCCGGAGAGCTGGGTCTGGTTCTGCTGGGTGGCCTTGGCGTCGATTCCCACCGCCTTCCAGGCCGCCACGGCGAGCTCCGCGGCGGCGCTTCCACCGCTTCCGAGGGAGTTGTCGTAGATGAGGGAGACCGAGAGCTTCTTGCCGTTCTTGGCGCGGATGCCGTCCGATCCCTTCGTCCAACCGGCGGCGTCCAGGGCGGCGCCCGCGGCGGCGGCGTCGAAGGACGGCACGTTGCCGGTCACGGCGTCGCCGGCGCAGCCCGACGGCGCGAGGGCGGCCAACTGGGTCGCGGGCACGCCCTTGCCGGAGGTCAGCGCGACCTGAAGCTGCTTGAGATCGAGCGCCTGGGTCAGCGCCATGCGCACCGCCGCGTCGGCGGTGACGTGCCCGTCCCCGTGGTTGTACCACTGCTCACCGATGATCGCCTGCGTGCCCACCGAGGTCAGGCCCGCCTTGGCGAGGCGGTCGGCGTCGGGGCCGGTGATCATGACGGCGTTGATGGTGCCCCCGAGCAGTTCGTTGGCGGCGGTGGTCTCGTTCGCGACGATCTTGACGACCACCTTGGCCGGCATTCCCTGCTCCGCCGTGGTCGCGCCGCCGGGCCCCCACGTGTAGCCCTTGCGGAGCTCGTAGGAGTAGTGGTCCGACGGGACCGCCTCGGTGAGGACGTACGGGCCGGTGCCGTTCGTGCCGGCCTTGAGGGTGGCGCGGTTCTTCATGCCGGCGTCGCAGACCATCGGCAGGTTCGAGAAGGAGTTCAGCGCGAACGGAGCCGGTGCGGCCAGCTTGACGGTGACCGTCGAGCCCGAGGCGGAGGCCTTCGCGCCGGCGGGGACGAAGACCCCCAGGAACGGGCTCTTGTTGGCCGGGTCCTCCACGTAGGCGATGTTGTCGACCACGGTCCGAGCCGTGAACGGTGTGCCGTCGGAGCACGTCACGCCGTCCATGATCGTGAAGGTGAGCGTGGTGCCGTCGACGGTCCACGACTTGGCGAGCTGCGGGCGGATCGTGCCGTCCTCCGCGACGGCCACCAGGTTGTCGTAGGCGAACTGCGTCATGCCGAACAGAGCGCTCACCGCCGAACCCTGCGGGTCGAGCGCGCCCGGGTCCCCCGCGAGGTCGAGGGTGAAGGTCTTGCCGTTGACGCCGGCGCCCGCGGCGGGCGAGGCGGAGCCGGAGGTGCCGCCGCCGCAGGCGGCCAGACCGACCGGACCGGTCAGTGCCAGAGCGAGCGCCGCGAGGGCCCTCGTACGTGTGGGGGTCATGCGGTTCCTTTTCTGGGGGGCGAGCGGGAGCCGTCGGCGTTATCAAGCGTTCTCAGGCGCGGGCGACCACACGGCCGTAGTGGATGTACTTCGCCAGACCCGCCGCGTCGCGTCCGATGAAGGCGAAGACGAGGTGGATGCCGTGGCTCGGCTCCAGCGAGATCAGCGAATCGCCTTCGAAGTGCACGAGCCGGCTGCGCTCGGGCTTTCCGCCGATCTCGGCGATGACGTCCTTGGGCACCCGGTCGAGCCAGATCGCGCCGTCGGCGTCCTGACCGACGGTGATGTCGTAGATCGTGTCCGCGTAGCGGCCCAAGTAGGGCGCCGGGTCGATCGGCTCCGGATCGGCCGGCGGCACCGGACGGCCCGGCAGCGTGATGCCGGTGAGCTCGCCGAGCAGGTACGCGAGCACGTCGTTGAAGACGCCGAAGAAGTCACCGCCGTTGGTCAGCAGCGCGATCGCGACACCGTGCTCAGGCACGAACCGCAGAAAGGCCGCCTGGCCGATGGTCCCGCCGTCGTGGCCGATGACGGTGTGGCCGTCGAGCTCGTCCATCTCCCAGCCCAGGCCCCACGAGCCGCCCATGCCGCTGAGCCGGGGCAGCTTCACCTGCGGCTGCCGCATCGCGGTCACGGTCTCCGGCCTGAGCACGACCGAGCCGTCGGGCGCCGTGCCGTCCGCCAGGTGCATGGCGACGAAGCCGAGCAGGTCGCGAGCCGTCATGGCGAGCATCGAGCCGGCGGGGGCGTTGGACCTCGCGAGCGCCCAGGTCGGCGCGGCCACCGGCGCGCCGTCCTCGCCCGGCACGTGGCCGACGGCGGCCCGGTGCAGGATCGCCTCGTAGGGGCTCGGAGAGACGTGGGTGAGACCGAGCGGAGTTGCCAGGCGCTCGACCAGAACCGCGTCGAAGGGCTTGCCGCGCAGCACCTCGACCAGGCGGCCGAGCACCACGAAGCCGGTGTTGTTGTAGGAGAAGACCTCGCCCGGCTCGAAGAGCTGCGGGATGTCGTGGATCGAGGCGAGGTACCTCTCGATGGCGTCGTCGCCGCGGCCGGTGTCGGTGAAGATGTCGCCCTCGAAGCCGGCGACGTGGCACAGCAGCTGGCGGGTGGTGATCGCCGCGGCCGCGGCCTCGTCGCCGACGGTGAACTCCGGCAGGTAGGCGCGCAGCGGCGCGTCGAGGTCGACCAGCCCGTCGTCCACCAGCTGCATGACCAGGGCGCTGGTCCACAGCTTGGTGATCGACCCGATCTGGAAGACCGAGTCGGTGGTCGCCTCGACACCGGTGGTCACGCTGAGGACCCCGCCGGCGGCGGCGAGCACCCGGCCCTGGGTGAGAACGGCGACCGAGGCGCCTGGTACCCCTCGCTCGCCGACGATCCGGGCGAAGTGCTCGTCGAGCCAACTCTGGACGCTCTCCGGCGACATCATGCAGCTGAGGCTAGGGGGCAAAGCTGTCGCCGTACTCGTTCGATCGGACAACCCCTCGCTGCCGAGGTTGTCCGATCGGACAACCTCGTTATTTCCAGACCTGGGCGGCCACCCGCCGGAAGTTTCCGCCCAGGATGCCTCGCACGGTCTCCTCCGGGTAGCCGCGCTTGACGAGCTCGTGCTCGATCAGCAGCGTGACCTCCGGCTCGACGAACTCGATCACGCCCCAGCGGGTGTACTCCTCCGGGAAGAGATCGGGGTTGGCCTCCAGGTCCGCCTGCACGTCGTCGGCGTCGAAGGAGAAGTCGCTGCCGATGCCGACGTGCTCGGGCCCGACCAGTTCGACGGCGTAGTCGATGTGGGCGATGAAGGCGTCGAGGGTCGCGGTGTTGGGACCCAGGAAGATGCCGACGCCGGGGATGCCGATGACGCCGCCGGTCGCGGCGCACTCGCGGGCCTGCTCGTCGGTGATGTTGCGGGCGTGGTCCCACAGCCCGCGCATCGCGGAATGGGAGTAGATCATCGGCTGCTCGGAGACCGCGGAGAGGTCGAGCCCGGTCCGGGTGCCGCAGTGCGAGCCGTCGACCAGCATGCCGACCTCGTTCATCCGCCTGACCAGGTCACGGCCGTACGCCGTCAGGCCGGTGTCGGTCTTGTCCAGGCAGCCGCCGCCGGCGGCGTTGCCGTTGTTGTAGCTGGGCAGCAGCGACTTCACACCGAGGTCGTAGAACGTCCGCACCATGTCCAGGTCTCCGGCGAGGGGGCCCGAGTCCTCCAGGTCGAACGCCACCACGATGCGGTCGCCGGAGACCGCGGCGTCGATCTCCCCGATGGTCGTCGCGATCTCCAGGGCGGGGTGGGCCTCGATCGAGCGGGTGAAGTGGTCGATGTACGACAGCGAATCCTCGCGGGAGTGCGGCGCGTAGCCGACGTTGACGCATACGTACGCACCCCCCGGACGGCGGTACCGCAGGATGTCGCTGACGTCGGCGTCGAGGGTGAGGGGCAGGCAGGCGTGCTGCTCCCAGAAGGCGCGGCGGGCTGGAGTCATGGCCACATCCTGTCCCAGCCCGCCCGGCGACGCCCCCGGCGGGCGCGATCCTGTCCCAGCCCGCCTGGCGATGCCCCCGGCGGGCGCGCGATCTCGTCCCAGACCGCCCGGCGAGGCCGCGCCCCGTCGATCCGGTCGTGATCACGCGCGCTTCCATGGGGCGCGGTAGCGTGGAGATCAGGTACGTCGAGCGGCGATGGCGCTCACGGTCCTGATATGTCGGGCGCGACGTCGGAGGTGATCACGGTGCATCCGGTCCCATGACGGCCCCATCCCGGGGCGTCACGGAGCCGAAAGGTGACCGTATGAGCAAGACCGACAAGACCCGGCCCTGGTGGGTGCGGATCGCCGACGCGCCGATGGTGACCTGTCGTGCCGTTCATGATCATCGGTTCGGGCCGTGCACGCTGCCCGACGAGATCACCGCCGGCAGCGTGGACCTGGACCACCGTACGGGCGGCTGTCACTGGCGCGCCGCCTTCTTCTTCTGGGTCTGCTATGGCGGCTACGACGGTAGCCGGGAGTGGGCCTACTTCCGCCGGCAGGAGCGCCGCCGCGACCGCCGCCAGGCCCGCCGCGAACTGCGCGCCTACCGCGGCGAAGACTGACCGAGCCCGCGCGGGCGATCGAAGGTCCGGGACCGGGGAACCCAGATCCCGGACCATCGACGCGGAAGCCTCGGCCCGCAGTGGTCGCACATCCCCGCGCGACCGCACGACGCCGCGATCGCCACCCGCTACGAAGTGCCGTCCCCTCCGGCGTTTCCGGCCTAGCGACGGCCCCATCGGGCCAGAGCCCGAACGACACTGGGGATGTCCTCCTGGCGGGCACGCACGAGCGCGACGAGCCCGAGCACAAGCCAGGGGAGAACCGTGATCACGGCAGCGAGAACAAAGGGCACGACAGATCACCTCTCGAAACCGGTGCTGTCGCTAGAGCCTGCAATGCATCGCGCACGAGACCGCGCGCCCACAAAACAGATCCCAGCGTCCAGATTGGTGAGTCGACGATCTCACATCTCACGTCACCGCTGTCAACCCGCGAACGATGAATCACAGGCTCACCATCGCGTGCATGATCGCCGTGGCGTCGGCCGGCGACGGGACCGGTCGCTCGTGGCCGGCGAGGACCGACCGACCGCCGCCCTCCCGTGGACCGCGCGGTCGCAGCGGGTCGGCGGTGCGCCGCGCCGGCCCGATCCGCCGGTCCTGCGCAGGGAGGCGTTCGTGCTCCGCCGGGTCCGGTCAGGGGGCGCGGGCCGCGATGCCGGTCCGACTACCCTCGTGGGCGTGGAACCGCTGCTCGACACGGTGCTCTCCGCGCACCGTGCGTACCTCCTCGGCTGGGACATCGGCATGCCGGGGAGTCCTGACCTGCTGACCTACCGGAGCGAGGTGCCGCACGCGCCCCTCAACGGCGTGCTGCGCGCGCGTGGACGCGCCCCGCGGGATGCTCTCGCCGAAGCCCGCGACCGCCTCGAGGGCGTCCCTCGGATCTGGTGGGCCGGGCCGGACAGCGACGAAGGCATGGGTGACGCCCTGGTGTCCCTCGGCGCGGTTGAGGTGGCCCGTATGCCGATCATGACGGTGACGATCGACCGGGCGGCCATCGCGCCCCCGCCGGCCGGGCTGCGCATCGCGGAGACCCACGACCTGCCGGAATTCGTGGCGGCCTACGCCAGGGTCTCGGGAATCCGCCCGGACGGCATCGCCGCCGCCGTGGACCGCGAGAAGGCGTTCTCCGGAGACGGCTCGGTGATCAGACTGGCCGGCCGCCTCGACGACGGCCGGATCGCCGGCACCGCCGTCGCCTGGCTGAGCCACGGTCTGCTCACCTTGTACTTCGTCGGCACCCAGCCCGAGCACCGCCGACGCGGCATCGGAACCGCCATGAGCGGAGCCGCGCTCGCCCTGGCGCGTGAGCGGGGCGTACGGACGGCCGCCCTCGTCTCGAGCGCCGCGGGAGAACCGATCTACCGCCACATGGGCTTCCGCACCTTGGACACCTTCCAACTCCTGTCTTTCTGACCTCGGGCTGAGCCGGCCGCCCGCGTCCATGGATGCGTCCTGATGGACGTTGGTGGCCGTGTGGGAAGGGTCTCGGCGGTCGTGGGGGAGGGAGCCGGCGACTCGCGATCCCGCGGAGCGTCTGGTGTTGGGCCGGGGCCGAGGGGGTGTCGCGGGCGGCTTGCTTCACCTAGCGTTCTGCTGCGGGTGCGAGGGTGATGCCGCGCGCGCGGCGCCGGAACGGCAAGGAGGGCGATCGGTGTGACCGGTTCCGGTACGGGCCTCGGCCTGGGGCGGACGCCCGCGTGGCGGTACGCCGTCGGGATGTTCGGCACCTCGATCCCGATCAGCATGATCAAGGGGTCGATGATCCTCTACTACGTCGACATCCTGGGGCTGGACGTCCGCGCCTACGGCGTGGTCATGGTGGTCTACGCGGTCATCGACGCCTTCGACAACCCGCTGCTCGGGCACCTGTCGGACCGTACGCGAAGCCGGTTCGGCCGGCGCCGGCCGTGGTTGCTCGTCGGCGCGCCGATGCTCGCGGCGTGCATGATCGCGTTCTTCTCCGCGCCGGCCTCTCTGCGAGGGGCCGGTCTCGTGCTCTGGTTCGCGGTGTTCGCGATCTTGTGTGAGGCCTTCGACTCGATGCTCAACGCGAACTACGGCGCGCTGCTGCCCGAGTTGTACCCCCAGGAGCGCGATCGCGCCGTCGCCAACTCCCTGCGCCAGGGTTTCCAGCTCCTGGCTCTGGTGATCTCGCTCGCGGTCACCCCGGTGCTCACCACGCAGGTGTTCGGCACCGAGGACTCCACCGAGGGGTTCCAGACCACGGCGGTCATCTACGGCGTGGTGGCGCTCGCCGTGATCGTGTTCATGGCGCTCGGCGCGCGGGAGAATCCGCGCTACTCCACGCGCGAGCGGCCGCTGCTGCTGCGGAGCCTGTGGTCGATCGTGCGCGACCCGATGTTCTGGACGGTCGGGCTCACCGGCGCCTGCTACGGGATCGCCATGGCCCTGGTCCTGTCGGGCGTCCAGTTGTACGTGCGGTACTCACTCGGGCTCCCGGTCGGCTACGCCCTGTTCCTCCAGGGGGCCGTCATCCTGGTCTCGGCGGGGGGCCTCGCGGTGTGGACGCGCGTCGTGGCACGCCGCGGCGCCCTGTGGACCTGGCGGCTCGCCTTCGCCGTCCTCGCCGCCGGCTTCGCGGCGCTGTTCTTCGCCACCGGCCTGCTCACGGCGATCGCCGCGGGCGTGCTCGTCGGGGCCGGGTGGTCGGGGATGCTCGCCACCAACGACCTCATCGTCGCGCGCGTGCTGGACGCCGACGCCGGACGCAACGGGCAGCATCGCGAGGGGCTGTTCCTGTCCGCGTTCGGCTTCTTCACCCGGCTCAACGGGATCGTGACCGGACTGGCGCTCACGTCGCTGGGAGTGTTCTTCGGCTACAACTCCGGCGATGATCCCGGCACCAGCACCGGGATGGCGTTCCGGGTGTACCTGTGCGTGTACCCGTTCGCGCTGACCGCGGCTGGCGCGGTCGCGGCGCGGTTCATCTCGGTGCCGATCGAGCCGCCGCCCACGGCGGCCGCCGGTCCGGTGGACGAGTCCGCCGCGGAGGGGACCCGATGACCCGCCGCGTCGTGATCACGGCGGACGACCTCGGCCGTGAGCCCGGGACCACGGAGGTCATCGCCGCGCTGCTGGCCGATGGGCATGTCAGCGCGACGACGCTCATCTGCTGCTCGCCCGCCGCCGAACGGGCGGCGAGCGAGACCCGCCGGCTCGGCGTCGTGCCGCGGGTGCACGTGACGCTCACCAGCGAGCGGGGGGTCCCGCGCTGGCGGCCGCTCGCCGGCGCGGCGAGCCTGGCCGACGCGGACGGGACGCTGAGTGACGACCCGTTCGTGCTCGGGGCCCGCGGCGAGGCCGGCGACGTCATCGCGGAGGCGGACGCGCAACTGCGGTGGATGCGCGAGCGGGGCCTGCCGCCCGAAGGGGCCGACTCCCACGCGGGCACCCTCTACGGCCTGCACGGCCGATCGTGGCTGGCCGAGACGCTGGAGTGGTGCGCGCGCCACGGCCTGGCCTTCCGGCTGCCCCGCGACCCGGAGCCGTACGTCGGCGGGCCGCTCCCGCCGCCGCTCGCGGCCGAGCACGAGCGCGCCGTCGCCCTGGCCGACGCGCTGGGCGTGTCCATCCCGCAGACGATCGCGACCAACCGGCGCACGGCACACGAACTCGGTTCCTACGAGCGGCTCCGGGACGACTACCTCCGCCGGCTCGCGGCCCTCCCCGAGGGCACGAGCGAGTTGTTCCTGCATCCGTCCCGGCAGGACGCGGTCGCGGGACCGGACGGCATCGTGCGGGCCTGGGAGGCACGGCTGCTGCGCGACCCGATGTGGCACGACGCCATCGACGGCGAGGGCGTCGAGATCGCCGGAGACTGGTGGACCTGATCCCAAGCGCAGGCCCGCTTCACGATGGGTGAAGCTCGGCCCGGGGCGCGCTCCGGGCCGGAGATCGCGGCGCGAGCCGTCACCGGCCGCCGGCGGCACCCGCAGCGGATGCCGCCGGCGGAGAACCGGCACTTCGGTCCGATGCCGTCAGGCCCGGGCCCACTTCTGGTTGTTCTGGCCGGTGCACGACCAGATCTGGACCTTGGTGCCGTTGGCGGTGCCGGAGCCGGAGACGTCCAGGCACTTGTTGGCGCCGACGGCGGTGATGGTGCCGTCGGAGTTGAGGCGCCACTTCTGGTTGTTCTGCCCGTTGCAGTCCCAGATGATCACACTGGTCCCGTCGGCGGTGCCCGCGCCGTTGACGTCCAGGCACTTGTTGCCGTAGACCCGCAGCTCACCGGCGCTCGTGGAGCTCCACTGCTGGTTGGCCTGGCCGTTGCAGTCCCAGAGGATGACACCGGCGCCGTTCGTGGTGGAGGCGCCGTTGACGTCCAGGCACCGGCCCGACGCCGCACCCTTGAGCGCGCCCGTCGCCGGCGGGTTGCCCGTGGGGGTGACCGTGGGGGTCGGCGTCGGCGTCGGCGTGGGGTTGGTGCCGCTTCCGAACTGGGTGAAGAAGTTCCACACCACCGGCCTGGTCCAGGAGTTCTCGCCGGGCTCGAGGTCGCCGGACTTGCCGTCCACGGGGTTGGGGGTGTGACCGGCGTCGAACGCCGCCCACGCGACCGGATACCCGGCCCGGCACCCCGAGTAGTACGTGACGATGTGCGTCAGGCTGCCCTGCGCCGGCTCGGGCGGGTTCTGCGCCGTGCAGCCGTTGTTCCTGACGAACCTGTCGCGCAGCGACCGGCCGTTGGAGATGTTGAGCACCGGGTCCCGCAGGCCGTGCAGCCCGATGTAGGCGATGGGCTCGGTGCCGCCGCTGCACCCGCTGAGCTGGCCGCCGGAGTACACCGCCACCGCGCGGAAGACCGTCGCCCGGTTGCAGGCGAGCGAGTAGCTCATGCCGCCGCCGTAGCTGAAGCCCATGGCGAAGCGCTGGGAGGTGTCGACGCACAGGTCCGACTCGATGCGCCGGATCATGTCGTCGACGAAGGTGGTGTCCTCGCCGCCGGAATTGGCCCAGCCATTGTTGATGCCCTGGGGCGCGACGAAGATGGCGGTGTTGTTCGACAACGCCCTGGTCCCGTAGTACGACCAGGGATAGCCGCTGGTTCCGCCCGAGTCGACGTCATTGGCGGTTCCGCCGTTCCAGTGGAACCCGAAGACCAGCCGGTAGGGATTGTTGTTGTTGTAGTTGTCGGGAATCCGCAGGATGAAGCTGCGGTTCTTCCCGCTGGAGCTGATCGACTGGCTGCCGCTTCTCAGCGTCGGAGCCTTGCCGCATCCCGCGGTGGCGGCGAGAACGCTCTGTCCTGTGGCCGGTGTGGAGGCGCTGTCACCCAGCGCCATCTGCGCCGACGTGGTCAGGACGAGCAGTGCCGCGGCCGCGAAGGCGGTGAGGAGTGACCGTTTCCTCGACATCACGCGAATTCCTTTGCCGTTGTCATGATGGCACACGGAACAGGGGAAGTGATTTCCTCCACCTTTCCGGTGGTGGTGGCGCCGGCCGATCGGAGTTCGTCTCCGACCCGGTGAATATCGAACCGACGTGGCGCGCCGTGTCCTGCCGGCCGAAAATCGACCGGCCCGGCGACGCATAAGATTTCTCACCAGGTTCTGAGGTGTCCTGCTCGCCAACGCCGCGCGATCGCGTCTCCCTTCTTTCCGGTGGCCGGAGGCGACGGTGCAGCGGAGCAAATATGACCGTGACGACGCCTGTCAAGGACGGGCCCCTCCGGCGTCACGGGCCCTCGCGGGGGGATGACCCGCCGCTCGCGCACGTGGCCAGGGCGAGCGACCCCGGCCACCCCCGGCGCGTCGGCATGAAACTTTCAGCGTCCGGCGTCGAATCGGTTCGCCGTCGACCGTCCGCGCCGACAACGCCGTGCGCGCCAGGACACTTCTCCTCCCGGTCTCAGGAAAGAATTCCGGGAGATCGGTTTATGAGTATGAAACATTCGGCCTTCATCGCGCGGAGACGGCAACGTCGTCGGCGAGACAGGACGGAAATTTCCGCTGATCAGCGGAGTGGTGCCGCCCACAATGGCCGGTGGCCGAAGTGAACGTGTGGAAATAAGCGTTCTTAAGGTCTTGACGAGTCTCGCCGTGCGGACCGTAATTGGTGCCCAAGCACGGAGAGGAGCGCCCGTGACCGGGTTCCCAGGTCGTGTCGTCTCGCGCCGGCGCCGCGACACCGCGAGCAGAGCGACAGGATGGTGGCGGCTTCTCGTCGCGGTCGCGATGGCGCTCGGCACGGCCGTGGTCCTGCCGGGGCCCGCGGACGCCGCGACGATCGACACCACGGCGTACTACCAGGTGGTGTCGCGGTCCAGCGGCAAGGCGCTCGCGGTACAGGACGGCTCGACCGCCGACCAGGCCCAGATCGTGCAGTACACCACAGGGACCGCGACCAGCCAGCAGTGGCAGTTCGTCGACTCCGGCGGCGGCTACTACCGGCTGCGAGCCCGTCACAGCGGCAAGGTCGTCGACGTCGCGGCCCGCTCGACCGCCGACGGGGCGAAGGTCGTGCAGTACACCGACAACAACGGCGCCAACCAGCAGTTCAAGCCGGTCGACACCGATTCCGGCTACCTCAAGCTCGTCAACCGCAACAGCGGCAAGGTGCTGGACGTCTACGGCCGGTCCACCGCCGAGGGCGCGGTGATCTCCCAGTACACCGACAACAACGGCGCCAACCAGCAGTGGCGCCTGGTGCGCGTCGACGCCGCCCCCGCGCACAACCCCGCGCTGCCCGGCTACAACGCCGACCCGCAGGTGCGCTACCTCGCCGGCCAGTACTGGATCTACCCCACGAGCGACGGCTACGCCGACTGGGGCTCCACGAAGTTCATGGCGTACTCCTCTCCCGACCTGGTGAACTGGACCGACCACGGCGTGGTGCTGGACCTGGCGAATGTGAGCTGGTGCCACGCCAGGGCGTGGGCGCCCACCATCGCCTACCGCGACGGCACGTACTGGCTGTACTTCAGCGCCTGTCAGCAGATCGGCGTGGCCAGGTCCACGAGCCCGTCGGGGCCGTTCACCGACGCGCTCGGCCGCCCGCTGGTCAGCACCGGTCAGTACGGCGAGCAGGAGATCGACCCGGACGTCTTCATCGACGACGACGGGACCGCTTACCTGTACTTCGGCTCGGGCAACGCCGAGGTGGCCAAGCTGAGCGCGAGCATGACGGCGTTCGCGACCGCTCCCGCGCGGATCACGCCGGCGAGCTTCCGCGAGGCGTCCAACGTGTTCAAGCGCAACGGCACCTACTACCTCATGTACTCGGAGAACGACACCCGCAGCGAGGACTACCGCGTCGACTACGCCACCTCGGCGTCCCCGCTAGGGCCCTTCACCAAGGCGGCCGGCAGCCCCGTGCTGTCCAAGGACACCGGCGCGGGCATCCTCGGCACAGGCCACAGTTCGGTGGTCAAGGTCCCCGGTCGTGACGAGTGGTACATCGCCTACCACCGCTTCCGCATCCCCGGCGGCGACGGCACCCACCGGGAGGTGTGCATCGACGCGATGACCTTCGCCTCCGACGGCTCCATCAACAAGATCCGCCCCACCCTCACCGGGATCGCCCCGGTCACTCCGTGAGTTTCCGTCATCCGTCGTGCGGAGAGGCCGTCAGGACGGCTGGACGGTGTCCGTCTGAGCCTCAGGGCCGCTGATCGTCCAGCCGGGCGCGTGGGACACCAGGTGCAGGTCGTCATCGCTGATCGCCTGCCCGCAGGTGCGGCACACCATGGCCGGCCGGGCGCGGTGCCCGTGGTGCTCCAGAGCCATGGGCGGGTCATCGGCCGCCCGGCGGTCACCCCAGGTCATGAGGCCGACGAGCACGGGGAGAAGCTCTCTGCCCGCCTCGGTGAGGTGGTACTCGAACCGGGTGGCCTGGTACTCCCGCTTCTCGAGGATGCCGTCGGCGACCAGCGACTTGAGCCGGACGGCCAGCCGGTCACGTGGCGCCCCGGTGTTGCGGGCGATCTGGCTGAACCGCCGGTTCCCGAAAAGGATCTCTCGCATGGCCGGTAACGACCAGCGGTCGCCGGCCACCTGAAGCGTGGCCGCCATCGAACAGGGTCTTCCTGGCACCACCGGGGACTCGGCCATGATCAAGGCTACCAAGCCACGGTTTGCTATTCAAACCGTGGAGCGATAGCGTGACGCCACGGTCTGGAAATCAAACCGTTCGGACCGTGATCACCGCTCGCGCATCGTCGCGGCGATGCCCCACCTGTCCATGGTCGCCGGGCCCGGAGACGTCACCGACCTGATCGCGGACGCCCCCCGCCACGGCTGACAGGCGGCGACACATCGGTGCGACCAATGAGGAGGAAGTGGAATGCCGGAGAAGACGATCCTGGTGACCGGGGCGGGAAACGCCGGATCGGTGGGGAGGAAGGTCGTCGAGCGCCTGCGAGGCCGCGGACTGCCGACCCGTGCGCTGGTCAGGCAGGACGACGAACGCGCCGAGACCCTCCGCGCGACAGGAGCCGAAGTGGTCGTCGGCGACCTCACCCGGCCGGCGGACGTCGCCCGTGCCCTTGAGGGGTGCCACCGGCTCTACTTCGGGATGAGCGTGTCGAGCTCCTACCTGGAAGCGACGACGGCGGTCGCCGCCGCCGCACGCGAGCACGGGGCCCTGGAGGCCTTCGTCAACATCTCGCAGATGACCGTCTCGCAGATGACGATCACGAGTGGTTCTGAGTCACGCCAGCAGCGACTCCACCTGCTGAGCGAGCTGATCCTCTCGTGGTCGGGCCTACCCGTCGTCCAGGTCAGGCCCACCATCTTCATGGAGAATCCGCTGTTCCGGTTCGCGGTCCACTCCGCGGCGGACGGGATCGCCATCCGGTTGCCGTTCGGCTCCGGGCGCACATCGCCGGTCGCCACGGACGACGTCGCCGACGTGGTGTCCGCCGTTCTCGCCGAGCCCGGCCCTCACCTGGGCCGGGTGTACGAACTCACCGGACCGGTCTCCAGGACCATGGACGGTGTCGCGGAGGAGTTCGCCAAGGTGGTGGGCCGGCCCGTCACCTACGTCGACACGCCTTTCGGCGAGTGGGCCGAAGGTCTGGCGGCGGCGAGGCTTCCGGAACATCTCTTCGAGCACATCGCGACCATGACGAGGCTGCATCGCGAGAACCGCTACGACCGGGTCTCCACCGATATCGAGACCATCCTCGGCAGGCCACCTCTTGACGTCCGGGACTTCGCCGAGAACAACCGCACGATGTTCCAGTAGTTCGTCTCCGCCGCTCCGGCGCCGGCCGTCCCTCGGAGATCCTCCCGGCCCCCGGCGCCGGCCGGCGTCACTCAACGTCGTCGCAGTCGGATCCTCGCGTTTTCGTCGGTTCCCAAGCCATGCCGCGCATGGTGTTCGTCCAGTTCGATGCTCGAACTGCAGAAGCTGAGGAGATCGTCATGTCATCATCCGTTCCACGGCCGGGCAAGGCCGGGCCCGTGGTCACCCAGCACCGCACCTGGATCCCCCTCGTCGTCACCGGGCTCATCATCGGCGCCGCGTTCATCGCGGTCTATGTCGGCCTCCAGCGATCACCCACGCCCCACGGGCTTCCCGTGGCCGCGGTCGGCGGGCGGCTGGTGAGCGCGGCACAGGCCAAGCCGGGTGACTCGCTGAAGGTCACGCAGGTTTCCGGCATCGACGAGGGCGCCGCCCTGGTGCGAAACGGCGACGCGGTCGCCGTGGTGGGCGCGACCTCCCCGACCACACTGCGGCTGGAGTACGCCGGCGCGAGCGGGCTCAGTGAAAGCGGGGCGGCCCGGCAGGTCGTCGCCGGTCTCGCCCGCGGGGCCGGACTCACCGTTCAGGAGACCGACATCGTCCCTCTGGCCGCCTACGACTCGCGCGGGCTGTCCGCTTTCTACGTGGTCTTCGGCGTGACGCTCTCGTCGTTCGTCCTGGCGCAGGGCCTCACCGGTGCCGTCGCGACCGTTCGCCTCCGTCACAGGCTCTCCGCGATGGCCGGCTTCGCGGTGGCGATCGGTGTCGTGGCGGCCACGATCGCGGGCCCCATCTGCGGCTCGCTGACGCCGTCGTTCCCGCTCCTGGCCGCTTCTCTCATCCTGCTGTCGGCCGCGAGCGCGTTCGCGACCAAGGCGCTCGGGGCATGGCTGGGCCCGGCCGGAATCGGCCTGGCCGTCCTCACCCTCACGACGATCGGCAACGCGACCAGCGGAGCGACCATCGGGTTCGACCTGCTGCCCGGATGGGCCCAGGCGGTCTCCGCGAAGCTGCCCCCCGGCGCGGCCGTGCGCGCCATCAACGACTTCGGCTACTTCGGCGGATCGCACGCGGGGTCCGCGCTCGCCGTCCTCGCACTCTGGTTCGCCGCGGGCCTCGGCCTGGTGCTCCTGCGGCAGTGGACGACCGTCCGCCGCGTGAGAGTGAGCACCGTCGCGGCCGAGCCCCTGGTGACGGCCGGATGAGCAGGGAGGGAACCGATGCGCTCGTCGGCCGCCGAAGCGTCAGGGGGTGGCTACGCCGATCTTGGGGGCGATGATGGGGGCGAGGCGGGCGGCGACCTTGAGGTGGCCGGCGTCGTTGGGGTGGCCGTCGCCGTCGGCGTAGTCGGTGCCGGTCGTCAGCCAGCCCTCTGTGGGGATGTAGTAGACGTTGGCGTCGCCGGAGTTGTTGAGCGCGGTCACGGCGGCCTTGGTCTCGGTGACGTACCGCTTCTTGAAGGTCTCCATGGCGAACAGCGCGGCGGCGGGGTACTTGGCGCGGATGTTCCGCAGGAAGGTCGTGTACGCGGCCTGGAAGGCGGCGTTGGTGACGTGGTGCCCGATGTCGTTGGTGCCCAGGTTGATCACGACGGCGTTGGCCTGGTACCGGCTGAAGTCCCACGCGGTCGTGCCGGTGCTGCCGAGGTCGAAGAACTGGGAGCCGAGCCCGACGCAGCCCTCCTGGGCGACCAGGCAGTAGCCGGAGCGGGCGATCTGGGTGTGCCGGACGCCGAGGCGTTCGCCCAGGACCCAGCCGTAGGCGCTGACGGCGAGCTTGGAGGACAGGTAGCCCGCGGTGATGGAGTCGCCGACGAACTCCACCAGCTTGCCCGGCGGTGCCGGGGTGTTCACGGTCGAGGCGCCGCTGTCCAGGACGAGTCCCTGGAAGACGACGTCACCGGAGCGGTAGGACACCCAGAGGGTGTGCGTGCCCGCCCGCAGGGGCGTCGGGGTCAGGTTGACGGTGCCGGAGACGCCCGCGTAGAAGACATCGGCGCCGCCGTCGATGCTCACGTAGATGTTGACCGCGGACCGCTGCTTGATCTTGACGGTGGTGCCGGTGAAGGACGTCCGGATGTAGGCGCCGGCCCACTGGGGGACGTGGGCCGAGTCCCAGCGGCCGACGTAGGTGATGTTGGGGTCGCCCGGCTGGCCGTCACCGGTGACCACTCCTGAGGGCGTGGGCGATGGGCTGGGCGACGGGCTGGGTGACGGGCTGGGCGACGGGGTCGGGGTCGGGGTCGCCGGAGGGGTCGGGGTCGCGGAGGGGGTGGGGGTCGGCGTCGGGGTCGCCTGGGCGCCGGTGCAGGTCACGCCGTTCAGGGCGAAGGACTGCGGCACCGGGTTGGCCGTGTTGTTCCACGAGCCGTTGAAGCCGAACGCGACGCTCGCCCCGGTGGCCAGCGCCGCGTTGTATCCCGCGTCGGCCGCCCTGACCTGGGCGCCGGACTGGGTGAGCGTGGTGTTCCACGACTGGGTGACCGTCTGCCCGGCGGTGAAGGCCCAGGTGAGCGTCCACCCGCTGATCGGGTCACCCAGGTTGGTGACGGTGACCGAGGCGCCGAAGCCGCCCGACCACTGGTCGGTCACCGCGTACGCGACGCGGCATCCGGTGGCCGCCGAGGCCGTGGACGCGCCCCCGAACAGAGCCGACAGGACCGCCGCGACGGTGAGGAGGGTCGTCACCGGACGGATGAAGCGCTCGCGCGAGGTGGGCATCACGGCTCCTGACGGGGATGGTCCTGCCGTCGCAGCATCGGAACCTCGCCGTGGCCTGTCAACGCCGCCCGCCCGCGCGGACGCTGAACGCGGAGGTAGAGCGCCCGGCCCGCGGGGGCCGAGATGAAAGCTTCACGAGGCTCCTTCGCCCCGGCTCGCCGCGCCCGGCCCGCGCATCACGCCGTCGGGGCCGCCCGGCGGCGGACGGCCGGGGGACGGCCGGGGCGGGCGTTCAGCGTGTCGACTCGCGGATCACCAGCTCGAAGGGGGCGACGTACTGGCCGGTCGGGCGGAGGGGGGAGCGGATGCGCTGAGCCAGCAGCTCGACGGCCCGCTCGGCCATCCACCGGTGGTCGGGTGCCACGGTGGACAGCGACGGCACGGCGAACCGGGATTCGGGGATGTCGTCGAACCCGATGAGGCGCACGTCGCCGGGGACCCGCAGACCGCGGTCGGCCAGGCCGCGCAGGACGCCGAGGGCGACGGTGTCGGTCACCGCGACCACCCCGTCGATCGCCCGGCCGGAGCCGGCCAGGCGATGGGCCGCGTCGCGGCCGGCTTCCATGCTCGCGTCGTCCAACGGGAAGACCAGGGGCGGGCGGACGTCCAGGCCCCGTTCGGCGAGCGCGGCGCGATAGCCGCGGTAACGGCGGGTCGCCATGTTCACGGCGTTCCCACCGTGCCCGGCGTTCCCGGCGTTCAGGTCGTTCTGGCCGTTCTGGTCGTTCACCTCGTCCACGGCGTTCACGGCGTTCAGGTCGTTCCGGCCGTTCAGGTCGTTCACGTCGTCCAGGACGCTGCCGGTGACGAGGGCGATGCGGCGGCATCCCTGGTCGGCCAGGTGGGCGGTCGCGGCCTTCGTGCCTTCCTCGTTGGGCATGGCGACGTGGTCGAAGCGGCCGCCGAAGTCCTGCTCGCCGAGCATGACCAGGGGGTAGCCGGCGTCGGCCAGCTGCTGGTCCACGCGGCCGAGCGCGACCGCGCTGAGGATCAGGCCGTCGAAGTGCAGGGTGCGGGAATGGGCTATCGCGTCGGCCTCTCCGGCCGCCGCCGCGCCGGTCTGTTCGATCGACACGTGGAACCCTCGCCGCCTGGCCGCGCCGATCACGTGGGCGGCCAGGTGGCCGAAGTAGGGGAGCCCGATCTCGGGGACGGCCAAGCCGATGACGCCGGTCCGCCCGGACCGGAGGGTGCGGGCGGAGACGTTGACGCGGTAGCCCGACCGGTGGATGGCCTCCAGCACCCGCTCACGGACCGGATCGCTGACTCCGTCACGGTTGTTGACCACGTTGGAGACGGTCATCTTCGACACCCCGGCCAGCCGGGCGACGTCTTCCATGGTCACCATGCCGTGCCCCGCGTTCTGCCGGTGAGGGTGGACTCCGGCTGCCGTGCTCGGTCGAGGCCGTCGTCGCCGCAGTTTATCGCGGATCGTCCTTCGGCTCCGAGCGCCGTGAGGGCGGGGGAGGGCCGGCGGCGGCGCGCCCGCGGCCGGTCACGCCGTCCGTGCCTCCACCGTGACGAAGGAATGGGCCGGCAGGTGCACGCGCAGCCCGGAGGCCGTGGCGGTGACCTGCTCGTGGACGCGCGGTGCGATGGTGCCCGGCGCCTCGGGGGTGTTGTGGTCCTGCGGCCTGCCGGAGGTCAGGATGCGGGAGGAGACCTCGGTCAGCGCGCCGCCGCGCAGGTCGAGTTCGACGTCGGCCGTCTCGGCCATGTCAAGGTTGGACAGCGAGATGAGCACCCGGCCGTCCTTGCGGCTGGCCGACATCGAGACGGTCGCGAGCGGCGCCGAGTCGACCTCGCGGACGGGGACTCCGCCCGGGAGGTCGACCCGCAGCGAGGCGGCGTCCTGGTGGCCCTTGTTCATCTCGAACACGTGGTAGGTGGGCGTCAGGACGAGCGCGCCGGAGTCGGGGTCGGTGAGGATCATGGCCTGGAGCACGTTCACGGTCTGGGCGATGTTGGCCATCACCAGGCGGTCGGCGTGCCGGTGGAAGATGTCGAAGTGCACGCTCGCGACCAGCGCGTCGCGGAGGGTGTTCTGCTGGTACAGGAAGCCGGGGTTGGTGCCCGGCTCGACGTTCCACCAGGTGCCCCACTCGTCCAGCGCCAGGCCCACGTTCTTGCCGGGGTCGTAGCAGTCCATGATGGAGGAGTGGCGGGCGATGAGCTCCTCGACGTGCGCCGCCTTGACCATGGTGCGGTAGTGGTCGTCGGCGTCGAACACCGTGGCGTCGCCCTTGTCCTCCCAGGTGCCGGGGATCGTGTAGTAGTGCAGCGACAGCGCCTGCATGAAGGCGGCGGGGCGGTAGGCGCAGCCCAGGTCGCCGAGCTGCTTCATTAGCGTCTCGGTCCAGGTGTAGTCGTCAGAGTTCGCGCCCGCGGCGATGCGGTACAGCTTGTTGTCGCCGTGGTCGCGGCAGTAGGTGCCGAACCGGCGGGCCTCTGCCGCGTACTGCTCGGCCGACATGTGCCCGCCGCAGCCCCATGCCTCGTTGCCCAGCCCCCAGAAGCGCACCCGCCAGGGCTCCTCACGGCCGTTGGCCTTGCGGAGGCGCACCATCGGCGAGTCGCCTTCGCGGGTGATGTACTCCACCCAGTCGCTCATCTCCCTGACCGTGCCCGAGCCGACGTTGCCGCTGATGTACGGCTCGGCGCCCAGCAGTTCGCACAGGGCCATGAACTCGTGCGTCCCGAAGTGGTTGTTCTCCTCGACGTTGCCCCAGTGGGTGTTGACCATCGCCGGACGCCGGTCCTTGGGGCCGACGCCGTCCATCCAGTGGTACTCGTCGGCGAAGCAGCCGCCCGGCCAGCGCAGGTTCGGGATGTTCAGGGCGCGCAGCGCCTCGACCACGTCCAGGCGGATCCCGCCCGCGTGGGGAATGTCGCTCTGTTCGCCCACGTAGAAGCCGCCGTAGATGCAGCGGCCCAGGTGCTCGGCGAAGTGCCCGTACAGGTGCCGGTTGATCGCCGGGCCGGGGACGTCGAGGTTGATGATGGCGGACACGACCTGGTCGGTCATCGATGGGCACCCTTGCGCTTGGGGGAGGTCGGGTGGAGGCCGCGGATAGGACGGTTCCCGCTCGGCGCGGCCGGTGGGAGAGGCGGTGAGGCGTACCTCACTTTACCGATCCATGGATCGGTAAAGTGAGGCAACAGTATCGAGCCGTCTCGCGGTGTCAAGACCCCGGCCGGCGCGGTCCCGGCAGAGGCGCCCGGCGCCCGGATCAGGACGACGGGGCGGGGCCCGTCGAGTCGCGGACGCTGAGAGTGGTCGCCAGCTGGAGGTGCCGGGAGGCGGGCTGGACGCCGTCGGCCATGGCCAGGACGGTCTCGACGGCCATCCGTCCCATGCCGACGAGCGGCTGCCGGACGGAGGTGAGCCGGGGCGTGATCCACTGGGTCTGCGGCGTGTCGTCGAACCCGGTGACCGAGAGCTCGCCCGGGACGGTGATGCGCAGCTCCTTGGCGGCGGCGAGGATCCCGACGGCGATCTCGTCGTTGCCCGCGACGACCGCGGTCGGCCGCTCGCCGAGCGAGAGGACCTCGCGGCCGTGCCGGAATCCCGCCTCGACGGAGAACGCCTCGTGGCGGATCAGCGCGCGGTCCGGCGTGATGCCGGCCGAGTCGAGCGCGGCCTGGTACCCGTGGAAGCGTTCCACCGAGGGGGCGGAGCCGGGCGGGCCGCCGATCCAGGCGATCCTGCGGTGGCCGAGCCTGATGACGTGCTCGGTCGCCGAGCGGCCGCCCGCCCAGTTGGTGGAGCCGATGCTGACGACCCGGGATTCTGTGGTGTCGATCGGGTCGATCGCGACGACCGGCATCTCCAGGTCCTCCGCGGCGACGAGCACCGAGCCGGGCACGGCGATGGCGAGCGCGATGATGCCGGCGACGCCGGACGCCTTCTGCTCCGCCATCCAGGTGCGGGCCGCCGCACGGCTCGTGCTGATCGGCTTGTGGGCCGGTAAGCGGAGCAGGAGTTCGGCCTGGGCGGAGGTCGCCGCCAGGAGGATCCCCTGGAGCACCGTCCCGGCGTAGCGGGACTCCACGATGTCCAGCATGGTGACCAGGGCCCGGTCCCGTGTCCGCTCGTGCCGCGCCGCCGTCGGCATGTAACCGATCTCGGCCATGACGCCGAGGACGAGCTCGCGCGTTTTCGCCCCCACGTCGGTGCGGCCGTTGAGGACCTTCGAGGCGGTCCCCGGCGAGACGCCGGCCAATCGGGCGACATCCGCCAAGGTGGCTCGCTCGGAACGGCCTCGCCGTGGCATCGCGGCTCCCTTCGGTCTACGAAACTATTTCGAATCTACCATGAATCGGCTCGCGGTACCTGCCACGTGTTTTCTCACCTTTGACCGTTGACAGGCGTTAGGCGCCAACCTACTGTCCTACCAACACCGAACATGTTGCGAAATCTTTTCGGAACGTCTCCAGAACGAGAGGAGAGGCCGATGCGGCTCTCCCAGAAGGTCGGGCTGCTCTCCGCGGTCCTCGTGCCGATGGTCGCGCTGGCCGCGTGCTCAGGCGGCGCGGGTGGCACGGGCGGCGCCGGCGGCGCCGGCGGCGCGGACGGTGGCGGCGCCGCCGGCGGCGAACAGGTGAACCTCACGGTCTGGAGCTGGGACGGCACGGTCGAGCAGGCTGTTCCCGGCTTCCAGGCCGCGAACCCGAACATCAAGGTCAAGGTCGTCAACGCGGGCTCGTCCACGGACGAGTACAAGGCGCTCGACAACGCCATCCAGGCCAATTCCGGCGTACCCGACCTCGCGATGTTCGAGTACTTCGCGGTGCCCTACTTCGCCATCCCCGGCAAGCTGGCCGACCTCGCCGAGTTCGGCGTCGCGAACTTCCAGAAGGACTACGTCCAGGCCGCGTGGAACGACGTGACGGTCAACGGCAAGGTCTACGCCCTGCCGTCCGACTACGGCCCGTCGGCGATGTTCTACAACATGGCCACGCTCAAGAAGGCCGGCATCGACGAGCCCCCGGCCACGTGGGACGAGTACTACGAGGATGCCAAGAAGGTCCGCGCGCTCGGCCGCGACTACTACATCGCCCAGGACACCGGAGACCTGTTCTTCCTGCTCTCGCTGATCTGGCAGGCCGGCGGCCACCCGTTCACGGTGAACGGCGAGAAGGTGCACATCGACTTCACCGACCCGGGCACGACCAGGGCCGTCTCCTTCTGGCAGAAGATGCTCGACGAGGGGCTGCTCAACAAGAAGATCACCGGGTGGTCCGACGACTGGAACCGGGCGCTCAACGAGGGCACCCTCGCCACCCAGACCATGGGCGGCTGGCTCACCTCGACGCTGCCCGAGCGCGCGCCGAAGAGCGCCGGTGACTTCAGGGTCGCGCTGATGCCGCAGTGGAAGCAGGGGGACAAGGCCGGAGCGGAGAACGGCGGAAGCTCCTTCGGCATCCCGGCGGCGGCCGAGCACAAGGAAGCGGCCTTCAAGTTCCTGGAGTACTTCACCCACGGCGGCGGTCTGTCCACCCGCGTCGACGCGGGCGCCTTCGTGCCCAACACCTCGGTGCTGAACAGCGACGCGTTCAAGGGCAAGGCCAACAAGTACTTCGGCGACCAGAAGGTCGGCGCCGTGCTGTCGGAGGCGTCGGAGATCGTCGGGACCGGCTGGCAGTACCCGCCGTTCTTCGAGTGGGCGCGCTCGATCTACGGCGACATCGCATCGCCCTACTACACCACCGGCAAGGGCTCGCTCGCCGAGATCCTCCAGCAGTGGAAGCAGCGCTGCGTCCAGTACGGCAACGAGCAGGGCTTCCAGGTGGACTAGCGGATCCTCACCGCACGGACGGGGGCCCGGTGTGCGGCGACGGCCGCCGCCGCACACCGGCCGGTGCGCGAGGAACGCCGGGCGACGCAACGGATCGGAAGGAACACGGGCATGGATCAGGAACGTCGGCTCGACGTCAGCGCTTCGGCCATGGCGTCGCCGGCCGCGGCACGGCGTCCGGCGCCGGCTCGCCGGCGCCGCAGGTCGCAGATCGGACTGGCGTTCATCGCGCCCTTCGCAGCGCTGTTCGCGCTCGTGTTCATCGTGCCCATCCTGTACGCCGCCTACCTCAGCCTCTTCCGGCAGAAGCTCATCGGGGGCAACGCGTTCGTCGGCCTGGCCAACTACACCAAGCTGGTGCAGGACCCCCAGTTCTGGGACGGGGTGGGACGCGTCGTCCGGTTCACGCTCGTCCAGGTGCCGATCATGCTGATCGTCGCCATGGCACTGGCGCTGGCGCTGGACTCCCTGCGCGTGCACGGCGGCAAGTTCATGCGAGTGACGATCTTCCTGCCCTACGCGGTGCCGGCGATCGTGGCGACGCTCATGTGGGGGTTCCTGATGGGCGTCAAGTACGGCCTGTTCGGCAGCCTGAACGACGCTCTGGGCACCGACTTCGATCCGTTCACCCCGGGCACCACGCTCACCTCCATCGGGGTGATGGTCACCTGGGCGTTCACCGGCTTCAACATGCTCATCTTCTACGCCGTCCTGAAGGCCGTCCCGCGCGAGCTGTACGAGGCGGCCGCGATCGACGGGGCCGGCGAGCTCCAGGTGTTCCTCGCGATCAAGCTGCCGGCGCTTCGCGGATCGCTGGTCGTCACGATCATCTTCTCGATCATCGGCACGTTCCAGATGTTCAACGAACCGCAGATCCTGCCCTCGATGGTCGCCAACAGCGGCGTCACCACCTTCTACACGCCCAACCTGTACGCCTACAACCTGGCGTTCACCGGGTCGCAGCAGGGCTATGCGGCCGCACTCGCGCTCGTCATGGCGGCGATCACGATCGCCGTCGCCTACGCCGTCCAGATCAGAGGGTTGAGGAATGCGTTCGACCAGTAGCCGGCGAACCGGGGCCGGGAAGGTCTCCGGCACGCCGATCCGTCATCCCGGTCGTGGCCGCCGGCTCTACACGATCGAGAACCCCAGGAAGAGCACCGTCCTCACGGTGATGACCGCCCTGTTCACCCTGTACTGCCTGCTGCCGCTGGTGTGGCTGGTCATCAACGCGACCAAGTCGCAGCCCGACTTCGTCTCGACGTTCGGGCTCGCACCCGGCCGCGGGTTCGCCCTGTGGGACAACATCGCCGGGGTGTTCACCTACCAGGACGGCATCTTCTCCCGGTGGCTGCTCAACACCGTTGTTTATGTCGTCGTGGGTGCGACCGTGTCCACCTTCCTGGCCGCCCTCGGCGGGTACGCCCTGGCGAAGCTCGACTTCACGGGCAAGCGGGTGTTCCTGTTCGTCGTGCTGGGGTCGATCTCGGTCCCCGGCATCGCCCTGGCGATCCCGCAGTTCCTGCTGTTCGCCCAGCTCGGGATGACCAACACCCCCTGGGCGGTGCTGATCCCGTCCTTCATCAACCCGTTCGGGTTGTACCTGATGTGGGTGTTCGCGGCCGAGGCCGTGCCGAGCGGCCTGCTGGAGGCCGCGAAGATCGACGGCGCCGGGGAGTTCAGGACCTTCGTCCAGATCGCGCTCCCGCTGCTCGCCCCGGCGAGCGTGACGGTCCTGCTCTTCTCCTTCGTGTCGATCTGGAACAACTACTTCCTGCCGCTGATCATGCTGAAGGATCCCGCCTGGTATCCGCTGACCGTCGGGATCAACCAGTGGAACAAGCTGGGCTCGACGGCCGGGAACGGCGCCCTCATCCAGAACCTCGTGATCACCTCCTCGCTGCTGACGATCATCCCGCTCATCGTCGCGTTCCTCAGCCTGCAGCGGTACTGGCAGTCGGGCCTGTCGCTCGGCGCCATCAAGGGCTGAGAGCGACACGCCGCCGGCCCGCGGCGCCGGCCGTTCTTCCGCGCACCATCCCGCCTAGAGAAGTGAGACCATGACCAGCGACGGTGTGTACGAACCCCGGTACCGGATCGACGGCCGGCTGTGCGACGAGAGCGCCTTCCCGCACGTCTGGGCCAAGTGCATCGGCGCCGGCCGCGCGAACGAAGCGCTGCGCGCCGACTGGCAACGACAGTTCGCCGAGGCCGCCGCCGCGTTCGGAGTCGAGTACATCCGCTTCCACGGCGTCTTCCACGACGACATGTTCGTCTACCGGGGAAGCTACGGCAGCGGGTTCGGCCCGGACACGCCTCTCGACGCGCCGGTGTACACATTCAGCTACGTGGACAAGGTGTTCGACTTCCTGCTCGACTGCGGTGTCCGCCCGTTCGTCGAGCTGGGCTTCATGCCGCGCGACCTGGCGACGGCGACCGAGACGGTGTTCTGGTGGGGCGCTCACTGCAGTCCCCCCAAGGACATGGCGCGCTGGGTCGAACTGGTCACCCGGTCGGTCGAGCACTGGGTCGACCGGTACGGCCTGGAGGAAGTGCGACGGTGGCGGTTCGAGGTGTGGAACGAGCCGAACCTGGTTCCGCACTTCTGGACCGGGACCAAGACCGAGTACTTCGAGCTCTACCGGCGGACCGTGACGGCGATCAAGAAGATCGATCCCGCGCTGAAGGTGGGCGGCCCCGCGACCAGCGTCTTCGTGCCCGACGACCGCTACAAGGGCGAAGTTGAGGACCGCCCCGCGATGCGCGGGACGGCCGCCGCGGCCGACGTGGACGCGCTCGACTGGCGCCCGGTGTGGATCGAGGACTTCATCGCCTGGTGCGCGGAGCGCGAACTGCCGGTCGACTTCGTCTCCACCCACACCTACCCCACCGACTACGCCTACGGCGCCGACGACCAGGCGGTGGCGATCACCCGGTACGCCGACGCGACGTTCGACGACCTGACCCTGCTTCGCAAGCTCGTCAGGAACAGCCCCTACCCTGATGCGGAGATCCACATCACCGAGTGGTCGACCTCGCCGTCGGCCCGCGACTTCATCCACGACACGCTGTTCGCGGCGACCTCCATCACCCGGTCGTTCCTGCAGTGCGCCACCCTCGCCGACTCCATCGCCTACTGGACCTTCACGGACGTGTTCGAGGAGGGCGGCGCCGGCATCGGACCGTTCCACGGCGGGTTCGGCCTGGTGAACGAGAACGGCATCCACAAGCCCACGTGGCACGCGTTCGCGATGCTCGGCCGGCTCGGCGACCGCCTGCTCCTCGCGACGCCCGACGGAGTCGTGACCCGTGACAGCCGGACCTCGGCCACCTCGGCGGTGTTCTTCAACTACCCCGACGACATGGCCATGAAGGGCGTCGGCTCGGAGAACTCCTACGCGGCCACCCGCGCGCGGGCCGAGATGGGGCCGGCCCGCAGGATCCACCACACGATCGGCGAACTGGAGCCGGGCACCACGTTCCTGGTCGAGATCCTGGACTGGGAGCACGGGAACGTCGCCGAGGCCTGGTACCGGCTCGGATCGCCCCTCAACCCGTCGCGGGCCGAGACCGAGCACCTGCGCGAGGTCGCCGACTCCCTCCTCAGGTACACGCTGACCGTGCCCGACACCGGGGTGCTGACCCTCGACGTCGAACTCGGGCCATGGGCGGTGATGTCGCTGCGGCAGTCGTCCTGACCGGTCAGTGGCGGGCGTGGGCGTCGAGGATGTGGGCGACGGCCTCGGTCACCTGCTTGGCGAAGGGGATGTTCAGCCATTCGTCCGGTACGTGCATGTTGGAGTCGGCGCCGAGCGCGCCGGTGACGACGAACTGCGCGCCGGGGTAGCGTCGGCTGAGCATCTCCATGAACGGGATTCCGCCGCCGAGGCCGAAGCCGCGGCACGGCGCGTCGAACACCTGGTCGCCGATCTCGTCCAGGGCCGCGGTCAGCCAGGGGGCGGACGCCGGCGCCTGCCAGCCGTCCAGCAGCATGAAGTCGTGCACCTCGGCCTGCGCGCCGTAGGGCACGTCGGTCGTGAGGATCCTCGCCAGCGCGTCCCGCGCGGCCACGGCGTCGACCGTCGGGGGAGTGCGGAAGCTCAGCCGCAGGGAGGTCGAGGCGCGGAGCACGGCTCCGGCCGCCGCGGGGTCCGGGAGGCCGGCGGCGCCGATCACCGACAGGGTCGGCCGCCAGGTGTTGTTCAGGATGAGTTCGACGTCGTCGTCCGAGACCGGCCGCATTCCGTCGACGAGCGGGAAACGGCGCGCGCTGACCCCCGGCTCCAGCGCGGCCAGCGCCTCGGCCTCGGCCCGCCGGTCCGGCGGGATCGGCACGTTCATCTCCGGGATGGTGACCTCACCGGTCTCGGAGTCCTCGACGCGGTCCAGCAGTCGCCGCATGACGCGGAAGGAGCTCGGCACGATGCCGCTCGCGATCCCGGAATGCGCGGCGGTCTCCAGCACGCGCACGGTCAGGGTCGCCTGCACCACGCCGCGCAGGCTCGTGGTCAGCCACAGCCGTTCGTAGTCGCCGCCGCCGCCGTCCAGGCAGACCACCAGGGAGACCTCGCCGAGACGGCCGGACAGATGCTCCAGGTAGGCGGGCAGGTCCGGGCTGCCGGACTCCTCGCCGGTCTCCAGCAGCACGATCGCCCGGGCGTGGTCGCCGCCCGCCGCCCGCACGGCGGCCAGCGCGCTGACCGCGGCGTAGCCGGAGTACCCGTCGTCGACCGAGCCGCGGCCGTACAGCCGGTCACCGCGCAGCACCGGCCGCCACGGGTCGAGCCCGTCGGACCAGTCGCCGAGCGGGGGCTGCTTGTCGAGGTGACCGTAGAGCAGCACGGTGCCGCCCGCCGCGCCGCCGTCGGTCGCGGGGATCTCCGCGACGAGCAGCGGGGCACGGCCGTCGAGCTGGACGACCTCACACTGAGCGCCCGGCAGGCCACGTGAGGTGATCCAGTCGCGCACGTGGTCGGCGGCGGCGCGCAGGTGGCCGTCGCGCTCCCAGCCGGCGTCGTAGGCGGCCGACAGCGCGGGTATCGCCACCAGCCCGGAAAGGCTGGACATCAGGTCTTCGTCCCAGCCGTCGGCGACCGCCTCATGTACTTTCTCGGCATCCACCGCCACATCATGGCACCCGGCCGCGCGGCAGACCGCCGCCGGGTGCGACCGGCCCAGCCCGGTCCTCGGCGACCCGGACGGCCGGGCCCGCGCCCCGGCGACGCGGATGGCGGAGCCCGCGCCCCGGCGACCGGGATGAGCGGCCCGGATGGCCGGGCGCGAGCGGCCCGGCCATCATCGCTCTTCCTCACGGGCAGCCGGTGGAGCCCTTGTCGTGGCGCGGGGCGCGAAGGCGGCCGATCGCGTCGGCCGTGCCCTCGGCGAACCAGATGGTCCTACCGGCGCCCGCGGTGATGCCGAGAGGACCCGCGGCGGGGGTGGGCACCGCGAACCGCGTGATCCTCCCGGCCGGCGTGATCCGCCCGACGCAGCCGGCGGCCCGCTCGGTGAACCAGAGGTCCCCGCCCGGGCCTCGGGTGATGTCGAGAGGCTGACGACCCTCGGGGAGCCGGAACTCGGTGATCCGGCCGCTCGGCGTGATGCGGCCGATCCGGTCGGCGGCGCGCTCGGTGAACCACAGAGCATGGTCCGGGCCGGTGACGATGCGGTGCGGGCCGCTCCGCGGGGTCGGAAGGACGAACTCGGTGATCAGCCCGGTCAGGGTGATGCGGCCGATCCGGTCGCCGCCCGGGTCGGTGAACCACATCGCGCCGTCCGGGCCGGCCGTGATGGCGTGGGGGGAACCGCCTTCGGTGGGCAGCGGAAACTCCGTGATCTCACCTGCGGGGGTGAGGCGCCCGATCTTGCCGGCCGCTCCCTCGGTGAACCAGAGGCTTCCGTCCCGGGCGGCGGCGATGCCCTCCGGGCGGCTGCCGGGGGTCGGGATCGGGACTTCGGTGACACCGCCGTCACCGGTGATCCGGCCGATCTTGTTGCCGAGGAACTCGGTGAACCACATGGCTCCGTCCGGTCCGGCGGTCACGTCGAGCGGAGCGCTGTCGGGCGTCGGGATCGGGAACTCGGTGAGGGTGCCATCGCCGCGGATGCGCCCGATGCGGTCGCCGGTCAGCTCGGTGAACCACACGGCTCCGCCCGGGCCGGCGGCCAGGAAGGTCGCGCCGGAGCCGGGAGTGACGGGAAACTCGGTCACGACCGGGGTGCGGTGCGTCCCGGCGCGCGCCGGACCGGTGGTTCCGGCGTGCAGTGGCCCGGTGGTTCCGGCGTGCGCCGGACCGGTGGTTCCGGCGTGCAGTGGCCCGGTGGTTCCGGCGTGCGCCGGACCGGCGGTTCGGGCGTGTAGTGGCCCGGTGGTTCCAGCGTGCGCCTGACCGGTGAAGGCGGTGGACGGCGCGACGGCGAGGACGACCCCGGCGATCGTCCGCAGGGCTCGTCCGCCGAATGTCCGCGAATGCATGAACGGCTCTCCTTGTCGGGTGCGGTCGGGACGGGCCCACGGCACGGCGGCTGCCCGCCGGCCCGCGCGGCGGACCCCGCCAGGGATGGTGCCGCCTGACGTCGCGTCAGGTGCAACCGGGAGAACTCGGCGCTACCGGGCCTTGTACCTGACGTCGCGTCAGGTAATAGCGTCGACCGGGGTGATCACATGGACGAACGGTGCTGGAAGATCGGTGACCTGGCCGCGGCGACCGGCCTCACCGTCCGCGCTCTCCATCACTTCGACCGGATCGGCCTGCTGGTTCCGACGCTGCGCACGCCGGCCGGGCACCGGATGTACACCGGCGGCGACGTCCGCAGGCTGTACCGGATCCTCGCGCTGCGCCAGCTCGGGATGCCGCTGGCCCGCATCGCCGAGTCGCTCGAGGGTGACCCCGGGGACCTCGGCCTGGCGGCAGGCGCCCAGCTCGCGCACGTCGAGCGGACCATCGAAGCGCACCAACGGCTGCGGGTGCGGCTCACGGCCCTGCTCCAGGCCATCCTTCGGGCCACCGAACCGTCCATCGACCAGCTCATCGAGACCATGGAGGCACTGGTGCGGGCCAACGACTTCACGCCCGAGCAATCGGAGCAGGCGAAACGGCGGCACCTGGAGCCCGGGTTCCCCGGCAGGCTCGCCGAATGGCGACGACAGGGCGGACAGATCGTCACCGAACTCCAGGCGCACGCCGCCGACGGAACCGACCCCGCCGATCCCGCCGTACAGGAGCTGGCACGGCGATGGACCTCGGTGATCCGGGACATGGCGGACGGGGATCCGGCCATGATGTCGTCGATCTACGCCCGGATCGCCCGGAAGGGGCCTGAGGAAGCGACCCAGGGCGTGCTGACCGCGCAGGTCTGGGACTACCTCCAACGGGCGTTCGCGGTCGGCTTCGGCGTCTGAACTTCCTGGCCCTCTCCTGAGCAAGATCGAGTCGGCCGGGCGCGCATCTCCGGCGGAGCAGGTCACCAGGGGACCTCGCGGGGGCGGGTCCCCGGCCGGGGCAGAAGGCGGCGGCGCGGTGAGCTCGCCGGCCTCAGGGGGCGGTCGCCGCGCGGAGGGCGTCGTCGAGGGTGGGGTGGATGTCGAACGCCCTGTCCAGTGCGGTGACGGCCAGCAGTCGCGTGAGGGCGGCGGGGACGCCGGCGAGCATGAACCTCCTGCCCTGGGCCTCACCGCGGTGTAAGGCGAGGACGAGCTCGCTCATCCCGATCGAGTCGCAGAAGGTGACCGCCTCCAGATCGACGATCACCACCCGGACCTCGGGCGATCCCTCTATGTGGTGCAGTTCCTTCCGCAGGACGGGAGCGGAGTCCAGGTCGAGAGCGCCGGCGGCGTGGAGGACGACGGCATCGTCCCGCCGGGCCGACACGGCGGTGAAAACGCGATGGGGACATGACTTGGAAGTCATGGTGGCTCCTTCGTGGAGGTGAAGCCGGCGTCGCCCGCCTGGGCGACGCCGGATGGCACATGCGCCCTCGCCGCCGCCGTGAGCGATCGCGGTGAGGACCCGGCCGCGACCCTCCGGCCCCGCGATCGGTCCATGCCCCGGCGTATGCCCTGAGGGCGAGAAGGGAAACGGCGACCCCCCGGCCACCAGCGAGAACGGCCACCGGGCACCGAGGCAGGCATCGAACCGCGAGGCGGGCCTCGGGCCACGGCCATCGGCGTGGCGCCGCCGCGTCGGCCGTTTGGCCGCCGGAGATCGGGTAGGGGAGCCGGTAGTCGCGACAGAGGGGGGATGGGTCATGCAGCCGAATGACGCCGACAACGGACGGGCCCAGGAGCTTTCCGACCCGCACGAGCCGGGATCGCCGGAGGGCATCAGCGCACGCGAGGTAGACGAACGCAGCGACCTGGCCAGGTGGATCAGCGGGACGCACGCCTTCCCGGCCGGGCGGGACGAACTGCTCGAGCGGGCCCGTGAGCAGGCGGCTCCCGAGGGCGTCCTGTCGGCGCTGCGCGCCCTGCCCGACCGGAGGTTCGAGAACATGCAGGAGGTCGCGGAGCAGCTCGGCATCAGCGGTGGCGGCTTCCACGCGTGACCTCACCGGACGCGGGCGCCGCGGGGGGGGGGGCCGGGGGGGGGGGCGCCCGCGCGGGGGCGGGGGCCCGGGGGGAGAGCGGGGGGGGGGGGAAAACGGGTAGAATG
>NZ_JBEXGT010000037.1:0-106223 GCF_040607475.1 Sphaerisporangium sp. NPDC005288 | reverse complement strand
CCCCCCCCCCACCCCCCCCCCCCCGGGGGGCCCCCGCCCCACGCGGGCGCGGACGCCCTGCTGGCCTGGCTCGGCGTGCTCGCCGTGGTCTCCGGCGCCGTCGCCTTCGTCCTGGTCTCCGCCTGAGGACGGCGCCGGGCGGCGGTCAGTCGCCGGAGCCGAGGGTGATGGTCTCGGCGATCTCCTCGGCGCGCTCGGCCTCCTCGGCGGCGAAGCGCTCGGCGTCCAGGCGCTCGGCGATGTCCTCGTCCTGCTTCATCAGCGCGTCGAGGTTCTGCCCGGCCATCTCCAGCACGCCCATGTCGGCGTAGGCCTTCTGCAGGCGCTCGCTCCACAGGCCGATGTCCTTGACGCAGGGGACGATGCGGCTGAACAGCAGCGAGCGGAACAGCTGGAGGTACTGCGACTCGTCGGTGGCCCGCATGGCCTCCTCGACCTCGGCGGGGGACAGGCCCAGGTTCTCCCACTGCTCGACCCCGCGCAGGCGGTCGCGCATGAGGTAGCAGCCCTCGATGACGAAGTCCTCGCGCTCGCGCAGCTCGGCCTGCGACAGCTGCTTGTAGTAATCGCGCAGGGCCATCCGGCCGAAGGCGACGTGCCGGGCCTCGTCCTGCATGACGTAGGCGAGGATCTGCTTGGGCAGCGGCTTGGTGGTCATGTCGCGCATCACGCCGAACGCGGCCAGCGCCAGCCCTTCGATGAGCACCTGCATGCCGAGGTAGGGCATGTCCCAGCGCGAGTCGCTGAGGGTGTCGTCCAGCAGGGACTTGAGGTACTTGTTGATCGGGTAGGCGATGCCGACCTTCTCCTGCAGGAACCGGGCGTAGGTCTCGGCGTGGCGGGCCTCGTCCATGGTCTGCGTGGCGGCGTAGAACTTGGAGTCCAGGTCGGGCACCGACTCGACGATGCGGGCCGAGCAGATCATCGCGCCCTGCTCGCCGTGCAGGAACTGGGAGAATTGCCAGGCGGCGCCGTGGCGGCGCACCTCTTTGCGCGTCTTGTCGTCCATGCGGTGCCACAGCGGGGTGTCGTAGATGGCGATGGACTGGTCGGGGATCCCCAGCACGTTGTAGGGGTCGACCTCAAGGCCCCAGTCGATGCGCCTGACCGAGTCCCACTGCTTGTCCTTGCCCTTCTGGTACAGGGCGAGCATGCGGTCGCGGCCCTCGTCGTACTCCCAGGTGAACCGGGTGGACCCCTTCATCTCCACGTCCCAGGTGGAGAGTTCGGCGGGGATGGTGTAGAGCTCGTGGGTCGACACAGGGGCCTCCAGGGGGGCGTACACCGTACGTCTCTGGAGCGTGGCACGTACGCTGTACGTACGTCAATCGCCCCGGTAAGAATGCTCACATGCCGCCTCTCACCCGTCCCCGCATCGTCGCCGCCGCCATCGACCTGATCGAGCGGGAGGGCGCCGACGCCGTCTCGATGCGGCGCATCGCGGCCGATCTGGGCGTCGGCGCCATGTCCCTGTACAACCACGTCAGCAGCAAGGCGGCGCTCCTGGACGCCGTCGCCGAGTTCGTGCTGTCGCAGATCTCCTTCACCGACGATCCCGGGGACGCGTGGACCGAGCGGGTGCGGGTGCAGGCGCGCGCGGTCCGGCAGATCGCCCACGACTACCCGCGCTCCACCATGCTGGTGATGAGCCGCCCGGTCCGCTCGCCCGCCGGGCTGTTCCCCCTGGAGCGGGCGCTGGCGACGTTGCGCGAGGCCGGCTTCTCCGGCGAGGACGCCGTCAGGGTCGTGCGCACGTTCATCGCCTACCTCGTCGGCTCGCTGATGCGCGAGGTCGGCGTCACCCCGGCCTTCGCCCCGGTGCACGACTCTGAGGACGGGCACCTGGCCGAGGTGGACGCCACACTGTTCCCCCAGGTGGGCGCCCTGGCGCCTCTGCTGGTCGCGCGCGACCACGAGGAGGCCTTCGAGTACGGGCTGGACCTGCTGATCAGGGCGATCGCCCTGCAACTCCAGGACTCGGCGCGACTCCAGGACCCGGCCGCCACGCGGCCGAAGGAGTCCACGGCCGCCAAGGAGGGAAGCGCCCGGGGGTGAGCCTCCCCGGGCGCGGAGTGCGCCCTTCCCCTGGGCACTCCCCGTCGGCTCAGTACCAGTTGTGCGAGCGGAAATGACCCCAGGCGCCGCACGGTGAGCCGTACCGGCCCTTGATGTAGTTCAGGCCCCACCTGATCTGGGTGGCGGGGTTGACCCGCCAGTCGTGCCCGATGCCGACCATCTTGCGCCCCGGCAGCGCCTGCGGGATTCCGTAGGCCCCCGACGAGGGGTTCTGCGCCCGGTGGTTCCAGTTGCTCTCTCTGGTCCACAGGCTGTCCAGGCAGCGGAACTGGGTCACCGGCCAGGCCCGCTGGGTGAGCAGCCGGTAGGCGATCGCCTTGTTCCTGCCCTTGGGCGTCGTGGGCGCCCACGCGCGGATCTGTGGTCGCGCGGAGGTCCGCCAGGTCCCGCGGTGCACGACGGCGGCCTTGCGCGCCGTCCCGCTCGCGGCCCTCGCCCTGGCCGTCGTGGCGGCTCGCGCCGCTCCGGCCTTCTTGACCGCTCCCGCCTTCTTGGCGGCGCCGGCCGTCGTGGCGGCTGTGGCCGCCCGGCCCGCCATGGCCGTCCTGGCGGCTGTGGCCGTCCTGCCCGCCTTGGCGGGCCGGGCCGCCTCGACGAGGCCGGTGGTGAGTCCCGCCCGGGTCCAGACCGGCACCCGGGGCCGGCTCAGGATCCAGGCCGAGTTCCCCGGCCAGGCGGTGGTGGTGTGCGACCGGGCGCCGTCCGGCGCCGCCGAGACCGGCTCGGCCGGTCCGGTGTCAGGAACGGCCCGCTCCGCCGCTCCGACGGTGGTGGAGCCGGGGGTCGCCTCCGACTCCGCGATGGCCTGGGCCGCTCCGGCCGTCCCGTTCAGGACGGTGGCGGCGATGACGGCCGCGACTGCGCCACGAAAAGCGCGGTTACTGTCCAACTCGGTCCTATTCGTCGGGTCGCGTGCGGCAGGCGGCCGCACGCGGCGGCCGCCGTCGTCCCCCGCCCATGGCTCGGGCGGCAGGACGTCCGCGTGGCCGTTCCGGAATCGGTTGAGACACACCTGGTGTCCCCGGAAGGCGCCGCGACGGGTTCTAGGGCGGTTTCTAGTAGCCGCCGCGCCCGCCGCCCGTGATCCGCGACACGCCTCGGACGGTTGTTTGCGATCGGCGCGGCAGATCTCTGCCGTCTCGCGGGGCCCGGTTGCCCCGTGCCGCGCCCGCCGTGATCCGCGGATGACGCGGAAATGCCGCACAGTTGAGGTTTCGGGCGACACCACCCGCGAATACCGGACTACCGCGACATCCCGCCCGGCGAGCCGCGTCCGCGGTGCATGCCGTTTTCCGGAAGGTTTCGTGGGATTGGCGGTGGTACGTGAGGGGGCGATGCCCGGAACATGACCCGGACGCCCGGAGGGTCAGCGGCGAGGGCCGCAGCTCGCGCGGACGATCAGCTCGGTGGGCAGGGTCACCGTGCGCGCGCGCCGGCCCTCGCGCAGGACCAGCTCGGCGGCGCGGTAGCCCATGTCCTGCGCGGGCTGGGAGATGACGGTGAGCGGGGGATGGCACAGCTCGGCCCACGGCACGTCGTCGAACATGATCAGCGACACGTCGCGCGGCACGCGCACGTCCAGCTCGCGCGCCGCCAGGACGGCCGCCTCGCCGAGCAGGTTGCCGCCCGCCACCAGGGCGGTGATGTCGGAGCGGTGCTGCAGCAGCCCGGCGGCGGCGGCGTAGGCGGAGTCGCGCGTCGCGTGGGCGTGCACGATCAGCTCCTCGTCGACGGGCACGGCCCGCGCGGCCAGCGCCTCGCGGAACGCGCGCACGCGCTGCGCCTGGCCGTGCCGGGCCAGCAGGGCGATGCGCCGGTGCCCGAGCCCGGCCAGGTACTCCACCGCCGTGCGCACGCCGGTGCGGTCGTCGGTGACCACCGAGGGGACGTGCTCGGCGCCCCGCACCGGGCGTTCGGCGAAGACCACGCCGAGCCCGGAGCGCAGGGCCGGCACCCACATCTCGCCGTCGCCGGAGGGAACGGCGATCACCCGGTCCAGGCCCTCCTCGATGAGCGTGCCGATGAGGTGGGCCTCGCGCTCGGGGTCGTCGCCGGTGGTGCCGATCATCACCGGCTCGCCCGCCGACCGGGCGCAGGACAGGACGCCGTCGGCCAGCCGTCCGTAGAAGACGTCGGTGATGTCCGGGACGAGCAGGCCGATGCCGCCCGTGCGGCGCCGGCGCAGGTTGCGCCCGAGCGCGCTCGGCCGGTAGTCGAGCCGTGCCGCGACGGCCAGGACCTTCTCCCTGGTCTCGGCACTGGCCGACCCCGTGCCCGACAGCACCCGCGACACGGTGGCGACGCCCACCTCGGCCGCCTCGGCCACGTCCTTGATGGTCGTGCGACGCTGCCCGATCGGTCTCATGGAAACGATTCCATCATGAGTTCCACCGGCAAGCCAAGCCGGGGGGCACATCCGAAGAGTGTGAGAAGCCACTATTCCGGAAGGGCTTGACAGAGATGTCCGGTTCCGGTGAGATTCATGAAAACGTATCCACATCCGGCGGCACCCCGGACGCACGAAGGACGGCCATGGCAAATATCGTTCTGCGCAACGTCGACAAGATCTACGCCGGCGGTGTCAAGGCCGTGAACGGCCTCAACCTGGAGATCCGCGACGGCGAGTTCATGGTCCTCGTCGGCCCGTCCGGTTGCGGCAAGTCCACGGCTCTGCGCATGATCGCGGGTCTTGAGGACATCAGCGGCGGCGAGATCGCCATCGGCGACCGGGTGGTCAACCACCTGCCGCCGAAGGACCGCGACATCGCGATGGTCTTCCAGAACTACGCCCTCTACCCGCACATGACGGTCGAGGAGAACCTCGCCTTCGGCCTCAAGCTTCGCAAGATGCCCAAGGCGGACATCTCCAAGCGGGTGCAGGAAGCCGCCAAGATGCTCGGCCTCGAGCAGTACCTCAAGCGCAAGCCGGCCGCCCTGTCCGGTGGTCAGCGCCAGCGTGTCGCCATGGGCCGCGCCATCGTCCGCGAGCCGCAGGCCTTCCTCATGGACGAGCCGCTGTCCAACCTGGACGCCAAGCTCCGCGTCTCCATGCGCGCCTCGCTCAACACCCTGCACGAGCGCCTCGGCGTCACCACCGTCTACGTCACCCACGACCAGGTCGAGGCCATGACGCTGGGCGACCGGGTCTGCGTGCTGCGCGACGGCATCCTCCAGCAGGTGGACACCCCGCAGAACCTCTTCGAGGCCCCGGTCAACCTCTTCGTCGCCGGCTTCATGGGCTCCCCGTCCATGAACTTCGTCAACGCCGAGCTGGTGCGCGACGACGGCGGCGCCGCCGTCGTCTTCGGCGGGTACAAGCTCCCGGTGCCCGACTCCAGCTTCGCCGAGAAGCCGGGCCTGGACCAGTACCTGGGCAAGAAGCTGATCCTCGGCATCCGCCCCTCCGACTTCGAGGACGCAGCCTCCGCCTCGGGCCACTCCAACGGCTGGGCGCACATCCCGACCCGCGTCGAGGTCACCGAGGAACTGGGCAGCGAGATCAACGTGCTGTTCCTCATCGACGCCCCGCCCGTGGAGCACCGCGACACCGTGGCCGCCCAGGACACCGGCGACGACGACGACGCGGCCCTGCCCCTGGTCGGCGACAAGTCGCTGTGGACGGCCCGCGTCAACTCCCGCAGCCACGCCCGCTCCGGTCAGAACATCGAGCTCGTGGTGGACACCCACAACTTCCACTTCTTCGACACCGACAGCGGTCTGGCCATCGGCCACGCCGCCAACGTCGGCCGCTGAGCCCGCCGGTCCGGCCTCCGGGCCGGACCGCCGGACCGGTCCGTCCTCCGGGGCGGCCCGGCCCGGAAACGGGAAGAACCGGACACCTTCCCCGACAGGAAAGCCCCCGCCGTGCACCCCTCCCACGGCGGGGGCTTTTCCTGTCCGGCAAAGGGGGGGAATACCGGGACTGATCTTTCCGTAATAGGCGTGCGGCGGCGCACGGCCATTCGGTCCACGTGGATACAACGGGATGCATCGACATGTCGCCCTGCTGATGGGCGATGTCTCTATGGCCCGAATCATTGTCCATCGGGGAGTCCTGAATGGCCCGGAAACATGCGGTACCTATTCTTCTGGCAGCGGTGCTCACGGGTGGCGCCGCGACGGGATCGGTCGCGATGGCGGCCGTGGAGACCCACTCGTCCGCACTGAAACTCGCCGCGCACGCGGCACCCGACACCCAGCCGCCGACCGCGCCGAGAAATTTGCGGCTGTTCGAGAGGATCCCCGGGATCATCATCCTGAGGTGGGATCCCTCCAGCGACCCGCCGTTCTACCCGCCGCCGAGCGGCGTGGTCGCCTACGACATCTATGCCAGCACCTCGCCGTTCCGGCTCATCGGCAGCGTGCCGGGCAACGTGACCACCTTCATCGACCGGCGCCGCCTGTGCGAGAGGGTGTCCTATTTCGTGCGGGCGAGGGACGCCGCGGGAAACGTCTCGCCGCCGAGCAATGTCGTCACGCGTCATCCGCACCGGCACTGCGGTCACCATGACGAGGAAATCGAGACGCCGGCGAATTCCGTCGACGACATCGACCGGAATGTGGACGACCACCAGCACCACTCCGACGACCACAACGAGATCATCAAGGCCGACAAGCTCTTCCACGTCGAGGGCGCCGACGACCACGGCGGCGGCCACCGTGACTGGTCGGGCCATGACGGCTACGGCGGCCACGAGTTCGGCGGGCCCGGCCACGAGGGCGCCGAGTCCGAGGCCGGCGGCGACCACGGCGGCGGCGACCACGGCGGCGGGCAGGGCGGCGGCGGCCAGGAGCACGCCGCGGCGCAGCCGGCCGGCCGGAGCCTGCCCTTCACCGGCGCACCCGTGGCCGCGGTGGCCGGGGCGGGCGTGGTCCTGCTCGTGGCGGGCGCGGCCGGCGTGGTGATCTCCAAGCGGCGCCGCCGAACCGCTGGTGCGCGCTAGCCGGCGACGCCGGCTCATCCTCGCCGGCTCGGTGTTCTCCGCACTGGCCCTGGTCTCGTCCGCGGGATGGTCGGCGCACCTGGGACTCGGCGTCCGCGACCACCTGCAGGCGACCAGGGACTCCCTGGTGCACCTCCGCGCGGTGATGAGCGCCCGCGACCTCGACCGGATCGCCGTGACGCTGGCGCAGGCCCGCCGTCACGCGGCCGAGGCGCGGCGCCTCACCAGCGGGCCCGACTGGACGCTGCTCACCCACCTGCCCGTGGTGGGTGAGGGCGCCACGACGGTGCGGGGGCTGGCCGAGAGCGCCGCCGAGATCACCGAGGCGCTGACCGGGGTGCAGCGGACCGGCACGTCGTTCTTCACGGCCGCGCCGGGCTCCACCGACGACATGCGCCAGTTGCTGGACGGGCTCACGGCGGCGGCGCCGGTTCTCGACGGCGCCGCCGCCCGGCTCGCCCGGGCGCACGCCCGGCTGGCCGCCACCCCGGCGCGCACCGGCGCGGCTTCGGTGGACCAGGCGCGCGGCACCGCTCTGTACGAGCTGGACCGCCTGCGCCGCTGGATCGGCGGCGCGGCCACGGCGGCCGCGCTGATCCCGCCGATGCTCGGCAACGACGGGCCGCGCCGCTACTTCCTGGCCTTCCAGACCAACGCCGAGTCGCGGGGGACCGGCGGGCTGGTCGGCGCCTTCGGCATCCTGTCCGCCGACCGCGGCCGGACCCGCGTCACGCGCTTGGCCGCCAACACCGGCATGGGCCCCGGTCCTGGCCCCGTGGCCGACCACGGCCGCGCCTTCCGCGCCCGCTACGGCCCGGGCGCGCTGGAGATGCTGTCCATTTCCAACCTCTCCCCGCACTTCCCCTACGCCGCCAGGACCTGGACCGCGCTGTGGGAGCGCCGGACCGGCCGGCGGCTGGACGGCGCGATCGCCATCGACCCGGTCGGCCTGTCCTACATCCTCGGTCTCATCGGGCCGGTCACGCTGCCGGGCGGCGAGAAGGTGACCGCGGCCAACGTCGTCGACCTGACCGAGCGCGCGGCCTACGCCCGCTACCCCGACCCCCTGGAGCGCAAGCGCTACCTCATCGCGATCGCCAGGGCCGTCGGCCAGGCGCTGCCCCGCTCGTTCGCCGAGCCGGCCCAGGTGCTGCCCGTGCTGAAGCCCATGGTCGAGGACCGCAGGATCCAGGTCTGGAGCCGGCACGACGCCGAGCAGCGCCGCCTGTCCTCCTCGGCGATCGGCGGCGTGCTGCCCCGGCGGCCCGGACCGTACGCGGGGCTGGTGGTCAACAACTCGGCCGGCGGCAAGCTCGACTACTACCTCGACCGCTCGCTCTCGTACGAGCTCGGCCCGTGCCGCGACGGGCGGCGGACGAGCAGCGTGCAGGTCCGGCTGACCAACAACGTGCCGGCCGTGACGCTGCCCACTTACGTGACCGGCAGGCTGGACCGCGGCCCGGACACCCACCCGGTGGGGTCCAACCTGCTGTGGGTGTCGCTGTACGCGGGGGTCGGCGCCGAGCTGAGCGGCGCGTCGGTCGACGGCGTGCCCGTGCAGGTGTCCACCGACGTCGAGCGCTCGCATCCGGTCTACTCGACGCTGCTGGAACTCGGGCCCCGCCAGACCCGCACCGTGCGCCTGGACCTGGTCGAGCCGGCCTCCGCCGAGCCGCCGCTGACCCCGGTGCAGCCGCTGGCCCGCCCGCAGCGGACCAGCGTCACGACCGCCCCGGGCGGCTGCGCCTCCTAGAGCCGGCTCCTGCCGCGCCTCCTGGCGCCGGCTCCGGGCGGACGCGTCTCCTAGGGCCGCCATCGCGCCGCGTGCGGCGCCCGGCCGCCGGCGCGAGGCCCCGCGGCAGGAAAGAGCCAAGGACGGCGCGTCGGCTCCGGCCACCGCGCGGGGCCGATCTAGCGTCGCCTCATGGGGCATTCGGCGGCGGTGAGCGGCGGCAGCGGCGGCGGGGCGGCGGGTGTCGTGCCGCCCGGGCACGAGGGGTGCGGGCGGCGGTGCTGGAGGGACCTCGGCGCTCCGCCGGACCCGGCCGGCCTGCCGCGGTTCCGCATCCTGTTCGTGTGCACGGGGAACATCTGCCGCTCCCCGCTCGCCGAGCGGCTCACCCGGTCGGTCCTCGGCCCCTGTCCGGCGCTGGAGGTCGCCGGCGCGGGCACCCATGCCCTGGCGGGGGAGCCGATGACCGGGCACGCCGCGCGGGTCCTGGCCGAGCTCGGCGGCGACCACGCGGGATTCCGCGCCCGGCGACTGACGGCCGGGATGGTGGAGGCGGCGGACCTGGTGCTGGCCGCCGCGCGCGAGCACCGGGCGGCGGCGGTGGCGATGTGCCCGGCCGCCGCGGGACGGGCCTTCACGATCGCCGAGTTCGGCGTGCTGACGGGGGCCGTGCCCGCCGGGGCGGTGGACCGCCATGGGGATCTCGGGCCAAGGGCCCGCGCGCTGGTCGCCGAGGCCCGGACGCGGCGCGGGCTGGTCCGGGTGGACCAGCCCGACATCCGCGACCCCTACGGCCGCTCTCTGCGCGCCTACCGGACGGCGGGACGGCTGATCGCCGGAGCGCTCGCCGTCCCGTTCCGGCTGCTCACACCTTGACCGGCGTCCTGATCTCGCGCGGCGCGGTCTCGGCCCCGTAGCCGTATCCGTAGCCGTAGTACCCGCCGCGCCTGCCCGGAGCGAAGTTCAGCACCGTGCCGACCAGGCGGGCGTTGACCGACGCCAGCGTCTCCACGGCGCGGGCGATGTGCTCGCGGCGGGTCTTGCCGTAGCGCGCGAGCAGCAGCGTGCCGTCGCAGACGGCGGCCAGCGCCGCGGCGTCGGTGATCGGCAGCAGCGGCGGCGCGTCGACGATGACCAGGTCGTAGTCCGCGACGAGCTCGGCCAGCACCGCGCGCATCCCGTTGGAGCCGAGCAGTTCGCTGGGGTTGGGCGGGATCTGACCGCCCGGGAGCACCGACAGGCCGCTCGGGCCCCACGGCTGGATGACGTCCTTGAGGGCCGCCTTGTCGATCAGCACGTCGGTGAGCCCGGCCGAGCCCTCGATGCCCAGGTAGTGGGGGATGCGCGGGCTGCGCAGGTCGCCCTCCACCAGGATCACCCGCCAGCCTGCCTGGGCGAGGGTGATCGCCAGGTTGGCCGAGGTGGAGGACTTGCCCTCGTTCGGCAGGCAACTGGTGACGACCAGCGACTTCGGCCGCCGGTCGACGCCGATGAACTGCAGGTTGGTGCGCAGCGAGCGGAAGGCCTCCGAGCGCGTGGACCGGCCGTTCTCCCGGACGATCAGCGGGTGGTGCCGCGCGTCCTTCTCGTAGCCGATCACGCCCAGCACCGAGCTCCCGGCGCTCTCCTGCAGCGCCTCGGAGGACTTCACCGTGGTGTCCAGCCGGTCGCGCAGCACGAGCGTGCTGAAGGCGACCAGCAGCCCGATGATCAGGGCGAGGCCGAGATTGACCAGCGGCCGGGGGGTGACCGGCACCTTCGGGACGTCGGCGCTGTCCACCACCGTGACCCGCACGGCCGGGCGGCTGTCGCGGGTGGGCCGCTCGATCTGGTCGATCACCCGGGTGAACCTGGCCCCCAGGGTGTTGGCCAGGCGCGCGGCCCGCACGGGGTCGGCGTCGGTGACGGTGGCGCGCAGCAGCATGGTGGCCGGGATGGCCTCCGCCTTGATGGCCTCCTGCAGGCGCGCGACCTGCTCGCCGCCGCCGAGCTGGCTCACCACGCGGCGGCTGGTGAGCAGGTTGGCGTAGGACTGGACGCGCTGCGTCGACAGCATCCCGGCCTGGTAGGCGGTGGTCAGGCTGCCCACCTTGTCGTAGCCGGAGACCATCATGGTGATCGTCGCGACGTACTTCGGCGGTGTCCGCGCGGTCAGGACGAGCGCGGCGGTCACCGACAGGACCAGCGACAGCACGAGCACCATCCAGCCCTTGCGCGCAAGTCGTACGAAGTAGAGCAGATCCACCTGGTCATCGCCGCCTTTCGGTGATTTTTGCGAGGTTGTCGACAGGACCGGCCGGCGCGTAGGCGGGCATGCCCTGCAGCAGGCCGATCAGGAGGGTGGCGACGCCGCCGGTGACGATGGCCGCGGCGAGCGCGGGCACCCATCCCACGGCGATCGCCAGGCACAGCGCGCCGGGCACCGCCGCGACCGCGCCGAGGGCCGCGGGCACGGCACGGGAGCCGAGCCCCATGCGGCGCAGCCGGTGGGACAGGTGGTCGGTGCCGCCCGACAGCGGGGAGCGCCCCGCGCGGATCCGCGACACCAGCACCACGCCGGTGTCGACCACGGCGACGAAGGTCCACAGCAGCAGCCCGGCGGCGGTCGTGCCGGCCGCCCGGCCGGTCTCGACGGCGACCGAGGAGCACGTGAGGGTGAAGCCGATGAACAGCGACCCCGAGTCGCCCATGAAGATCCTCGCGGGCGGCCAGTTGTGCGCCAGGAAGCCCAGGCACGACAGCGCCAGCGCGCCGAGGAGCACCGCGAACGCCGGCCGGTCGCTCATGAGGGCGGCCGCGGCCAGGAAGGCCGCGGTGACCGCGGTGACCGTCCCGAGGGCGCCGTCCATGTTGTCCAGCAGGTTGAAGGAGTTGGTCATCACGACGATCCACATCACCGTGATCAACCCGTCCACCCATTGCCCGGTCACGGTGACGTGCACGCCGGACAGCACGACGCCGCCCGCGGCGACCGACTCCACCGTCAGGCGGGTCACGACGGGCAGCGAGGCGATGTCGTCGATCAGGCCGAGCGCGGCGATCGCCATCGCGGCCAGGACGATCGCGGTGATCCGCAGGTCGGCCAGGCCGAGCGCGGCGGCCGTCGGCACGACGGTGCCGAGGACGATCGCCGGGCCGCCCAGGTAGGGGGTCGGGTGGTCGTGGGCCTTGTGGCCGCCGGGACGGTCGCTGAGGTTCCAGCGCAGCGCGAGCCGCCTCAGCGCCGGGGTGGCCGCCGCGCTCAGCACGCAGGCGCTCGCCATGGAGGCCAGGCCGATCGCCGCGTTCACCGCGCGGACACCGCGAGGTCCTCGCGGGCCTCGGCGATGATCTCGGAGAGGATCTCGTCCAGGTCGCGGCGCGGCGTCCAGCCGGTGAGCGCGCGGAGCTTGCCGGTGTCGGGCACGCGGCGCGTCATGTCCTCGAAGCCCTGCTCGTAGGCCTCGTGGTAGGGGATCAGGTCGATCCCCGACGTGGAGCCAACGTGCTCGATGATCAGCTTGGCCAGCTCCAGCATGCTGATCTCGTCGGCGGAGCCGACGTTGAAGGTCTGCCCGATCGCCGCCTCGTGGTCCAGCAGCCGCAGCAGCGCGTCGACCGCGTCGGCCACGTGGGCGAAGCAGCGCGTCTGGGTGCCGTCGCCGTAGACGGTGAGCGGATCGCCGCTGAGCGCCTGGCGGACCAGGCGCGGGATGACCATGCCGTAGGCCGGGCTCTGCCGGGGTCCCACGGTGTTGAACAGCCGCACGATGATCGTCGGCAGGCCGCGCTCCTTGTGGTAGGCGTTGGCGAGGATCTCGTCGACGGCCTTGGCGGTGCTGTAGGCCCACCGGACCACGGCCGGACTGCCCAGGATGCGGTCGGAGTCCTCCCGCAGCGGGCCGTAGGAGTTCTTGCCGTAGATCTCGCTGGTGCTGGTGACCAGGATCTTGCGACGGTACCGGTGCGCGGCCTCGATGACGATCTCCGAGCCGCGGATGTTGGTGGTCAGCGACCGCAACGGCTGCTCGACGATCAGTTTGACGCCGACCGCGGCCGCCAGGTGCACCACGATGTCGCACTGGTGGACCAGCTCGTCGACCACGAGCTCGTCCAGGACCGAGCCCTGGACGAAGCGCAGGTCGGGGTGCGGGCGCAGGTTCGCCAGCCGCCCGGTGGACAGGTTATCCAAGATCACGACACGGTCGCCGCGGGCGAGCAGCGCGTCGGCCAGATGCGAGCCGACGAAGCCGCTCCCTCCGGTGATCAAGTAGGTGTTCCTTGACAGGGTGCTCACCGACTTCTCCCATTACATGTGAGACGCAGATTGGGATCTCATGGCTTGTTCGAACCAGCTCACGGTCATGCGGAGCCCGTCGGCCAGCGACATGGGACGCACGCCCGGGAACAGGTCGCGAAGCAGGCGGGGAGAGGCCTGTGACTCGCGGATGTCGCCCGTCCTCGCCGGGAGGAAGGCCGTCTCGACGGGCTCGCCGAGCACCGCGGACAGGATGTCGCGCAGCTCCAGCAGCGACACCCGGGTGCCGAAGGCGAGGTTCACCGGCGTCGCGCTGGTGACGCGGCGCTGGGTCGCCTGCACGATGACGTCGGTCACCGACCCCACGTAGGTGAAGTCCCGCGCCTGGCGGCCGTCGCCGTGCACGGGCACCGCCCTGCCGTCCAGGGCGGCCGACACGAACGTGGGGATGACCGCCGCGTAGGCGTGATCGGCCGCCTGCAGGGGGCCGTACACGTTGAAGAAGCGGAACGGCAGCACCGGCAGGCCGAAGCTGCGCCCGTAGGCCAGCGCGTACGCCTCGGTGGCCAGCTTGCTCGCGCCGTACGGGCTGAGCGGGCGGGCCGGCAGGTCCTCGTGCTTGCGCGGTTCCAGGCAGTCGCCGTAGACCGAGGAGGACGAGGCGACGATCACGTGCGGCCTGGCCGCGCGGCACGCCTCCAGCACCTGCAGCGTCCCGGTGGCGTTGACGTTGTGCGAGGCCAGCGGGTCCTCCAGGGAGCGCGGCACCGAGGGCCGCGCGGCCAGGTGGACCACGGTCGTGGCCTCGCCCGCCAGCGGGGCCAGCAGGTCGGCGTCCAGGATGCTGCCCTGGACGAAGTCGACGTCCAGGCCCGCGAGGTTGCTCAGGCGGCCGGTGCTCAGGTCGTCCAGCACCGTCACGCGCCGCACCTCGGGCAGGGCGGTGAGCGCGCGGCACAGATTGGCGCCGACGAAGCCGGCGCCTCCGGTCACAAGGATTCTCATGGGGTGCTCGTCTCCGGGGTCGAGCGGCGGTGGTCGGACGCGCCGTGCAGCGATCGGTACAGGGTCTCGGTGTCGGCGACCAGCCGCTCCACGGCGAACGCGGAGGTCGTCCACGCCTGGGCCGCCCGGCCCATGCGGCGGGCCAGCTCCTGGTCCGACAGCAGCCGCACGGTGTGCGCCGCCAGTTCCCCGGCGTCCGGGGCGGCGAGCAGGCCGGTGCGCCCGTCGCGGACGACCTCGGCGACGCTGCCGACCCGCGTCGCGACTACGGGCGTGCCGGTCATGCCCGCCTCGATCAGGCTCAGCGGGGTGCCCTCGCTGTCGGAGGTCAGCAGCACCACGTCGGCGGCGGCGTACACCGTCTCCACGTCGCGGCGCCAGCCCAGCAGGTCCACCGGGCCGGGCAGGGAGCGGGCCTCGCGCTCCACCTGCTCGCGCAGCTCGCCGCCTCCGCAGACGACGAACCGGCAGCCGGGCACGCGGGCGAGCACCTCGCGGGCGACCTCGAGGAGCCGGTCGGGACGCTTGATCCTGGTCAACCGGCCGACGTAGGCGACGACGGGCGCGCCGGGCGGCAGTCCCAGTGCCGTGCGCGCCGCGGCGCGGTCGGGCACCGGGCCGAGGCGCACGCCGGGCGGGATCACCACGTACTGCTCCGGGCGGCCGATGCGGTTGCGCAGCAGGTCGTCGCGGACACGCGCCCCGACGGTCACCAGCCGGTCCGACAGGGTGGCGAGGAAGCGCTCGGCGTTGACGTAGACGGCCCGCTTCGGCGGCGAGAAGTAGCCCTCGAGCAGGTGGCCGTGGAAGACGTGCACCCGCGCGGCGCCGACCCCCGACAGCGAGACCGCGAGCCGTCCGAGCGCGCCGGCCTTGGCGGTGCGGGTGTGGACGATGTGCGGGCGGAAGGTCCGCATCGTGCCGGCCAGCCGGTACAGGGCGCGCAGGTCGCCGGCCGGGTTGACCGACCTGCCGAGGCCGGGCACGCGGTGCACGGCGAGGCCGGCGTCGCCGAAGACCAGGCGGTCGCCCTCGCCGTCGTCGACGTGGCCGGTGTACAGGCGGTGATCGAACTCCTCGGCGTCCAGCAGCTTGCACAGCCCCGACACCTGGGTGGCCGGGCCGCCCACGTTCATCCGGGCGATTATCTCCATGACACGTATCCGACTGGTCACCTCCGAGAAGCTAGCTGGCCGTTTGCTCTGTTCGCCGACACCGTCATGGTGGTGGCGAAATGTTTTCCCTATCCCTACCTGCGCATGATCGATCGGCATTCCCGGCGCCTGGCGCGCGTGGCGCGTGGCGGTGAATGCGGCTCCTCCGGGACATCGTTGCTGGTGAACGCGGTGCGGTGGCCGTTCGGGCCGGCACGGGAAATGCGCTGAATCACCGTGAAAGCGGGGCGCGGCGCCGGAAACCCCATGGGTCGCCGCCGAAACTCGCGCGGTCCCGATTCCCTTTCACGCAGGTGAGCGAAAAGAGTCCGCAAACCAAGGTAATGGTCGGACCGCCGGCGTTCGCGGAAAGCGGCGCCCCGTATTCGCGGCGGCTAGCGTCGCCTCGCGGAGTCCGTGCCCGGCGGCCCGTCGCGGGCGACCGGACGGCCGCGGGGTGATCTCGAACTGAGGGTGCCCTTCCATGGAATATCTCATCGTCGCCGCCGCGGCGTTGCTGCTCGTCGGGACGATCCACACGACCGTCGAGCCCGAGGCGGTCCGGCGGGTGCTGCCGGTGCTGCTCGCGGCCTTCGCCGTCCGGCTGGCGGTGCAGATCCTGGTGATGCAGAACCACGTCATCCCCTACGGCGGTGACAACATCACCTACGAGTCCAGGGCGCTGGAGGTGGTGGCGTTCTGGAAGCGCGAGGGCTTCCAGTTCGTCACCTCCGAGGACATCCCCTCCCTGTACGCGGCGGCCATCCCGTGCAACGCCTTCGCGCTGGTGCTGTACGTGTGCGGCGGCCCCGCCCCGCTGGCCTGCACGGCGCTGGTCGCGTTCCTGGCCTGCGCGCTGTGCCTGGTCATGTACCGCTTCGCCCTGCTGGTGGGCGCCGACCGCCGCGCCGCCTTCCGGCTCATGCTGCTGACCGCCTTCATGCCGGCGTTCGTCCTGCACACCTCCGACATGTTCAAGGACGGCTTCAACGCCTTCCTCGTGGTCGCCTGCCTGGGCCTTGGCGCCTCGAACCTGCGGCGGTTCGACATGCGCAAGGTGGCGCTGCTGGCCGTGGCGCTGTGGGCCCTGTGGTACGTGCGCCCGTACATGGTCTTCATGTGCGCGATGCCGGTCGCCCTGGGCTTCGCGGGCCTGCGCAGGGTGCTGTCGGTGCGCACCCTGCTCATCCTCGCCGCGCTGCTGATGGTGCTGCCGTTCGCCGATCTCACCGAGAGCCCGCCGGTCGAGGCGATGCAGTCGCAGCTCGACTACGGGCAGTCGGAGCTGGTGCGCCGCGGCAACGCCGGCGGCGGCTCGGGCGTGATGTTCGACGACGGCGGCAACCCGTGGAACCGGCTCGGGCCCAAGCTGATGTACACGCTGCTGTCGCCCTTCCCCTGGACCGAGGGCAGCCTCACCCTGCAGCTCGGCAAGATCGAGGTGCTCGTGTGGTACTTCCTGCTGTTCTGGGCGGTGCGCGGGGCCGTGTGGCTGTGGCGCGAGGACCGGGCGACCGCCTGCTTCCTGCTGCTGTTCATCGTGCCCGGCACGATCGTGTACGCGACCACGATGGCCAACGTCGGCCTGATCTTCCGCCAGCGCATGCCGATCGTCATGGTCACCAGCCTGCTGGCCGCGGTCGCCTGGTCCCGGCACGTGCGGGACGCGCGCAGGGCCGCGCGGACGCGGCCGTCCCCGGGCGCCCGCCGTCCGCTGCCCGAAGGGACGCCGCGATGAGCGGGCGGCCCGCCCGGGGCGCCCTGCGCGTGTGCGAGGTGGTCAAGACGCTGGACGTGGGCGGCGTCGAGACGCTGCTGGTCGAACGGCTCCGCCGCGCCGCGGGCGGCGGCACCGCCTACACGGTGGTGTGCCTGCGCGCCTCGACCGCCGAGCTGATCGACCGGTTGCGCGACGCCGGCGTGACCGTGGTGAACCTCGGGAACGGCCCCCGCCCGCTGGCCGCCGCGCGCCTGGTCACCACGGTGCGCCGCCTGGCCCCCGACGTGCTGAACGTCCACTCGCCGATGCCCGCCGTCGTCCTGCGGCCGTTCGTCCGGCTCAGCCGCCGCCGGCCGATGCTGGTGTCCACCGTGCACTACAGCCGCCGGACCGGCACGGTGTTCGCCGAGCGCGTCACCTCGGCGGTCAGCACCGCGCTGGACCGCCTGACCCGGTGGCTGGACGACGGGACGGTCGCGGTCTCCTCGCAGGTGGCGCGCTCGCCGTCCACGCGGGGCGCCAGGCGCGTGCTGACCCGCCTGCACGGGGTGGACGTGGAGGAGCTGCGGCACTGGGCGGCGCGGCGTGAGGACACCCGCCGGGAGTTCGCCGTGCCGCCGGGGGCGTTCCTCATCGCCTGCGTCGCCAACTTCCGCCCGGAGAAGGACCACGCCCTGCTGGTCCGCGCCGCCGCCGAGGTGCTGCGGGCCCGGCCGGACGCGCTGTTCCTGCTGGCCGGTGAGGGCCCTCTGCGCGACCAGGTCGCCCGTGCCGTCGAACGGCACGGGGTGGCGGGCGGCGTGCGCATCCTCGGCCGGGTGCCGGGGGCCAGGAGGCTGGCCGCCGCCGCCGACCTGGTGGTGCTCAGCTCCGCCCACGAGGCGCTGCCCGTCGTGGTCATGGAGGCGCTCGCGGCCGGGGTCCCGGTGGTCTCCACCGAGGTGGGCGGCATCGCCGAACTGGTCCACACCGGGCGGAACGGCATCCTGACCAGGCCCGGCTCCGCCCGCGACCTGGCGCGCGGGCTGCTGCGGGCCATGGATCCGGTGGTGCACCGCCGCCTGCGCGACGGCGCGTGGGCGAGCGCGCACAGCGTCGACATGGCGGGCACCGCCGAGTGGTTCGAAGACCTCTACCAGAGCCTCACCCCGGCAACCCGGCGCGGCTAGCGCGGTGACCGCATACGTTCACCGGGCGCGGCTCTCCACCCGTGCCACGTGCTGCAGTGATCGGCGCCGGGTCGGCGGGTCGTGGTACGGCGATGCCGGCGCCTGCTACGGCGCCCGAGCCGGTGAACATTCATGGACAGCGCACTAGCTAGTGCGGTGACCACATACGTTCACCGGGCCCGGCTCTCCACCCTCGGCCACGTGCTGCACTGATCGGCGCCGGGTCGGCGGGTCGTGGTACGGCGATGCCGGCGCCTGCTACGGCGCCCGAGCCGGTGGACATTCATGGACAGCGCACTAGCTAGCCCGCTTTGGCGCAGATGCGGCGCAGCAGCGCCGCCCACACGGCCGCCCCGGCGACGGCGGCGGCGAGCGTGCCCCAGGCGAAGCACAGCGCGGTGCCGAGCGGGGTGGGGGAGAGCCACCGGGCGAGCAGCAGGACGGCGAGCAGCGCGGCGCCCTCGCCGGCGAGGTAGGCCAGCCGCCAGCCGGGACGCCCCAGAGCAAGCGGCAGGACGTTCGACCAGCACACCAGCCCCTTGACGCACGCCGCGGCGACGAGCACGGCGGCGACCGGGCCGATGGCCGCGTACTGCCGTCCGTAGACCAGGCGCAGCACGTCGTCCAGCAGCGGGAGCGCGACGGCGGTCGCCGTCAGGCCGGCGGCGGCGAGCGGGACGCTGGCGCGCGCGATGTCCCGGCGGGCGTGCGTCCGCTCCCGCCCCGCCGCGGCGGCGCGGGCGAGCCGGGGGTACAGCATCGAGGCGACCGGCATGACCAGCGTCGCGTACAGCCGCCCCGGCGCCGAGGCGATCTTCAGGATCGTCACCAGCGCCGACCCGCCGAGCAGCCCGGCCACGGTGAGGACGCCGGACTCGGCGACCTCTGCCAGCGCCGTCCCGCCGGTGGCCTTGGCGGTGAAGGACACCAGGCCGTCCGGCAGCGGCGCCCCCGCCCGCGACGGACCGAGCCTCGCCAGCAGCGCCCGGGTGCCGAGCGCGCCGACCACCAGCCCGGCCAGCATCGCGGCCACCGCCTGCCCGGCCAGGTAGGCCAGCGGCCCCGCGGCCAGCAGTCCGCCGACCGGCAGAGCGAAGGAGACGACCGCGCACCCGAGGCGCAGCAGCCCCAGCTCGTGCAGCCGGTCGGACAGGGCGAACGACGCGCGCACCGCGCCGTTGGCCGCCAGCGCGGCCCGGCCGATGAGGGCCAGCGCCAGCATGCGGGCCAGGTCGTCCCCGGCCAGGCCGAGCAGCCAGGCCGCCGCGACGCCCGCGCAGCACAGGGCGGCCGCGAGGGCGCGGATCCCGACGTCCCAGCGGACCAGCCGCCGGTACAGCGCGAACCCCCGCCCGTCGCGCCGCTGCTCGATGGGCACGTAGCGCTGGACGGTGTTGTCCAGGCGCGGATCGAGGAACAGGAAGCACAGACCGGCCACCGACTGGGCGAAGATGACGCCGCCGGAGGTCTCGGCGCCGGTCACCCGCACCAGCGCCACCAGGCTGAGCGAGGACAGGACGGCCTCGGCCAGCCCGGCGGCGGCCAGCGTGGAGAAGGTCCGCAGGTGCCGTCCGCCGGCGGGGGCGCGGCCCGCGACCCGTTCACGCACGCTCACCATGACCGTGCGCGCATCCCGTCCGCGCGGCGCGGCCGGCGCCGCCGGGGCCTCGCGGTCATGAGGCGGTCGCCGGCAGCAGGGGGCCGCCGGGGAGCAGGGCGGTGTACCGCTCCTCGACGCGAGCGGCCACCGACGACCAGTCCAGCGTCGCGGCCGCCCGCAGCCCGCGTTCGATGATCTCGGGAAGGGCGCGGTCGCCCTCCAGCACCTCCCGCAGCCGTCTCACCAGGTCGGGGACCGAACCGCTGAGGAACGTCCGGTAGGCGCCGGCCTCGACGATGGGCTCCAGCGAGGTCTCCGAGGACAGGATGACGGGGGTGCCGAGCGCGAGGGCCTCCAGCGCGGCGGTGGGGATGCCCTCGCCGATGGTCGGGAGCCGGCGCGAGGCCAGCACGAACGCCTGCGCCCTCGCCACCAGCGCGTACACCTCGCTCTCCGGAAGGTGCCCGGCCAGGTGGACTCCGCGCCCGGTTCCGGCGAGCTGTTGGAGGGCGGCCCGCTCACTGCCCTCCCCGGCGATGACCAGCCGCGCGCCGGGGTGCAGGGCGCGCAGCGCGTGGAAGGCCTCGATGGTCACCGCGTGGTTCTTGACCTTCTCCAGCGAGCCGACGCTCACGATCAACCCAGGTTCGACCGGCTCCCCGTGGTGGCGGGCGATGTGGCGCAGGTCCAGCCCGCTGGACATCGTGGCGATCCGCGACGCGGGGACGCCGGCGCCGCGCAGGTCCTGCGCCGGCCGCGCGCCGATGGCGATGAAGTCGTCGACGTGGCGGAAGGCGAACGGCATGATCGGCAGGTGGCGCATGGTCATGGCCCCGTGCACGGTCACCACCAGCGGAACGCCGAGGCGGCGCGCCGCCGGGCCGAGCGCCAGCGTCTCCCGGTGGTCGCCGTGCACGTGCACGACGTCCACCTCGCCCGCGTCGCGCAGCGCGCGGGCGCATTCGAGCCCGAAGGCCAGCACGTCCGACCTGCGGGCGAGCAGGCGGCTGCGCCGCGTCCGGCGCAGCGTGAGGGTTTGCGCGCCTTCCGGCGCCCGGCCGCGCCGGTGGGCGACCACCACCCGGTGCCCGCGGGCGAGTTGTTCGCGGGCCAGCCGCTCGATGTGACGCTCCAGGCCCCCCGGCTCGGGCGGCAGCCGGTATCCGACGTGGACGATGCGCATGTGACCTCTCCTGTAGGTGTGCGTGGGTCCCCTGTGCCCGCGCCGGGGACGGCGCGGGCCTCGTCTCCTCCGAAGGCGCTCAGAGCGCCCGGGCGGCGAGCGCGGCCAGGTCGTAGACCGCGTAGTCGCCCGAGCGGTACACCGGCCGCGCGAACCCGCCGATGCCGAGGCCGTCGCCCGCCAGGTGCTCGTCCGCGAACAGCCAGCGCACGCCGTGGCGGTCGCGCATCTCCCGCAGGATCTCCCGCGAGGGGGCGGTGAACGCCGCGTCGTTCAGCCGGATCAGCCGCGCGTCCCAGAAGGGCAGGTACTCCAGCGGGACGCGCCCGTCCCAGCGGCGCAGGTTCGCCGCGGTGTAGGCCCACCCTTCGACCAGCACTCGCCGCTCGCTCAGCGCGGCCACCCAGAAGTGGTAGGAGGCGCACGGGTTCTCCTTCCCCCACTGGCAGTGGGCGTTGGTGGCCACCACGTCGTCCGGTCCGGAGTGGGCGCGCAGCCAGCGCGCGGCGGGGAGGATCCCATCGGGGACCGCCGCGGGGGCCGGTGCGGCCGTGGCGACGTCCGCGCCTCCGGCGAGCCGGCCCGCGGACGCCAGCACCCGCGCGTGCAGGTCCGCCGGCAGACCGATGGCCGCGAGCATCACGGTCACCAGCGCCCAGGCGCGCACCGCTCCGGCGCGGACGGTGAGCACCACGCCCGCGACCACGGCGACGGCCGCCAGCGCGACGTAGGGCAGGTACAGCGACGCGACCGGCCGCCCCTCGGGCAGGGGGACGCGCACCCCGCACGACAGGGCGATCGCGTACACGGCGGCGGCGCCCGCCGCGGCGGCCAGCAGCGTCGCCCTCAGCGAGACCCCCGAGCGGCGCAGCAGCAGCAGGATGCCGTGCACCGTGACGATCACCATGTACGGGTAGGCGCCCCACAGGAAGAACAGCTGGCTGCGGCACGGGTGCCCGAACAGGGTCATCGTGCCGAGCCCCGCGGCGCCCATGCCGAGCATGAGCACCACGCCCGGCCGGGCCAGGGCCCCGGCCCGGCTGAGCAGGCCGAGCGTCCCGCCCCACACGACCAGCCAGCCCAGCAGGTAGACCAGGGCGATGCCGGCCGCCGCCCCGGCCGAGGGCAGCTCGGGCGCTGTGGGCCCGGTCACCTCGCCCGTCTCGGTCAGCTCGGCGAGCGTCGTGCGCATCGTGAACAGCGGAGAGACGACCAGGCCCTGTCGCGCGCCGCCGAACAGCATGGTCTGGGCGTACAGGCACAGGGCGCCGGTCACGCCGAGCGCCGCGAGCGCCGGCCAGGGCGGGCGGCGGCGCCTGATCACACCCGCCGCGGCCACGGTCACCAGGCCCGCGCCGAGCAGAGGCAGGTAGGAGGCCTTGCCGCCCATGACGGCCACCAGCAGCACGCACGCCAGGACCCACCCGCCCGCGCTCCGCCGCCCCTCCAGCAGATCGGCCAGGATGACGACGAGCGGGGCGAACAGCATGGCGCCGAAGGTCTGGGTGGGGCTGGCCCAGGCCAGGTCGGTGACGCCGCCCCAGGTGAACGACCCGTTGGTCCCCAGGTACAGGCTCGGCACCGCGACGAACAGCATGCCCGCCGCGGCCAGCGGCCCCCCGGCCCACGAGCCCGTGACGCGGCGCCCGGTCATGCAGATCAGCACGAGCAGCACCGCCAGCATGGGCAGCGCGCCCAGGCGGAACAGCAGCACCAGCGGCTCCACGCCGGTGACCCAGCTCGCGGCGGCGTAGTGCGCGTACACGAACCAGTGGTAGAGCAGCGGCTCGCCGGCGACCATGGGCACCGTGGGCGGCATGTGGTGCCGCAGCTCGCCGACCAGCGCCAGGTGGAACGGCATGTCGACGGAGGCGACGCCGAGCCCCGGCCAGGTGAGGGCGTGGGTGCGGAAGAAGCTGGCCGCCCCCCAGGCGACCAGGAACGCCATCAGCAGCGCCAGCGACCACGACGCCCACAGCGGCGTCCGTTCCAGCCCCGCCGGCGACCGCCAGTGCCGGCGCAGCCGGGGGACGGCGAGGAAGGCCGCCACGACGGTGACCGGCCAGGCGAGCACCAGCAGCGGCGCCCCGGCGGCGCGGGCGGACATGTAGCACAGGACCTCGACGGCGTAGCCGATCGCCAGCCCGAGGGCGACCTCCTCGGCGCGGGTGCGCGCCCCGGCGTACAGGGCCCGCACCAGCAGCGTTCCGGGAAGCGCGAGGCCCGCGGCGACGTAGGCGGCGAACCGCGCCATGTCCGCGGCGGACACCCCGTAGTGGCTCAGCGTCGCCGCGGTGAGGGCCGTCACGGTCAGTCCCGGCAGCCACGGCGACCGGTGCGGCCGCCACCGGGGCGCGCGGTCCGCCTCGACGGCGGGGACGGCCTCCAGCGGGCCCGCGGGGCGGTCCTCGACGGACGGAGTGTGGGTCATGCGTGCAAGCTTGGCGAGACGAAGATCGGTCGCAGGGCGTGGACGCCCACGCCGTGCGATGTCCTTGTCACTCCTTTATGTGCGCCAAACGGGACGCCGGGCAGGCGTTCGCCTCGACGGCGGCGCCGCCCGGCACGCCGTGGGCGCGGTGCCACAGCTCGAACTGCAGCAGCGTCCACAGCCGGGGCCCGTGGTCGCCGCCGTCCATGTGCCGCTGCAGCAGCTCGCGCACGGCCGCCGGCCGGAACAGGCCCCGCACCCGGGCGGTGTGGTCGGTGAGCACGTCGAAGGCCAGCTCGCGCAGCTCGCCCCGCAGCCAGGCGGCCAGCGGCACGCCGAACCCCTGCTTGGGCAGGTGCGCCAGCCCCGGGGGCAGCCACGGGGCCACGGCCCGTTTGAGCAGCACCTTGGTGTGGCCGCCCCGCACCTTGCACGAGTCGGGCAGCCGGGCCGCCCACTCCATCAGGTGGTGGTCCAGGAACGGCGAACGGGCCTCCAGCGAGTTGGCCATCGTCGTGATGTCCACCTTCACCAGCAGGTCGTCCGGCAGGTAGGTGAGGGTGTCCACGTCGAGCACCCGGCCGAGGTCGGAACCCGCCGCCGAGGAGTCGAAGGCGTCCCGCAGCAACGCGTGGCTGTCCACGCCCGCGAGCCGCTCGCGCAGCACGTCGCCGTAGATCCGCCACTTCTGCTCGGGGGTGAAGCACGACATCAGCCGCGGATACCGCTCGGCGGGGGGCGCCGCGGCGAACTGCATGAGCCGGCCCAGCCGCCGGGGGAGCCCGCCGAACTCGCTGCGCTCGGCCACCAGCGCCCCGGCCCGCCCGCACGGGCCGGCGAACGCGCGCGGCAGCGACGGCATGCGCCCCGCCCGGGCCATCAGCGCGTGGCGCCGGTACCCGCCGAAGCACTCGTCCCCGCCGTCGCCGTTGAGCGCGACGGTGACGTGCCGCCGGCTCATCTGGGCGACGTAGAAGCTCGGGATGGCCGAGGAGTCGGCGAACGGCTCGTCGAAGTGCCAGGCGAGCCGGGGCAGCACCTCCAGCAGGTCGGGCGTCACGACCAGCTCGTGGTGGTCGGTGGCATAACGCTCGGCGACCATGCGGGCCTTGTGCCGCTCGTCGTAGCGGTCGTCCTCGAAGCCGACGCAGAAGGTCTTGACCGGCTCGGCGCTCTGCATGGCCATCGCGGCCACCACCGCCGAGGAGTCGACGCCACCGGACAGGAACGCCCCGATGGGGCGCTCGCTCACCATGCGCAGCCGGGTCGCCTCCAGCAGCAGTTCGCGCAGCCGCTCCTCCGCCTCGCGCTCGTCCACCGGTGGTCCGGGCGTGCGGTCGGGCCGCCAGTAGCGGCGCACGCTCGCCCGGCCGTCCTCCCACACCAGAAGGTGCGCGGGCGGCAGCTTGTGCACGCCCTGGAAGATCGACCACGGCGCCGGGACGTACTGGTAGCTCAGGTAGTGGTGCAGCGCGACCGGGTCGATCTCCCGGCGCAGCGCCGGGTCCTGGGCCAGGGACTTCAGCTCGGAGGCGAACCTGATCGCGCCGGCGTCCGCCCACCAGTACAGCGGCTTCTTGCCGGCGCGGTCGCGGGCCAGCAGCAGCCGCCGCCGGTCGCGGTCCCACACCGCGAAGGCGAACATGCCGCGCAGCCGGTGCACCATCTCGTCCCCGTACTGCTCATAAAGGTGCACCAGGCACTCGGAGTCCCCGGCGCCGCGCAGCCGGTGCCCCTGGCGCGCGAGCTCCTCGCGCAACTCGGCGAAGTTGTAGATCTCGCCGTTGAACACCGCGGCGACCCGGCCGTTCTCGTTGTAGACCGGCTGGTCGCCGTGCGCGACGTCGATGATCGCCAGCCTGCGCATGCCCAGCGACGCGTGCTCGTCGTCGTGGAAGCCCTCGCCGTCGGGGCCCCGATGGGAGATCACGTCGCACATGCGGCGCACCAGCGCCGGGTCGGGGCGGGACAGGGAGGCCGTGCCGGCGATGCCGCACATCTACTTGACGCCGCCGATCACATACAGTCCCCGGTCGCGCCGGATCGAGAACTCCCGCAGGCCGAGCTCCCGCGCCCACCGCGCGAGGCGGCGGCGCGGCTGGGGCCGCTCGTAGCGCGGCGCGAGCCAGTCGAAGGTGTCCAGCACCGACCAGTTGCGGATCATCTCGGGGTCGGTCAGGCCGAGGTGGCGGTGGTTGGCCACCGGGACCAGGCGCGCCAGGTACGGGCCGGCCTTCGGCACCGCGCTCAGCGCCATCGACAGCGGCAGGAGGCGCGGCACGACCTGGTCCACCAGGGAGTACAGGCGGGCGGGCGGGATGCGCTTGGTGACCGGGCGCAGCAACTGGCGCGGGTGAGGATAGGCGACCATCGCCGCGTAGACGTCGACGCAGAAACGGCCCCCGGGGCGCAGGTACCGGAACAGCGTCTTGAAGGTGCGCTCGACGTCGGGCGTGTGCTGGATGACCCCGAAGCAGAACAGGTAGTCGAAGGACTCCTCCGGGAACGGCGCCTCGTACACGCTGGCCTGCACCAGCCGCAGGTTGGGGAAGCGGCCGTTGGAGGCGGCGTTGGCCTGGACGGCACTGGAGATGTCGAAGGAGGTCACCTGGGCGCCGGTCTGGCACAGCACCTCGGTGAAGCGCCCGGCGCCGCTGCCGCACTCGAGCAGCGTCCGGCCGTGCAGGTCCTCCGAGGACCAGCCGGTCGCGCGCAGCAGCCGGTCGCGGGTGATCGGCAGACCGGAGTGGGAGTCGAGCTGGGTGAGCCTGTGGCGGTTCCACTGGTATCCGAAGCCCTCCGCGTAGGTGTCAGGGGGGACGAAGCGCGGAATCCCGTTCTCGACGGGGTAGGTGACCGCGCAGGCGTCGCAGCGCAGCCCTTCCTCGTCGCGGAGCCGGCCCCGGCACCGGGGGCAGCGCAGCGCGTGGCACCAGGAGATCCCGGCGCCCGCGCCGTCGGACACGTAGTTGGGAAGCGTCATCAGACTGCCAATCCAGCGAGACATGGAGGATGGCCGGAGCCGGCCGGGTCGTGCGACTACCAGGGTCATATTACGGAGAGTGACCATGCGGGCGCGTTCATGGCCCGGGCGTGTCTCTCCCGATGCCGTCACCAGGCCCGCGCGGAGGGCCGCAGGCTCCCGGCCTGGGCAAAGGGCGGCAAGGATAGGGCTGGGCGGGTGCGTCCGGAGGTACGGCCGGGCGCGCGTGTTGTAACGCTTGCGCGCATGAGCATGACGTGGCCTTTTCACGGCCGTTCGCTGGACTCCGACGTACTCGTCACGGGCGGCCGGGTGGCCGGGCCGTCGCGGTGGACCTGGACGCGCCGGATCACCTTGGGCACCTGTGTGGCGGTCGTGCTGACGACCGCGGGTCCCTGCGGCCTGGCGTCGGCGGCGGGATCGCCGTCCGGCGCCTTCCGCCGGGCGGCGGATTTCCCGACCGCCTCCGTCCAGCCCTTCACCGCTACCGGACCCGCCGCGCGCGACGAGCGGGGAACGCCCGCCCCGGCCCCGGGCGAGGGGGCGGCGAAACCGGGCGCCGGCGACCCCGGCGACCCGCCTTCGGGTGACCCGCCCGAAGGCGGCCCGCCCGAGGGCGGCTCCGGGAGTTCCCACGATCCGCCCCCGGCGGACCAGGCGGCCCCTCCGGTCACGGCGCCTCCTGGTACGGCGCCTCCTGGTACGGCGCCTCCTGGTACGGCGCCTTCGGGTACGGCGCCTCCTGGTACGGCGCCTCAGGGCGCGGCCGTTCCGGACACGGCCGCCCCGGACGCCGGCGTGCCGGGCCGGCGGACTCCCGGTGACACCGCCCAGGGTCGGGCCGTTCCCGGTCAGGACGGCCCCGCACCGGCCTCCGACGGCACGCGAGCGGAGCCCGGGGCGGCGGCGCAGGACGGCACCGGGCTGGAGGAGGCGGCGGAGCGGTTGCGCGCGGCCCGGGGGCCCAGGGAGGGCGACACCGGGTGGCGCGCCGTCCAGAAGGCATGGGAGAAGCGGCAGCGGCGGGAGGCGCTGAAGGCGAAGGCCCGCCGCGCTGCCTGCCCGCCCGCCTCGATCATCTGCATCGAGAACAGCCTGCCCGGCAGCCCGCCCAGCCAGTGGGACATTCCCGGCGCCGGCGACAGCAACATCCAGGGCTACGCCACCCAGATGAGCGTGAACGTCGGCGAGACGGTCCAGTTCAAGATCGACACCTCCGCCACGTCCTACCGGCTGGACGTGTACCGCTACGGCTACTACGGCGGCATGGGCGCCCGGCTGATCACGACACTCAACCCGACCGCGACGCTGCCGCAGACGCAGCCCGCCTGCCTGACCGACCCGTCGGTCGGCCTGGTCGACTGCGGCAACTGGGCGGTGTCCGCCTCCTGGGACGTCCCGGCGAGCGCCGTCTCGGGGGTGTACTTCGCCAAGCTGGTGCGCACCGACGGCACGCCCGGCGCCAGTCACATCACCTTCGTGGTCCGCGACGACGGACGGCACTCGGAGCTGCTGTTCAAGACCTCCGACACCGCCTGGCAGGCGTACAACGCCTACGGCGGCAACAGCCTCTACACCGGCAGCCCGGCCGGTCGGGCCTACAAGGTGAGCTACAACCGCCCGTTCACCACCGCCTGCTGCTCGTGCTGCCTGGGCGGCAACGAGACGTGGTTCTCCCTCGCCGAGTATCCGATGGTGCGGTGGCTGGAGGCCAACGCCTACGACGTCAGCTACTTCTCCAGCGTCGACACCGCGGCCCGCGGCGCCGAGCTGCTGGAGCACAAGGTCTTCCTGTCGGTCGGCCACGACGAGTACTGGTCGGAAGACATGCGGACGAACGTGGAGAACGCCCGCGACAGCGGGGTCAACCTCACTTTCTTCTCCGGCAACGAGGTCTTCTGGAAGACCCGGTGGGAGCCCAGCATCGACGGCGGCGCCACGCCGTTCCGCACGCTGGTCTGCTACAAGGAGACCCACGCCAACCAGAAAATCGATCCCAGCCCGCAGTGGACCGGTTCGTGGCGCGACCCGCGTTTCTCGCCGCCGTCCAACGGCGGCCGCCCGGAGAACGGGCTGACCGGGACGCTGTTCATGGTCAACGGCGTGGTGAACGACGCCATCACCGTGCCGGCGGACTTCTCCTCGATGCGCATCTGGCGCAACACCGCGGTCGCGAACCTGCAGCCCGGCCAGGTGGTGACCTTTCCGGCCGGCACGCTCGGGTCCGAGTGGGACGTGGTGCCCGACAACGGGTTCGAGCCGCCGGGCCCGGTGAAGTACTCGCGCACGACCATCGCCACTCCGAACAAGTACCTGCTCGACTTCGGCAGCAACTTCGGGGCGGGCGTCGCCACGCACAACCTGTCGCTGTACAGGGCGGCGAGCGGCGCGCTGGTCTTCGGCGCGGGGACCATCCAGTGGTCGTGGGGGCTGGACGCGACCCACTCCAAGCCGGGCACGCCCACCAACATCACGATGCAGCAGGCGACGGTCAACCTGTTCGCCGACATGAACTGCCAGCCCGCCACCCTGCAGCCGGGCCTGGTCCCGGCCACCCCGTCCACCGACACCGCCCCGCCCACCTCGACGATCGACAGCCCCTCCACGGGCGCGTCGGTGGAGACCGGCATCCCGGTCACGGTGCAGGGGACCGCGGCCGACACCGGGGGCGGCGTCGTGGCAGGCGTCGAGATCTCCTTCGACGGCGTGCGGTGGTTCCAGGCCACCGGCCGCACCGACTGGCAGTTCAGCTGGCTGCCGAGCGGTTCGCAGCAGAGCGTCACCATCAGGGTGCGGGCGGTCGACGACATCGGCAACCTGCAGGTCCTGCCCACGACCGTCACCGTCACGGTGACCACGCAGTGCCCCTGCACCATCTGGCCGACGACGACCGTGCCGGCGACCCAGAGCAGCACCGACACCAAGTCCGTCGAACTCGGCGTGAAGTTCCGGGCCACGGCCGCGGGCTACATCAACGGCATCCGGTTCTACAAGGGGTCGCTGAACACCGGCACGCACACCGGCAGCCTGTGGACCTCCTCGGGGCAACTCCTGGCCACCGCGACGTTCACCAACGAGACGGACTCGGGCTGGCAGCAGGTGAACTTCTCGGTGCCCGTCCCGGTCGACATCAACACCACCTACGTCGCCTCCTACTTCGCGCCGAACGGCAGGTACTCCTACAACCTCGCCTACTTCACCACCGACGTGGTGAACGGCCCGCTCACAGCGCTGGCCAACAACGTGGACGGCGGCAACGGCGTCTACCGGTACGGGGCCACCAGCGGGTTCCCGACCAGCACCTACCAGGCGAGCAACTACTGGGTGGACGTGGTGTTCACCCCGATGGACAGCCTGTGGACCAACGGCACCACCCCGGCGAACCCGGCCAACCCCGACACCACCCCGGTGACCACGGGCGTGAAGTTCCAGGCGTCCACGACCGGGGAGATCAGGGGCATCCGGTTCTACAAGGGGGTGCAGAACACCGGCACGCACATCGGCAGCCTGTGGACCACCGACGGCCAACTGCTCGCCAGCGCGACGTTCACCAACGAGACGGCCTCGGGGTGGCAGCAGGTGAACTTCGCCACGCCCGTGCAGGTGAAGGCCGGCACGACCTACATCGCCTCCACCTACGTGGCCTCCGGGCACTTCCCGTACAACCTTCAGTACTTCACCACGCAGTACAGCAACCCCCCGCTCACGGCGCTCGCCGACGGCGCGGAAGGCGGCAACGGCGTGTACGCCTACAACGCGGTGAACACCTTCCCGCAGAACACGTTCCAGTCCGCCAACTACTGGGTGGACGTGGTGTTCGCCGCGTCGCAGAGCCTGTGGAACAACGCCGCGACGCCCGACGTCGTGTCCCACCCGGACTCCGACCCGGTCGTGCTCGGCGTGAAGTTCCAGGCGACCGCCAACGGGACCATCAGGGGGATCCGCTTCTACAAGGGCCCGCAGAACACCGGCACGCACGTCGGCAGCCTGTGGACCACCGACGGCCAGCTCCTGGCCAGCGTGACCTTCACCGACGAGACCGAGTCGGGGTGGCAGCAGGCGTACTTCGCCACCCCGGTGCCGGTCACCGCGGGCACGACGTACATCGCCTCGTACAACACCACCGCGGGGCACTTCTCCTACACACTGCAGTACTTCACCGGCCAGTACACGAACTTCCCGCTCCTGGCCCCGGCGTCCGACGCCTCCGGCGGGAACGGCGTGTACGTCTACAGCCCTGTCAACGCCTTCCCGCAGTTCACCTACCAGGCGGCCAACTACTGGGTCGACGTGCTGTACGACCAGGGGAGCGGGGGCGGCGCACCACGCGTCACCGGACGACCCGGGGCACGCCGTCCCGGCCCGCGCGCCGCTGAGACGCGTGTCGTCGGACCGCGTGTCGCCGGACCATCCAGGACCGGGACGCGCCGTCCCGAGGCGGGCGTCCCTGCGCCGCGCGTCGCCGAGGTGCGCGCGGCCGGGCCGTCCCGGGCGCGCCGCCCCGAGCCGCCCGCCTGACCTGCCCGCACACCGAAGTGGCCCCGCTCGCGTCCGCGAGCGGGGCCACCGTCGTCTCCACGGGTCTTCGGCCGTCAGCGCTCCGGGCGGCGCCCCCTGGTGATCAGCGAGACGCCGGGCAGCGACCGGACCGGCAGGTACCGCTCGGCCGCGATCACGGCGGACAGCGCCATGTTGACCAGCGGAGGCGTCTCCACGACGTCGGACCCCGAGGTGTGCTTCCTGCGGCGCGCCACGACCGGCCGCAGCAGGACGTTCCAGCTCCACATCCGCTCGATGACCAGGCCTTCCTGCGAGAGCACCGAGCGCAGCCCGTCGCGGGTGTAGCGGCGGACGTGCCCGGAGGCCACGTCGTGCGCCGACCACAGCGCCATGTCGCACGGCACCGTGATCAGCGCGGTGCCGCCCGGACGCAGCACGCGCAGGATCTCCCGGACGGCCAGCTCGTCCTCCTCGATGTGCTCAAGCACGTCGAACGCCAGCACCAGGTCGAAGTGACCGTCCGGCAGGGGAAGGTTGCGCGCGTCGGCGTGGATGGCCTGCAGCCCGCGCTCGCGCGCCAGGTCAACGGCCGTCTGCGAGAAGTCCGCGACCAGCGCGTCCCAGCCGTGGTCGACCAGGACGCGGGTGTTGCCGCCCCCCGCCGCCCCGATGTCCAGCGCCCGCCCGGGCGGGCCGAGCCGCCGCAGCTCGCGCAGCTCGCGCGCGAGGAGGGCGCGTCGTTCGCGGAACCACCAGTGGCGGTCCTCGATCTCGACCGTGCGGCGAATCTCCGTGGCCTCCATGGCTCCTCCTAGTGACCCTATTGACCCGATGTCTTCAACGGCCGCCACCAGTCCCGGTGATCGCGGTACCAGCGGACGACCTCGGCCAGCCCGCGCTCGAAGTCGACCTCCGGCGCGAACCCGAGCGCCCCGATCTTCCCGCTGTCCACCGAGTACCGCCGGTCGTGGCCGGGGCGGTCGGCGACCGGGACGACCATGTCCCAGCCGGCCCCGAACGCGGCCAGCAGCCGCTCGGTCAGCGCGAGGTTGGTCAGCTCGACCCCGCCGCCGATGTTGTACACCTCGCCGCCGCAGCCCTTGTCGAGCACGAGCTGCACGGCGCGGCAGTGGTCGTCCACGTGCAGCCACTCGCGCACGTTGCCGCCGTCGCCGTACAGGGGGACGGGCAGCCCGTCGATCAGGTTGGTGACGAACAGAGGTATGACCTTCTCAGGGTGCTGGTACGGCCCGTAGTTGTTGGAGCAGCGGGTGACCCGCACGTCCAGCCCGTAGGTCCGGTGGTAGGCCCGGCAGAGCAGGTCGCCCCCCGCCTTGGCGGCCGAGTAGGGCGAGTTGGGCCGCAGCGGCGCCGACTCCTCCCACGACCCGCCGGCGATCGACCCGTACACCTCGTCGGTCGACACCTGCACCACCGTGCGCACGCCGGCCGCCAGGGCCGCGTCCAGCAGCCGCTGGGTGCCCTGCACGTTGGTCGTCACGAAGTCCGCCGCGCCGGCGATCGACCGGTCGACGTGCGTCTCGGCGGCGAAGTTCACGATCACGTCGTGGCCGGGCACCACCTCGGCGAGCAGCCCGGCGTCGGCGATGTCCCCGTGGACGAACGCGTACCCCGGGTGGCCGGCGACCGGCCGAAGGTTGGCCGGGTTGCCGGCGTAGGTCAGCTTGTCCAGCACCGTGACCCGCGCGTCCGCGCAGGAGGCGTAGGCTCCGGCGAGCAGCGAGCGCACGTAGTTCGACCCGATGAAACCGGCCCCGCCGGTGACCAGCAGCCTCATGCCCGCACCTGCACCCTGCTGTGGTCGCCCACCATCAGCTGCAGCGCGTTCGGCACGCCCTGCGCCCGCACCACCTCGACGTTGCGGCCGATCAGCGAGTAGGTCAGCCGGGAGACGCCCCGAACCGTCGACTCCTCGCAGACGATGGCGTACTCCACTTCAGCGTCCTCCAGGACGCAGCGCTCGCCGATCGAGGTGTAGGGACCGATGTAGGACCCGCTGATGCGCGCCCCCGCGCCGATCACCGCGGGTCCGCGGATCACCGACCCGCGCACCGAGGCCCCGGTCTCGATGACCACCCGGCCCGACACCTCCGACGACCCGTCGACGGTGCCGCGGATGCGCGGCTCGACGCCCTCCAGCACGATGCGGTTGCACTCCAGCATGTCCTGCAGCCGCCCGGTGTCGCGCCAGTAGCCGCTGACCAAGTGCGAGTGGACGCGAAAGCCGTTGGCGATCAGCCAGGTCACCGCGTCGGTGATCTCCAGCTCGCCGCGCGCCGACGGCCGGATCGCCCGGACCGCCTCGTGGATCGCGGGGGAGAAGGTGTAGACGCCCACGATCGCCAGATCGCCGCGCGGGCGGGCGGGCTTCTCCTCAAGGCTCAGGATCTCCCCGGAGGGCCCGAGCTCGGCGACGCCGTAGAACTGCGGCTCGGCCACCTTGGTGAGCAGGAGCTGGGCGTCGTGGCCGGCGTCGCGGAAGGCGTCCACCAGGTCACGGATGCCGCCCACCAGGAAGTTGTCGCCCAGGTACATGACGAAAGGGTCGTCGCCCAGGAACTCCCGGGCGATCAGCACGCAGTGGGCCAGCCCGAGCGGGGCCTCCTGGGGGATGTAGGTGATCTCCAGGCCGAACGCCGAACCGTCCCCGACGGCCTCGCGGACCTCACGGCCGGTGTCGCCGATGATCATGCCGACCTCGGTGATGCCGGCGTCGCGGATGGCCTCCAGGCCGTAGAACAGCACCGGCCTGTTCGCGACGGGGACCAACTGCTTGGCCGAGGTGTGGGTCAGCGGGCGCAGCCTCGTGCCCCTTCCACCTGCCAGAACGAGCGCTTTCATCGCTCACTTGCCTTCCCGCGAGAACACATGGCCGATCGACGGCCCCGAATCTATGGGCGCTCGGACCACCTGGCCCCCCGACGTCCGCGGCTTTGCCGAACAATGGGCCCCCGGTTGCCGCCGCGGGGGGTCGGTCACGCGGCCGCCGACGCCCGCGCCTGGTCCGTCCCCGTCCGTGCCCCCCTTCCTGCCCTGTCCGCTCGCGCAAACGGCTCCTCACGATCGGCAAAAGCCGGGCGGGCCCGTACTTGGCGCGCGGCAACGCCGCGCCAAGGACACCGCGACGAGCCGCAGCGGTCCTGGCGTCCACCTGCGGCGATGTGGTCGGCTGCGGGCGAGAGATGATCGGGGGATCAATGTCGGTGTCGGTGGTCATTCCGTGTTACCGCTCCGCCCGGGTGCTTCCCACGCTGGTGGCAAGGTTGCTGCCGGTCCTGCGTGAGGTGTCGGTCCGGCACGAGGTGATCCTCGTCGTCGACGGCAGCCCCGACGACACCTGGCGGACCGCCGCGGACCTCGCGGCCCGCTTCGACGTCGTCCGCGCGATCCACCTGTCGCGCAACTACGGCCAGCACAACGCCCTGGTCGCCGGGATCAGGGAGGCCGCGTTCGACGTCGTGGTGACGATGGACGACGACCTGCAGCACCTGCCCGAGCAGATCCCGCAACTGCTGGCCGCGCTGGAGGGCGACCGTCTCGACCTGGTGTACGGCGTCCCGCACAAGGAGGAGCACGGGCTGGTCCGCAGCCTCGCCTCCCGGTCGGTCAAGGCCGCCATGGCGCTCGCGCTGGGCGTGCGCACGGCCCGGGCCATCAGCGCCTTCCGCGCCTTCCGCACGCCGCTGCGCGAGGGCTTCCACGACCTGTCCGGCCCGCACGCCTCCCTGGACGTCGCCTTCTCCTGGGCCACCACCCGCGTCGGCTCGGTCAAGGTGCACATGAACGAGCGCGGCCACGGCCGCTCGGCCTACACGCCGCGGCTGCTGGTCCGGCACGCCATGAACATGCTCCTCGGCTACAGCACCACGCCGCTGCGCGTGGCCAGCTACCTGGGCTTCCTCGTGGGCGTCATCGGGCTGCTGCTGGGCGGCTCGGTGCTGTGGAGCTTCATCGCCGGCGACACCACGGTGGCCGGGTTCACCACCATCGCCTCGATGGTCGCCCTGTTCTCCGCCGCCCAGCTCATGTCCATCGGCGTCCTCGGCGAGTACGTCGGCCGCATCCACGGCAGCGGCATGGGCCGCCCCACCTACGTCATCCGCGAACGCGCCGGCGCCCACGTCCCCTCGGACCTCTCCTACCGCCCCACCCCCAAGCCCTACCGCCCCGGCGGCGTCAACTGACCCAAGCCCCTTCGTGCCGAAGGCCATGGCACCCGCCATGAAAAGGTGCCTTCGGCACTGTCTTTCTCGGGCGACTCTCGCCGCCTCCCCACCCGCCGCCGCGCAGGTGGGGCGATGAATGTGGAGAGCCGACGAGCCTCGAGCGCTGATCATCCTGTCGGTGCTGCCGCCTACTGGGTAAGGGCTGGTCCGCCACCCGCCCACCTGATTGACTGGCGCTGTGCTGACCTCCCGATCTTCGACTCGGCCCGTTGGACGAGCTTTGGCGAAGTTGGTCCTGGTAACGCTACTGACGGCTGTCGTGCTCGCCTTGGGCATGTGGTGGCTGCTGACAGAGGGATGGAACGCCCTACTTGATGCTCTGCCGATATGGCTACCTCATACCCGCTGACAGCTCGCGAAGGATGCGCCACTTCTCATCCCGAGAAGCGGCCCACCGCACCGTCGTCCACGCCCGCCGTGGCCCTCGACGTACGAGCCTAGGCGGGCACGCCGACCTCCCCACGCTGTTCATCTCCGACTGAAGGCCGCGTCAGTTTCACGGCGTCTGGTTCCGGGCTTCACTGGCGGTGGGTGGGGAGGCCGGTCGCCAGGTGGCCCAGACGGTCTTGCCGACGGCGTGTGAAGGTTTCGCGCTCGTCCGGCGGGGTCCGCGGCGACGGTCGGGGCAAGCATGCACAGAGTCCGGATGGCTGCGGCGGTCAGCGCGCCGATCTCCTGATCGTGGATAAGCGGCCAGGTCGGCCATCGCGGTTCGGTGGGCGGCTGTTGATCGACGGGATCGACGGTGTGATCGGTGCTATGACTTGCACTCCTCGAAGAACCACATCTGGTTCTGCCCCTCCCATCTTCCCCATACCGCTATCCGCGTTCCGGGGTCGGAGGACCCACGGTTCGTGACTTCGAGATCTTTCTTGCAGTTGGGGACACACACGCGGCAGGACAGCGCGACCGCCTCTTCCTCCCACACGTGCCACTCGAACGCGGATTCCCGCAGAAGGGCGCCGTCGTCATTCTTCGGCTGATGATCGGTGCTGAGGTATGTACCTGTTCCGACGTTCCGCAGGGTCCACCCGTTCCCGATCCGGTTGAGCTGCCACATCTGGGTGTCGCTGTCATTCGAAGGATTTCCGACGGCACGGATCGTGCCGTCGTTCTCGGCGATATCGATGTAGGTGCCGGACTTCGCGTTCCGTATTCTGTAGACTTTTCCTGATTCGATGTCAGTCAAGTTGTGCGTCCTTTCCTGAACCTCCTTGATCCTTGAGTCATCTTGCCGCACATGTTCTTTTCCGGCCACTTACCAGGCGGCAACATTCGACAGGTGACCCATACGGATCCCGTGCCCGCTCGACGGCGGATCGCGCGAGATCGCCCTCCCGCGCGATCCGGCACCCGGCCGCCCTCCCGCCCGCGACCTTATGGGCTTGGCGCGCTCAGCCGTCCAGTGCGCGGGTCTTGAGGCCGGTCAAGAAAGCCGACCATCCGGCCGGCGCGAAGGTCAGGTTCGGGCCGGTCGGGTTCTTGCTGTCCCTGACGGCGACGCGCCCGGGCAGGTTCGATGCGACCTCGACGCAGTTGCCGGTGTCGCCGCTATACGTGCTTTTGCGCCACTGTGCGCCCAGAAGGTCACCCATGGTCCACCACTTTCCGTATGAGCTTGACCGACTGCTTGAACGGTAGAGCCTCAGCCCGAATTGCGTCATATCTGGTGGAGAGTTGGCCGATGACCTGCCGGTCTTCGAGGGTGCGCCCCACAGGCTGCGCATCCGCGTATGCGGCGTATGCCGTTCCGTTTCGTTCCGCGATGATGAACCCGCCTATCAGCCCGCAGTGTGCCTCTGCCTCGTACGGGACGACTTGGATGGTCACGTGGGGGTGCTCGGCGACTTCGAGCACGGACTGTAGCTGTGCACGCATCACCTCTGCGCCACCGATGGACCGGTGAAGCACCGACTCATCCAGAACGATGCTGATCAGCGGCGGATCGTCGCGGTTGAGAATGGTCTGCCGCCGCATGCGGCCGGCCAGGCGTTGGTCGATCTCCTCGCGGGTGATGCCCGGAGAGGTTGCGAACATCTCGCGGGCGTACGCCTCCGTCTGAAGCAGGCCGGGGATGAGCACCGGTTCCCAACTCTTCAGTCCTGTGGCGTCCGCCTCCTCTTCCAGCCAGGGCCGGAAATACGCAGGCGCCGTGTTCCAGGTCGTGGCCATGTAAAGGTTCATCAGTGTGCCGTTCAGACCGAGGGCCCTGTCACACTCGCGAGCGAAGGCTTCGGTCGGGACTCTCCTCATGGCCTCGACCATGGCCACCTGGGAGTCCGAGAAGCTTATATGCGATCCGAGCGCCTTTTGTGTAAGGCCTGCAGTGTTCCGGTGGCGGCGCAGTTCTGCGGCGAAAATGGCACGCGGTGACTTACTGGGGTCGGTGTCTCTCGGAGCGGTCAAATCATGCCATCCAACCGAATCGGGGGCATTTCGGCTTGCTCACGCACCTACTCACATAAGTGTGGTGCACCGTGAGTGGGTTTACCTGGTGATCGTAGCTGGCCGTTGCCAATCTCATAAGGCGAAGTCATCTGCGACCCGCACTTCTCCGAGTGCGAAAGGCTGACAAATGAGGGCAGGAAGTCTGCTGGGCGTCATGGATTTGGTTGGAGCTCCCGAGTCGGTGTCGGTTGCGCGGGAGTTCGTGAAGGCGAAGCTCGGCAAGGATCATCCGGCTCTGGACGACGTGACGCTGCTGGTTTCCGAGCTTGTCACCAATTCTGTCCTTCACTCTAATTCGAGGAACGGCGGGAGGATCACCCTCGCTCTCGCCGACTGCCGTGATCTCATCCATGTGGACGTGGTCGACGCCGGAGGTCAGACGGCCCCGGAAGTCCATGGCGACATGTACGCGGAGGGCGGCCGGGGGCTCATGCTCGTACAGACGCTGTCCCACCGGTGGGCCGTCCACGACGACGCGGCCGGCAGGACGGTGTGGTGCCAGGTCAAGTACAAGCCGGCACAGGACATGGCATCCCCGGGTCCGGGCGTCGATCCCCTGTCCGACGAGGAGGTCCGCCCGTAGACCGAGGGCGGCGGCGTGGACGGGCTTCCCCGCAAGGCGGTGGAAGTTGCTCCCCTTCGCCGGCGTCATGTCGATGACGCTGGTGCCCGCCGTCCTGAGCACGGATTGACCGCCGGGGTCGGTCTCCCAAAGGTGTGCGGCGGCGGTCCGCAGGCGGTTCCTGTCGGCTCCGCCTGCGGACCGGGATGTGAGCCACCAGGGCGCCTACGCCCACCCGGGCGGCCTTTGCAGGTATGAAATCGGTTCTATTCGGCTTGGGTGGCGCGGAGCAAGCGGCCATCGGGCCTGTGGAAAGTGGTGAGGTACGGGTCCTCGCTTCCTCAGGCTCCGATCAGCGGGACATATGAAGTCGGGCGGCCCGGAACGTGGCTGTGAGATGACCGTGGGATCGCGGCGTGGTCGGGTTTTCTCCTTTCACTGGTATTGGGTGTAGGAGTTTTGGTACATCCGGATCCAGTCGATGTCCTGGCGGGCAGCGCGCATCGGGCCGCTGGCCGGGACCATGTCGAGTTGGGCGCCGCCGTTTGTGACGTTGAAGTATGGGACCGCGGCATTGACCGTGCAAATGAGGTTGCCATCGACGTACCACGTGACCGAGTTCGGCTGCCAGTCGATCGCGTAGTTGTGAAACTGCGTCGAGTCGATCGCCAGCGGGCAGTAGGTCTGGGTTCCGTCGTGATGCACGAAGAGGTCGATCTCCGGGTCACCGACCGGGCGTTCGGCGAAGTCGATCTCCGCGCTCTGCCAGACCTTGTCGTCGGCCGGCCAGAGCAGCGGCACCGCTCCGTACCGGCCGCCGGTCGCCGAGAGTTGGACTGCCCGCTCTCGGACCTCGACGCGCCCGTACTTGAAGGGCCTGGTCCGGGCGTAGAGGCCGCCCGTCACACCATCTGTGGTACCGGAGACCGACAGGAAACCGCCCGACTCGGTGGTCTGCGCCGCACAGCGGCGGCCGTGGCCGTTGAAGCCGGGCGTGCAACCGGTCCGCTGGCCGGGGTCGGCGCCGAACAGTCCCCACTTGGTGAGGTCGACGCTGGTCGCGTTGTACTCATCGGACTGGCTGGCGACGTAGGAACCCCACCCATAGCGGACCGCGGCCGAGTCACTGGGCGATGTGGTGGCGAGTTGGTAGTTGCAGACGGTGGCCTTGAAGTCCGTGCCGGTGGCCGAGCCGAAGTCGCCGATCTGGAGGATGTGGGCGAGGGCTGCGCCGCTGGGCACGGTGAAGGTCCCCGACACGAGCACCCAGGTGCCCGCCGACGCCGTTGAAGCCGGCAGTGTGACCGACGGCGTCTGTTGTTCGCCCAGATAGTTGCCGATCGAGTTGTACCATTCGACGGTGATCTTCGCCGACCCTGAGCCGAACACGACCGCGTCTTTCGCGGAGAACGTCCAGCTCTGGCCGGGGGTGACGGAGAGCGAGGGCATGTAAAACTCGCGGCCGCTGGTGTCGAACGCCCAGTTCGCGCCGATCGGCTCACCGACCGGGTCGCGACTGACCGAGGCGCCGTCGAGTGAGCCCCAGCCGTTCAGGTTGGAGGCCAGCACGGGATTGCTGCAAGCGTTCGTGTCAGCGACGGCCGGGCTGCCGTCAATGGCGACCAGGGTGGTCGCCGCGAGCGTGGCTACAGCGATCAGTCTTGCCCAGGAACAGGTGGCCATCGTGCTCCTTCACGTCGATGTCGCAGAGGGGTCTGGACCACGACAGCCTCTATCCATCAATCACGACTAGTGAAGGGTTAAACGCTCCTGGTAACGTTTCATAGGGTTCGCGCAGGCCGTGCGGGGGCAGCCTGAAACGTTACTTATGCGAGAGGGCTGATGGACCAGACTCCGCCGCGCCGCAGAAAGCCTGGCCCGATGGCCGAACTTCCGCCCGATGTCCCGCCACAGCGGCGAGCCTTGATTGAAGAGATGCGTCGTGGCCGCGACCAGACCGCCCGCAGCATGCAAGATCTGGCCACCAAGATGTACGTGTCGAAGGCGACCATAAGCCGATGGCTCGCCGGCAAGGCGCAGCCTATGCGCAAGCAAGCACAACAATGGGCTGAGCTATGCGGAACAGACCCAGACCTCATTGGCAATCTGTGGGACGACGCGCATAACGCTGCCGCACCGCTTGAACCATCCAAGCCACTTGTACGGGTGGAACCGCCGCCGACTGCTGCACGGTGGCCTCGCTGGGCCGCGCCGTTGGCCACCCTCGTGACCGTTGTTGTTGTTGCTGTTGCTGCCGGGGGCGCCATCTGGTGGACGCTCAACCGTAATGATCAGCCGACACCGGTCTGCGCGGGTAAGGCGACCGGACCGGCCATGGTCCAACCCACACCTGATCACGCCGCGGGGGTCACCTTCTGCCCCGTAGAGATCAACGAGGGGCGATTACCCATCACCGGACCGTTCCGGCTCTCCGGCCAAGTCCTGGGTCCATTGACCGTTCGCCAACGCATGGTCTTGCTGGTCTCCAGCGATCCGAACACCTGCGACGCATTGGGCAACGCCGCTCCAGACGCCCGCATGTATCTCCATGAAGCGCAGATCGGATCATGGGACGGCAGTTGGTCCTACATCGACACCCTCGGCTACGAAGAAGCCGTCACCTACGCCCGCAACTTCGTATACGTGCTGGCGCCCAGCAACGACGTGCTCAATGAGATCCACAATGACCGAGATCATTACCTCGCGAACGGCGGCGACGAAGACTCCTACGCCGGCCTGACCCAACTACCGACGGGGGGCAGAGATTCTCGCCCACTTCGACGTCCCGGCCGGGCTCTATCACGGTAAACCCGGCACATGTCACAAATGACTCATAACGCCTTCACCCCAGATCCGCCGCCGAAGGTCGCGGAGCGTGGAAATCCGCATGCGAGGCGGTGGGGGCGTTCCGTACGCTGCGGGAGTGTTGCCGGAGCTGGGGTGGCCCGCGATGACCCATCGAGAGGCCACGGCCGAGTTGGTGATGGCGGGGTGGACGCCGTGCGGCGTCGGGGACTGGGCGGTCGGGCTGCGCTCTCCCGACGGCATGTGGGTGGCCAGGGTGTGCCCGTTCGACCCGGCCTATGCCGCTTTCCTCGAACTGTGCCGCCGCCGGCCCGGCAACCCCCACCTGCCGCGCGTCACCTTCGACACCGCGCTGGACGGCGGCGGCACGCTGGCCGTGCTGGAGTTCCTGGCCCCACTCGACGCGGCGCGGGCCAAGGAGGTCGCCCGCCAGTGGCGGGACGGCGAGGGTGATACGGCCCTGGCCGAGGTACGGCAGGCCGCCGCGGAGGTCGACGCGGAGTTCCGGGCCCGGACGCCCTGGTGGGACGGCATCGACCTGAACGCCGGCAACGTGCGGCGGGCGCTCGACGGGCGGGTCGCGGTCATCGACGTCTTTTGCATGGACGGCGCCTCCCTTTACGGGCAGATCCTCCGGGACGCCGGTTCCGTCCGCGTCCGGTTCCCCGGCAGCCGTCACATCCTCGACATTCCCTACATCGCACGCGAAAGCACGCCCGAGGAGATCGAGACCCTGCGTGCGGCCTGGCAGAGCGCGTCATGGGAAACGGCCGTATGCCCCCCGCCCGTTGACGGTCAGTCGCAGTACGGGTGGCTCGGGGACAGGGGCGCGAAATGACGGGCAGGATGTAGCCGCCTCATAACCGCTGATAGCACGAGCCTAGGCCGGCACGCCGGCTTGACGCCGCACTCGTGGGCCAGGTGCTCCACGATGGTCAGACCGCTCCCGTGGACGGCGTCGATGGCGAGCCGCAGCCGCTGTCGGAACTCGCACCGTCGTCGGGCCGCCGTCGGCCTGGGAGGCTCAGTAGCTGTCACTCCAGCGGTACCAGGGGCCCTGAATGTGCTCGAAGGACGAAGCGACCGACGGGTTGGAGTCGTCGTCTGGAGCCCGCTCAGGGCTCCAGACGTAGCCGTAGGGGTCCACGCCAGGCCCGTTCTCGCCCACCTTGAAATAGACGCGGTCACCCTCTCGGTAGATGGCCTGGAACTCGACCTCCCCGATCTCCCGTGGCCGAGTTGTTGTGCGGTCCTCCGGCCCGGCCGTCCGAGCCACCTGCTCCATCGCGGCGAAGGAGCGCACGACGCGTTGCTCGTCGCTGTGCCCGCAGGATGCCAGCGATGCCAGTGCCACGCAGGCGACGAGTTTCCTCACGCCTTGATTGTCCCCTTCTCAGGAGGTGCTCGCAGCGCCCGTCCAGGAGCTCCTACAGGGTGACGGTGGTTCTTGGCCCGCGGCGCGCCGTTCGTGTGGGCGCCGGCATCGTCACGCCTGGCGGAGCAGGTGGAGGGTCAGGACGGTGCGGACGGGTTCGAAGCCGTATCTGGTCCAGGCGCGTTGGACGCGGACGTTGTGGGCCTGGGTGGAGATGAGCACGCGCGTCGCGCCGCGGGCGAGGGCGCGGTCCTCCACGCCCTTGAGGAGGTGACCGTACAGCCCGCGTCCCTGGGCCGAGGGGACGACCCCGGCCAGCAGGATCTCGGTCGCGGGGCCGTCCTCGTCCAGGGTGGCCAGGCCGAGCAGGGCCTGGGTGTCGGGGTCGTGCAGCGCCAGGCAGTGCCCTTCCTCGGCGGAGCGCAGCGCCCATTCGCGGTATCCCGCGGTCGCCTGGGCGGCGGTGAACAGGGGGTTGGCCGCGTAGTGGTTGGCGTAGCCGGAGAAGATGGCGTCCACCAGGTCCTCTACCTCGACCGCCCCGCTGATCGGCCTGGTGCCGAGGTCCGGGGACGGCTCGGGCGGGCGGCCGCGCCCGGCGACCAGGTGCCAGTACACGAGCGCGTCGGCGAACAAGGCCGTGCGGCCCAGTCCGGTGAGCCCCGCGTACCAGGTGACGTGCTCGGCGGGGTAGCGCAGGACCAGGACCTCGGCGGTCGAGGCGAGGATCGCCTCGCGCACGTCGTCCAGGCGGGCGGGGGAATCGGCCGTGACGGTGAGGCGCTCCACAGTCCGGCCGAACCGCGCCGTCTCCAGTGGAGAGGGCATGGCGCGCAGGTGCGACGGCCAGGCCCGCGTAAGGGACGGCGCGCCCGAGACCGGGTCCGTCGCCGGGACCCCCGCCGTGTCCGGGTTCAGGTGCCGTGTCGCGTCCGGGGCCGGGTTCGATGTCGTGGGCGTCGCGGCGTGGGTGGGGGACGCCGGGGTGGGGCCGGTGTCGGTGTCGCGGGGGGTCACGGTGTGCGGGGGGTGTAGGAGCGGACGGCCTCGATGACGCGGGTGATGTCGGAGTCGGTGAGGCCGGTGAACAGCGGGAGCCGGACGAGGCGGTCGGCCACGTCCTCGGTGACCGGGCAGCCGCCCTCGGCCGTGCGGCCGTAGCGCAGGCCCGCCGGGGCGGTGTGCAGGGGCTGGTAGTGGAACGCGGCCCGCACGCCCCGCTCCGCCAGGTGGGCGATGATCCCCTGACGGGAGCCCAGGCAGGGCATCAGCAGGTAGTACAGGTGGGCGGGGTGGGCCAGGCCGGGCGGGACGGTGGGCCGGGTGACGCCGTGGGCGTCCGCCCAGTCGGCCAGCCCGGCGTGGTAGGCGTCCCACACCTGGTGCCGCCGCGCCTGGATGGTGCCGAACTCCTCCAGTTGCGCGGTGAGCTGCGCGGCCAGCACATCGGAGGGCAGGTAGCTGGAGCCGATCTCGACCCAGCGGTACTTGTCCACCTGGCCGCGGAAGAAACGGCTGCGGTCGGTGCCCTTCTCGCGGACGATCTCGGCGCCCGCCACCAGGTCGTCTTCGTTGAGCAGCAGCGCGCCGCCCTCCCCGCACTGCGCGTTCTTGGTGACGTGGAAGCTCTGCGCCGCCATGCGGCCGAAGGACCCGAGGGGCCGGCCGTGGTAGGAGCCGCCCAGCCCGTGGGCGTTGTCCTCGATCAGGGCCAGGCCGTGACGGTCGGCGATCGCGCACAGGGTCTCCATCGCGCAGGCCACCCCGGCGTAGTGGACGACCACGATGGCGCGCGTGCGCTCGGTGAGGGCGGCCTCGACCAGCCGCTCGTCCAGGTTGAGCGTGTCGGGCCGGCAGTCGGCGAACACCGGGACCGCCCCGCGCAGGGCGTAGGCGTTGGCCGTGGACACGAAGGTGAACGACGGCATGACGACCTCGTCGCCGGGGCGCAGGCCGAGCAAAATCGCCGACATCTCCAGCGCGTGCGTGCAGGAGGTGGTCAGCAGCGCCTGGTGGGTCCCGGTCAGCTCGCGCAGCAGCGCGGTGGCGCGCCGGGTGAACGGGCCGTCGCCGGAGGTGAGCCCCCCGCGCACCGCCTCGGCGAGGTAGTCCAGCTCGTTCGCCGCCAGGTGGGGATGGTTGAAGGGGATCGTGCCCAGATCGATCATGCTCACCCGGGCAGTCGACCACCGGCGGGCGGCGGGGGGAACCGTGTCGGCGCCGGCGTTGGCGAGCTCTTGCGAAACCCTTACGCCGGCGTCGACCGGGCCCGGCTCCGCCCGCCAGGGGAGAGCCGGGCCCGTCAGGGGGGGGCGGGGATGGGCTAGGTGATGGTGAACACGACGTCCACCCAGTAGTTGGAGCTCTGGTAGGTGCTGGTGGGGAAGGCGTTGGTGGCGCTGTAGGTGTAGACGCCGTTGCCGCCCTGCTGGCCGTCCAGCAGCGCTATGAGCGAGCCGCTGGTGAACTGCGAGGTGAAGTACGGGGTGGTGTTGGAGAAGAATCCCGAGGTGGTGTGGTATGAGGCCACGTAGGTGGTGTCGGCGCTGATGGACACCGGGGTGGAGAAGTTGGCCTGTTGCCACCCCGAGGCCGTCTCGCCGCTCGCGGTGGCGCTGGCCAGCAGCGTGCCGCCGGCGGTCCACAGGCTGACGGTGTGGGTGCCGGTGTTGGAGGAGCCCTTGTAGAAGCGGATGCCCTCGATGACGCCCGCCGTGGTGGCCTGGAACTTGACCCCGACCACGACGGCGCGCGAGTCGGCGTTGTTGGCCACCGCCGGGGTCGCCGTGGGCGCCCACAGGCTCTTGGCGGGCACGAACACCACGTCGACCCAGTAGTTGGCGGACTGGTGGGTGCTGGACGGGAAGGCGTTGGTGGCGCTGTAGCCGTAGACGCCGTTGCCGCCCTGGACGCCGTCGGCGAGCGCGACGAGCGGGCCATTGGCGTGCTGGGTGGTGAAGTAGTTCAGCGTGTAGGAGAAATGCCCCGAAGGGGTGAAGTACGAGGCGACGTAGGTGGTGCCGGCGGTGACGGCGACCGGGGTGGAGAAGTTGACCTGCTGCCATCCCGAGGCGGTCTCGGCGCTGAAGGTCGCGCTGGCCAGCAGCGTGCCGCCGGTGGTCCACAGGCTGCCGACGTGGGTGCCGGTGTTGGTGGAGCCCTTGTAGAACCGGATGCCCCTGATCGTGCCGTTCGACGTCGGCTGGAACTTCACGCCCAGCGTGACGGCGCTGGTGTCGGACGACGCGGCGACGGCCGGGGTGTCGGAGGGCGTCCAGATCGAGGTGGTGACGGTCTGCACGATCTGGTTGGACGTGCTCGGCGCGAAGTGGACGATGCCCTCGCTGCTTGAGGTGTCCCCGCCCAGGTAGACGCCGGTGATCGGATGCTGCCCGGCCGGAAGGGCCGAGGTGGTGAAGGTGGCCACGCCCGAGGCGTCGACGAAGTCGGAGCCGATGACCGAGTCGCCGTCCTTGAACGCCACCCGTCCCTGGGGGATCAAGGTGCCCGAGACCTGGCTGACCGTCGCGGTGTAGGTCACCGACTGGCCTTCCCTGGTGGGGTTGGCCGAGGTGCTCAGGGCGGTGGTGGTCGGCGGGTCGTCGGGCACCGTGATGCGGGTCTTCGGCCCGCTGGTCGTGCCCTGCAGGACGGCCGTGCCGCCGAGCGCGGCGACGCGGCCGAACACGGCGGCGCCCGCGCTGACCGTCACGTTGTTGGCGGCCAGCACGTTGCCGCGGAAGGTGGAGGTGGTGCCCAGCGTGGCCGAGCCGCTGATCTGCCAGAAGACGTTGTCGGCCTGCGCGCCGTTGATCAGGGCGATGTTGCTGACGTTGGCGGTCGTGAGCGTGGCGGCGCGGAAGATGAACAGGGCGTCGGGGTCGTCCTGCGCGTCGAGCGTGAGGGTGCCGGTGATCTGGAAGGTGGTGCCGCTGTTCGGGGAGTACACGCCCGGGGGCTTGGTGGTGGCGCCGAGCTCGGCGGCCACCGGGACGACCGGGGTGCGGGCGGCGGCATCGTCATAGGCGGCGTCGGCGTCGGCGATGGCCGCCGCGGCCGCGGCGTCGCCGGCGTGGGTGGACCCGCTCACGGTGCCGGGCGGGAAGCCGACCACCGAGCTGCCGGGGCTGACCCCGAGGTCTCCGGTGACGGCGGTCTGGTTGGTGTTGGAGACGGCGGTGCCGGCGAGCACCCCGAACGAGGCGGCATTGCCCAGGCTGATCGGCGGCTGGGCCGCGCCGGCGGGCGCCGGGACGGCGATGGAGACGGCGACCGTCAGCAGGGCCGACAGCGCCGCGGCGATACAGGCCCGGCCGGCGTGCGCGCGCGGGCGGTGGCTGTCACTCGGGAGAGGGGAACTGCTGGTGTGGGGGGACTTCGACATGCGAATCAACTTCTCGGCGATCTCGGCGCCCGGGAGGGGCGGCCGATGGGGTACGCGTCGAGGCCGGGCTCAGGATCTTCCGCGTAGGACCGTCCGGGTCACCGGGACGGCCGGAAATGGGGCGTGAAGGCGCGCCACGCCTGGGGGAATCTCCTGACATGTGCTGACAACGGCGCCTTTAATAGTGTCGACTGGGATTGCGGGGATCATGGGGCCTCGGTAACGCTTTGCGTCGCCACTTTACGCCGCCGGTTCTCTTGCTGACAATACTTTCCGGAGTGTTATTCGCTTTCCTATTGTTCATAAGATGATTTAAAGCCATTTATTACCATAAGGGGCCGGAGAAAGACCGCGCCCGCCCTCGCCCATGTGGGGGAGGCGCGGGCGAAGCGGGCCGGGCGCCCGTGGCCACCGCGGGTCAGCGGATCACCTGTTGGATCAGCACCGGTGACTCGCTGGGCTCGAAGTAGACCCATCCCTCGTTGACCGCGGTGCCGCTCGGCACGTAGACGGCGGTCATCTGGCGCGCCCCGATCGGCAGCGACGAGGTGGTGAAGGTGGCCACGGCCGAGGTGTTCAGCCTGGCCGAGCCGATGATGACCAGGCCGTTCCTGAACAGCACCGTCCCGGTGGGCACGAACCCCTGGTCACTGCCCGTCACCGTGGCGGTGAAGGTCACGGGCTGGTTGACGTGCGAGGGGTTGGGCGAGGAGGTCAGCGTCGTCGCGGTCGGCGGGTTGGTGGGAACGGTGACGCGGGTGGCGGGCCCGGAGGTGGTGCCGGCCGCCTGGACCACCGAGTTCAGCGCCAGGGCCCGGCCGAACATCGCCGCCCCGGAGTTCACCGTGACCGAGTTGCGGGCCAGCACGTTGCCGCGGAAGGTCGACAGGGTGCCGAGGAACGCCGAGTCGCCCACCTGCCAGATGACGTTGTCGGTGCGCGCCCCGTTGAGCAGGTCGATGTTGCTGACCCTCAGCGTGACCAGCGTCGACGCCTGGAAGATGAACACCGCGTTGGGGTCGCCCTGGGCGTCGAGCTTGAGTGTCCCGCTCAGGATGAACGCGTCGCTCGGCGTGTCGTAGACGCCCGGCGTCATCACGGCGTCGTCGCCGATGACCTGCGGCACGGTGGCGGTCGGCGGGCGTCCGGCCGCGTCGTTGTAGGCGGCGATGGCGGCGGCCCTCTCCCGTCGCGCCTCGGCGTTGTCCTGGTCGACGCTGCCCCTGACCATGCCGGGCGGGAAGCCGGTCACCGTGGTTCCCGGGCTCACGTTGACGTCCCCGACGATCAGGGTCATGCCGGTGTTGGTCACCGCCTTGCCGGCCAGGACCGCGCAGTCGGCCGCCTCGCCCAGCCGGACCGGCGGCACCACGACGCGCGGGGCGCGTGCCCGCTCCGTCGCGGCCCGTGTGCCTGGGGGCGACTGCGGCCCGGCCGCGGCGTGCGCCGCCGCCGGCAGGACCGCCAGGCAGGCGGTCACGAGGGCCGCGGCCGGTAGGAGACGACCGGCGCTTCGCCGGAAGAAAGCCGAGAAAAAGGTCTTCGACATATTATCGTCCGCTCTTCAGGGTCAATACCGCTCTAATCGGCGTCTCGCCTCACTATCTCCGGTGCGGTTCCCGTGCGCGGAACGACACGCCCGGGGCGCCGCCGGATCGGCGTTATAACAAGGGCGGCCTTTTACAGTCGTGCATATCGTTTCCGAAGACCCGGGGGTCTGGATATGCGTGAAAAGCTGGTCGTCGTCGGGCAGGGATATGTGGGCCTGCCACTGGCCATGAGGGCGGTCGAGGCCGGGTTCGATGTCGTGGGCATCGACGTGGACGAGTGGCGGGTCAAGCGCCTTAACGTCTTCGAGTCCTACGTCGAGGACATCAGCGGCGAGGAGCTCGAGGCCGCGCACCGCTCCGGCCGCTACCTGGCCAGCGCCGACTACGCGGACGCCGAGGCGTTCGACGTCTGCGTGATCACCGTGCCGACGCCGCTGCGGGACGGCGTGCCCGACCTGCGCCACATCGGCTCCGCGGGCGCGGCCATCGCGCCGCTGGTGCGGCCGGGCGCCACGGTGGTGCTGGAGTCCACCACCTACCCGGGGACCACCGAGGAGCACCTGCGCCCGCTGCTGGAGGAGGGCTCCGGCCTGCGCACGCCCGAGGACTTCCACCTCGGCTACAGCCCCGAGCGCATCGACCCCGGCAACACGCGGTGGCGCCTGGACAACACCCCGAAGGTCGTCTCGGGCATCGACGAGGCATCATTGGCGCGCATCCGCGCCTTCTACGGGCGCATCGTGCGCGAGGTCGTGCCGGTGTCCTCCCTCCAGGTCGCCGAGCTGTGCAAGCTGCTGGAGAACACCTTCAGGCACGTCAACATCGCGCTGGTCAACGAGCTGTCCATCTTCGCCCAGCAGTTGCGCATCGACGTCTGGGAGGCCATCGACGCCGCCTCCACCAAGCCGTTCGGCTACATGCGCTTCACCCCGGGGCCCGGCGTCGGCGGCCACTGCCTGCCGATCGACCCCTCGTACCTGTCGTGGCGGGTCAAGCGCAGCCTCGGGCACAACTTCCGGTTCGTGGAGCTGGCCAACGACATCAACGACCACATGCCCGACCACGTCGTGCAGCGGCTCGCCCTGGCGCTGAACCAGCGAGGCAAGCCGGTCAAGGGCAGCCGCGTCCTGGTGCTCGGCCTGTCCTACAAGAAGAACGCTGGCGACTGCCGCGAGTCGCCGGCCATCGAGGTGACCAAGGCGCTGTGCAAGCTAGGCGCGCGGGTGAGCGTCGCCGACCCGCACGTGGACACCTTCCTGCTGCCCACCGACTTCGACATGGTGCGGCTGACCGAGGCCGAGCTGTCGCGCGCGGACGCCGTCGTGGTGCTCACCGACCACGACTGCTTCGACTACGAGCTGGTCCAGCGGGCGAGCGCCTTCGTCTTCGACGCGCGCAACCGCTGCCGGGGGGCCAACGTCGAGCGGCTGTGACCCCCGGGACGCCCGGCGGCACCGGCCCGGGCGGCCCGGGGGACGCCTGGGCCGCTCAGCGGCCGGCGCGGCGGGACAACCGGCCGAGCACGCCGCGCGGGACATACCTGCCCACCGCGGCGATCAGTTTGTAGCGGGGGTCGGGCACGCTCACCGGCACGCCGCGGGCCAGGTCGCGCATGGCGGCGTCCACCACGCGGTCGGCCGACAGCCACAGGTAGGCCGGGATCGACGAGGCGTCGATCGAGGCCCGCTCGTGGAACTCGGTGCGCACGAACCCGGGGCACAGCGCCATCACGCGCACCCGCGGCTCGGGGATCTGCGCGGCCAGTGACTCGCTGAAGTTCACCACCCACGCCTTGGACGCGCTGTAGGTGCCGTAGGGGAAGAACGCCGCGACCGAGGCGACGTTGATCACGCCGCCGCGTCCCCGGGCGCGCAGGCCCGGCAGGGCGGCCAGCGTCAGGCGCAGCACCGCCTCGCAGTGCACGCGCAGCATGACCAGCTCGTCGGCGACCGGGACGTCCAGGGCCTCGCCCGGGTGACCGAAGCCGGCGTTGTTCACCAGCAGGTCGACGCCCTCGCGCAGCCGTTCCTCCACCGCCGCGATGCCCTTGTCGGTGGCGAGGTCGGCGGGCAGCGTCTGGCAGGACACGCCGTAGCGCCGGTGCAGCTCCGACGCCGAAGCGGCCAGGCGCTTCTCGTCGCGGGCGACCAGGACCAGCGAGAAGCCGTCGGCGGCGAGCCTGCGGCAGAAGGCGGCGCCGATGCCGGCGGTCGCGCCCGTGATCAGTGCGGTGGGCATGCGGAAAGACTAGCGAGAAGTGCCGTCCGGTCGTCGGCCGCCCGGTGGCAGGGGCGGGGTCGCGCCCTGCCGCCGGGGACCGATGGGAACCGGTGGGTCAGCCGCGGAGTCCGCCCTCGGACATCCCGTGCACGGCCGGGATCGTGCCCAGCCGCCCCGCCTGGAAGTCCTCGAACGCCTGCTGCAGCTCTCGCTGGGTGTTCATGACGAACGGCCCGTAATGCGCCATCGGCTCGCGGATCGGGCGGCCCCCGAGCAGGACCACCTCCAGGTCGGGCGTGTGGGAGTCCTGCCTGTCGTCCGCGCGGACGGTCAGCGAGGAGCCCTCGCCGAAGACGGCGGTCTGGCCGAGGTGGACCGGGCGGCGCTCGGCGCCGGCCGTGCCGCGGCCCGCGAGCACGTACGCCAGGCCGTTGAAGTCCTCGCGCCACGGCAGGGTGACCTCCGCGCCCGGCGCCAGCGTCGCGTGGATCATCGTGATCGGCGTGTGGGTGATGCCGGGACCCGCGTGGCCGTCCAGCTCGCCGGCGATGACGCGCAGCAGCGCGCCGCCGTCGGATGAGGTGAGCAACTGGACGCTGCCGCCACGGATGTCCTGGTAGCGGGGCGCCATCATCTTGTCCTTGGCCGGGAGGTTCACCCACAGCTGCAGACCGTGGAAGAGCCCGCCGGACACGACCAGGTGCTCCGGCGGCGCCTCGATGTGGAGCAGCCCGCCTCCGGCCGTCATCCACTGGGTGTCGCCGTTGGTGATGGTGCCACCGCCGCCGTTGGAGTCCTGGTGGTCGAAGATGCCGTCGATGATGTAGGTGACGGTCTCGAAGCCCCGGTGCGGATGCCAGGGGGTTCCCTTGGGCTCTCCGGGCTGGTAGTCCACCTCGCCCATCTGGTCCATCATGATGAACGGGTCCAGGTGACGGTAGTGGATGCCGGCGAAGGCCCGGCGGACCGGGAAGCCCTCGCCTTCGAAGCCGCTCGGCGCGGTCGTGACCCCCCGCACGGGACGGGGCAGGGCGTCGGCCGGCGCGGCCACGCGCGGCAGGCTCAAAGGGTTGTCGATGGTTACGGCCGGCATGGGAACCCTTCCTACAGGTCGACGGCGAGGAGCCGCCAGGGGAGCGACGATACTCCCCCTAACAGAAGTTTAGATTTCAACTATTCCCGGAGCGGTGGCGGGGTCGCCGAACGTCCGGGCATGTAACAAGTTGAGCTAACTTGCGGCAAGATTTGGTCAAGATTTCCCCAGCCAAGGAAGGGGAGGAGCTCCGAAAAGCGGGCACAGTTACCGTGTTGGCCCGCAAAGCGGAGGTATGGCCCCTGTGGAGAGAACGCGGGTGGGGGCACGGCTGGTCGTGGCGGCGGCGATCGCCGTCCTGGTCGGGGCGTCGGCCGGCTGTGGTGGTGCGGATTTCACCTATGTGATGGGCGGCGACGGGCAGAGCTACTTCAAGGTGCCCGCGTCGTGGCGCAAAGTGGACCAGAAGTCCCTCGACGAGAAGATCTTCGGCGACATGAGCTCCGCGCTCGCGCAGGCCGAGAAGAAGCTGTCGTGGACCGTCGCCTATGACGGGTTCGGCACCCCGTCCGCCGACCACCTGCTCGCCCCGGCGGCCGTGCCCGACGAGCCCTTCGCCTTCGCCATGGTGTCCGCCCTGACCGAGGCGCAACGCGACCAGGTCTCCCTGAACGGACTGCGCAACGCCGGGATGCTGCCGGTCGTGGTCACCGACGAGCTCCGCAAGCAGATGGAGGAGTCGGCCGCCTACCCCTTCAAAGGTTTCGAGCTCCTGCACGACGAGGTGCTGCCGTCCGACAACGGCGTCCGGGGCGTCCACGTGGTCTACAACTTCAAGGTACTCGGAGGTCCGGTGCAGACCTTCGACCAGACCGCCTACCTCGCCGCCGACGGCACGCGCGTATCGGTCCTGCTCATCCGCTGCTCGGCCACCTGCTACCGGGAGCGCGCCGGGGAGATCGGGAAGATCGCGCAGTCCTTCAAGGTCAAGCGAATTCCCGGGTGACCGGGTGAGGAGCCCCGATGAACCAAGCCCCCGCCCCTGACCGGCCCATGGGCCTTCGCGCTCCGGACTCCGGCCCCGCCGACCTCGGCAGGGGCACCATGCCGTTCTGGGACCGCGTCAAGTTCCTGTTCGTGCTGACGCTCGCCTTCTTCGTCCTGGTGTGGCACACCATGGCGGAGTACGAGGGCATCATGCCGTTCGGCGATGCCGTGCGGGTCATGGCGGCGGACCGCACCGGACAGATCATCATGGCCCTGATGGGCCTGGAGGTCCTGCGCCAGGTGCACTTCCTGGTCAGCGAGCGCTCTCCCCGCTACCACCGCCTGTGGACGGTGCGGGTGTTCGGCGGGTTCGACCGGTGGAGCCGCCGCCGGTTCAGCGACTGGAACCGCTACCGCATCGCCCGGGCGCTGAAGTGGTTGTTCTGGATCGCGGTCCTGGCGCTGGTGCTCGGCCAGGTGCTCGACGTCTCGCCCGCCCTGGCCCTGTTCCAGGCCCCCGCCCTGCTGTGGCAGGTGCTTCCCTACGGGCTGCAGCTCGCGTTCGGGTTCTTCTTCGTCATCGTCCAGTTCGTCGGCCTGTTCTGGTTCATGTCCAGAGGCGGCGTCGAGACCTACTTCCCCGACGACATCAAGACCCGCTTCTCCGACGTGTGGGGACAGGACCACGTCGTCGAGCGGGTCAAGGAGAACATCGTCTTCCTGGAGAAACCCGACGAGATCGAGGCCAAGGGCGGCTACGTGCCGAGCGGCCTGCTGCTGTGGGGACCGCCCGGCACCGGCAAGACCCTGATGGCCGAGGCCGTCGCCGGCGAGACCGGCCGGCCCTACGTCTTCGTCGACCCGGGCGCCTTCATCAACATGTTCATGGGCATCGGCATCCTGAAGGTGAAGTCGCTGTTCCGCAAGCTGCGCAAGCTCGCCCTGCGGTACGGCGGCGTCATCGTCTTCTTCGACGAGGCCGACTCGCTCGGACGGCGCGGCGCGCTCGCCCAGCAGGGGCCTCCCGGGTCGGCCGGCTTCTCGCCCGCGGCGCCGTTCCGCACGGACGGCTGCCACGGGTTCGGCTACCTGTCGGAGAACACCCGCGCGGAGCTGACCCGCCAGGCGCTCGGGCCGTCCCGCGCCGAGGCGCCCGCGCCCGGCCGCGACCGGGTCGTCAGCCCCATGGGCGGCATGATGGGCAGCGGCGACCAGGGCACCCTGCAGGCGCTGCTGACCGAGCTGTCGGGTCTGAAGAAGCCGCGCGGCTTCCTCAACCGCTACGTGCGGCGGCTGCTCGGCATGCGCCCCAAGCCGCCGCCCAAGTACCGCATCCTGGTCATGATGGCCACCAACATGCCCAACTCGCTGGACGAGGCGCTGCTGCGGCCCGGCCGCATCGACCGCATCTACAAGGTCGGCTACCCCTCCAAGGCGGGGCGCGTGCGCACCTACCAGGGCTACTTCGAAAAGGTCCGGCACGAGCTCACCGCCGAACAGCTCGACAAGCTCGCCACGATCACCCCCTACGCCACCGGCGCCACCATCAAGGACCTGGTCAACGAGTCCCTGATCACCGCCATCCGGGGCGGGCGCGATGTCATCACCTGGGCCGACGTCCTGACGGCCAAGCGGCTCAAGCAGCTCGGCCCGCCCGAGGACGTCGAGTACATCGAGCGCGAACGCCACGCCGTCGCGGTGCACGAGGCCTGCCACGCCGTGGCCGCCTACCGCACCCGCCAGCACCTGGAGATCGACCTGGCCACCATCGAGAAGGGCTCGGACTACCTCGGCATGGTGTCCAGCATCAAGCCCGAGGACCAGTTCACCCGATGGCGCAGCGAGTACGAGGCCGACATCATGGTCTCGCTCGCCTCGCTGGCCGGAGAGCGCATGTTCTTCGGGGAGGACAACTCCTCGGGCGTCTCCGGGGACCTCGAGAGCGCCACCATGGTCACCGGGCTCATGGAGGCGTACTGGGGCATGGGCGTCGGCGTGGCCTCGCTGCCCGCGCTCCAGCAGCTCGGCATCCGCGACGGCAAGGCCGCGCCGCCCGCCGGCGGCGGAGGCGGCATCGGCTACACCCAGGAGCCCGGCGGGCGCCGCGACCACCTCACCCCCGACATGCTCGCCGAGCGCATCGAGTTCAACCTGGCCAGGCTGCTGAAGAAGACCGAGGACCTGCTGCGGGCCAACCGCCGCGAGATCCTGTGCGTCGCCCACGCCCTCGAGCAGCACAAGACCCTCAACGGCGACGACGTCGTCGCGGTCATCGAGTGCACCCGGGGGCCGCTGATCGACGGCGCGGACTACGGCTCCGACGCGTTCTTCGAGGAGATCGAGGCATACCACGAGGTGGCCGCCGACGCGCACCGCACGCACAGCCGCGTCACCACGGCGCTGCCCCGCCCCCGCGTGCCCGAACCGCCCGTGCCGGTCATCGCCGGCCGGCTGCTCCCGTACACCGGCACCGCGACGCCCACCCTGATGCCGCACGCTCCGGGCGACGGGCACGGGGCCGCCGGGCCGGTGACCGGCGACGGCCCGGGTGCGGTGACCGGTGAGGGAACGGGGCTGACCGCGGCACCCGGCAACGGCTCGGGAACGGGCAACGGCTCGGCGGCCGGAAACGGTTCGGCGCGCGCACCCGGAAGTCAGGCGGTGCCCGGGGGGCAGGCGGTGTCCGGGGGTCAGGTCGTGCCCGGGGGGCAGGCGGTGCCCGGCTCGGCCGGGTCGCCGGAGTTCATCCCCTGGAGTCCCGACCGCCCGCGCTCCGGCCCGGGCCCGGGGCCGCAGCCCGGCATGGAACCGCCCGCCGTCAAGGCCCGGCGGATCCGTCCCGTCCTCATCGCGCTGGCCGCCGCCATCGCCCTGGTGGTGTTCGTCCTGGCCGGCCTGGCCCTGTTCGGCGGCGCGCCCGCGATGGGCGCGGACGTCTCCGCGCTCTCCTCCACCAACCTGGTGGCCGGGCTGATCGTCCTGATCGGCCTGCTGATCGTCTGCGGGGTGCTCGCGTTCGTCATGCTCAGGGCCCAGCAGGCGACCCGGGCCAGGGCCGAGGAGGCCAGAGACCGGGCCACCGAGCGCGCGCAACTGCTGGCGGCCGCCATGGACCCCGAGACGGCCATGCGCCTGCTCGGCTACGACGGCCGAGGCGGCCCCGGCGCGCCCTGACATCACCGGCCTGCCCCGAAGACCGCCGCCCGTGACTCCGCGCGCTCCGAGGGTTACAGGCGGAACTCCAGGTCGGGGATGATCTCGGCGACGTCCATCTGCGCCTTCTGCAGACGGCCTGAATAGTCCCAGTTCATTGCCTGCCAGCGGGTGAACTGGTCGAGCACCCACTGGCCCGACTGCCGGCTGCCGTTGCCCGATTTGCCGTTGCCGCCGAACGGCAGGTGGGCCTCGGCGCCGGAGGTGGAGTTGTTGACGCTGACCATGCCCGCGCCGATGCCCGACCGGAAGCGGAACGCCGCCGCCGGGTCGGTGGTGTAGATCGACGACGACAGCCCGTACCCCGGCCGGTTGGCCAGTTCGATCGCCTCGTCCAGTCCGCCGAACGCGGTGACGCCGACGATCGGCCCGAAGGTCTCCTCCATGAACAGCCGGTCGCCCGGACGCACCCCGTCCACGACCACCGGGTGGTAGTACAGGCCGCCCGCGCCGTCGAAGCCGCCCCGGGGGTTGTCGGCGGTGATGCGGCCGGTCGGCCCCGTGACCACCGCGTGGTGCGGCTCCACCCAGCCGAGGTAGTGCTCGTAGCGCTCGGCGAACCGGTGGTCGAGCATCGGGCCGTACAGCACCTCACCGGCGGGGTCACCGACCGTGGCCTTGGCCACGGCTCTGGCGTACCTGCCGACGAACTCCTCGTGCACGGACCTGTGCACCAGGACGGTGCCCAGGGACGTGCAGCGCTGCCCGGCCGTGCCGAACCCCGAGAACAGCGCCCCCTCCACGGCGAGGTCGAGGTCGGCGTCCGGCATGACCACCATGGGGTTCTTGCCGCCCAGCTCCAGGCACGGCGACTGCAGATGGCGCCCGCACAGCGCGCCGATCTCGCGGCCCACGGCCGTCGACCCGGTGAAGCCGACCTTCTGCACCGTGCCCTCCGTCAGTGCCTGGTCGAGCCCGGCGAAGGTCGTCGCCCCGTCGGCGAACACCAGGTTCAGCACCCCGTCGGGCAGGCCCGCCGCCGCGAACAGCCGGTACAGCGCGTGCGCGGAGGCGGAGGCGTACTCGGCGGGCTTCCACACCACGCTGTTGCCGCACAGCAGCGCCGGCACCAGATACCAGCTCGGGACCGCCACCGGGAAGTTGCCGGCCGTGATCACCGCGGCCACCCCGACCGGCGTCCGGAAGGTGAACAGGCTCTTGTCCGGCATCTCCGACGGGACCGTCTGGCCGTACAGCCGGCGGCCCTCGCCGAGGAAGAAGTCGCACGTGTCGACGATCTCGCGGACCTCGCCCATGGCCTCGGCGTACGGCTTGCCGATCTCGTCGGTCACCAGCCTGGCCAGCGTCTCGGCGTTGGCCTCGACCAGCCGCCCGATGGAGGCGATGACCCGCCCCCTGACCGGCGCGGGCACCCGCGCCCACTCGCGCTGCGCCGCCGAGGCCATGCTGCACGCCCACGCGAACGTCGCGGCGCCGGCGAGCCGGACGCTCGCCACGGTCTCGGCCGTCCTGGCGGGGTTCACCGAGTCGTAGGTCGAGGCGTTGGCGTCCTCGGCGGCCTTGCCACCGACGACGGAGACGATCTGGCGGGTCACCGTTGACCTCCTCGCATGGGCGCTTGCCTGCCATTGTTCCGCCTGACCTGTCATTCCCCAACTCGCGCCGCCCTCCCGCGCGGGGCCTCGCCGGCCCGCCTGCCGCGTCGGCGACGTCCTGGAACGCCACCGCCCGCCGCACGAGGACGCACGGCGGGCGGGGCGGTGAGGGTCCGCGGAGACCGCGGGGGACCGGAAGACCTCCCGGCGGCCAAAGGTCACCGGGGGACTTCCGGGGTCATCGGGAGGTCCCGGCTCCGTGGAGCGTCGAGGGGACCTCGGGGGTCACCAGGAGCCGTGGGCGGAGTAGAGCTGGCCGCGGACGGCGCCGTCGGGGAACCCGGTGGTGTGCAGGTTGGTGTACCAGTTCTTCGGCGTCTTGACGATGCCCCTGGCGATGTCGCCCTTCACCGGCGCGACGCCCGCGATGCCGTACACGCCCGCGGGCAGGCCGTTGGCGTCGGCGAACAGGTTCACGACCACCGGGCCGTTCTTGCCCTTCTTCCCGCGGTGGATGTGCCCGTTGGTGACCGGGTCCAGCTTGTCCCAGATGGTGGCGTAGTACAGCTTGGAGCCCTTGACGCCGACCAGCCACTGCGAGGCGCCGTCGGGGTCGCCGACCTTCTTGCCCGGCTCGCGGACCTCCTGCGCGCCGCTGCCCTCCGAGTGCAGCCGCGTGTGGGTGTCCTGCGCGAGGAGGCCGGCCAGGTCGATCGGGTGTGACACCCGGTGGAGCTGGGCGCGTACCGCGCCGCCGGGGAACTCACCGGTGTGCACGTTCAGGTAGAACTTGGACGGGCTCGCCTTGATCGAGGACAGCAGCCCCCGGTCGGCCTTCACCGTGCCGGCCAGGGCACGGGCGCCGTCCGGCAGGGCCTCCCCGAAGAACGGGATCTTGACGTCGCCGTTGACGCCCGCCTTGCCCTTGTGGATGTGGAACGCGGTGGGGGCGGCGATGCCTTCCCACCGTACGGCGTAGGTGACGCGGTCGCCGCTGATGCGCAGAGCGACGAGAGCGGCGCCGTTCTTGTCCCCGACGGCGGGGCCGCCCTTGACCGGGACCTCGTTGCGGCCGGTCAGATGCCCGACGAAGTAGGCGCCCGACGAGACCGCCGCCGCCTGGGCCGCCGAGGCGGAGGCCGGTGCGGCGGCGGTCGCGGCGCTCGCGGACCGCGGCGCCGCCTGGGCCGCCGACGGCGCGAGGGCCGCCGCCGCCAGCCCGGCGGCCAGGACGACGCCCGGAAGAGCGAGGGTCTTGTTCATTTCCGGTACCTCTCATGTCACTGCTCGGTTGCGGTGCTTGCCCCCTTCATTCGCGGGTGAGCCACTGTTGGATTGCCTGTCGAATGTGCACATTTACTCATTCGCACTACCGAACAAATAGGACATAAGCCGCTACAATCCCGCCCTTGGTCAGACTCGCGCGGCCTCGTCGGTGGTCGCGGCGGCATCGGCGTCCTCCACCCCAGCCGGGGCCGCGGGCAGGCCGCGCACGCCGGGAACGGCGAGGACGACGCAGCAGGCGACCGCCTGCCAGACCGCGCCGAAGGCCAGCACGCCGGTCACCCCGGCGGCCGAGGCCGCCGGACCCGCGACGGCCAGCCCGACGGGGCCGAGGACGAACGCCCCCACACCGGTCAGAGAGGTGACCCGCGCAAGCACCCCCGCCGGCAGGTACCGCTGGTTGGTCGTCGCGTAGAGCGTGCCGCACACCGCGGAGCCGGCGCCCGCGATCAGCGCGCCGGTCGCGATCACCGTGACCGGCGCCCCGGCGGCGATCGCACCCGACGGCAGAGCCCAGCCGAAGGTGGCGACGGTCGCGACCAGGAGGGGGCGGCGCACCGCCCGTCCGCCCATCATGGCGAGCCCTCCTCCCACGGCCCCGCCGCCGTAGCACGCCATGATCAGCCCCCACGCGCCGGCCCCACCCAGCCGCTCCTGCGCGACGACGGGCCCGAGCACCAGGAACGGCGCCCACACGAGCATGTTGAACAGCGTGAACTGCAGGGTCGTGACCCAGAGCCAGGAGCGCGCGCGAAAGTGCCGCCACCCCTCCGCCAGTTCCCCGATCGCCCTTCCTCGCATGGCCGGTACCGGTGGGGGACCGGAGCTGGCCAGGCGGAGGAGCATGAGCGCGACGGCGCTCACCGCGTACGTGCCCGCGTCCAGGGCGACCACCGCTCCCGGGCCCAGCACCGCCACGGCGACCCCGGCGAGCGCCGGGCCGCTCACCGACGCCAGGGACTGCGCCAGGCCCGCGAGCGCGTTCGCGTCCCGCAGCTTGCCCGCGTACCGGTCACCGCCGGCGGCGACCCGCGGGATGAGGGCGCCCCGTGCCGGCATGAAGAACGCCTCCCCGGCCCCCCACACCGTGACGAGCGCGACGAAAGCCCACAGGGGCGGACGTCCGGCGAGCAGCAGGACGGCCAGGATCGCCTGGGTGACGCAGCGCAGGACGTCCGAGCTCACCATGACGCGCCGCGGACCCACCCGGTCGGCGACGACTCCGGCGAACGGCATGAGCACGACCATGGGGACGATGCGGGCGGCTATGACGTACCCCAGCTCCGACTGCGTGCCCCCGCCGCCGAGCACCGCGAAGGCCAGGGCCAGCGACGCCATCGCCGAACCGAGCAGCGAGGTGGCCTCGCCGACGAAGAACAGCCGCAGATCCCGATGAGCCAGCGCGGCCATGCGCCGCCGAAGTCTTCTCCCGACCATGCCCCTCACCCTGCGCAGTGGGCAGCATGCCATGCAACGGTTCGGCTGAGAGAAGTTGAGTCCCTTTACTGCACCATCTTCCAGTGACGCATCCGCTCTTGACGTATCCCCGTTGACCTGATGATGCGTCCGGCTAGACTTCGACCGCCGGCGGTCGTCCGACAGGTCATTTACTGCGGCAGCACTAGTCTCGAAGATGCCGGTCGACGATGTTTTACTGCGGTTTCGTTCATTCGACGGCGGGGTGGCGAAGCGACGCCACCTCGGCACCGCCCGTGGCGGGCGAGAGGGAGGCGACACGTCGTGCACCCGAGCACGCACGGTGGCGAGGGCGATGTGACCACCTCCCCGCCGCCCGTCGAGTACGCCGTCGCGATCGACCACTACCTGGCCACGCTCCGGCTGGGAGAGGCATCGCGGCGGGTCTACCGCATCGCGCTGGCCACCTGGGCCTGGGCGCTCGTCGGCAGGACCCCGCCGCGGGGGAGGGCGCGCCGCGGCGCCGTCCCGCCCATCGTGCCGCTGGCCCTGCTGGACGCGCCGGCCACCGCGCTGCGCCTGCGTTCGGCGCTGGACGAGCGCGCCGCGAGCGCCGACCCGCGCACCGTCGGCCGCGAGCTGTCGATCCTGCGCGGAGCCCTCGCGTGGTGGCGCGTGCGCGGCTGGATCGACGGCGATCCGCTGCACGTCGCGGGCGCCCGGCTCCGGTCTCCCGCGGCGCCGGCGGCCGCGCTCGCGGTGCTCACCCCTGAGCAGGTGGCGCAGATCTTCGGCCTGCCGGCCGACCTGCGCGAACAGGCCTGCTGGCGCCTGCTGTACGAGACCTCGGCCACCGTGGAACGCCTGCTCGCCCTCGACGTCGACGACCTCGACCTGGCGCGGCGGCGCGTCAGGGACTCCCCGTCACTGCGCTGGGGCCCCGGCACGGCGCGGCTGCTGCGGCTGCTCCTGCTCGGCCGCACCAAAGGCCCGCTGCTGCTGACGCGGCGCCGCGCGGCCCCGGGCACGCCCGAGCACGACCGCTGCCCGGTGACCGGCCGCGGCCGGTTGTCCTACCGGCGCGCGGCCGAGGTGTTCACCGCCGCCACCGTCCCGCTCACCCCCTCCGGCCACGGCTGGACGCTCCGCCAGCTGCGCTCGGCGGGGGCGGCCCACCGGCAGCGGCCCGCGCGCCCGCCCTTCAGGCTGGACGGGCACGAGGTCACAGGGCCGTGAAGTCGGCGAAGTCGAAGCCGGGAGAGACCACGCAGCTCACCAGCACCTGTTCGGCGCCGGCCGGGCGTGCCGCCTGCCAGGTGCCCGCCGGCACCAGGGCCTGCGGCACCTGACCCCGCTCCACCGCAGGGCCGAGCGTGATCTCCCGCCCCGCCGCCGGCCGGTCACCGTCGCCGCCGAGCACGAGGGTCAGCGGACCGCCACGGTGCCAGAACCACACCTCGTCCGACCGGACCGCGTGCCACACCGACTCCTCGCCCGGCTGGAGCAGGAAGTAGATGCCGGTCGCGCTCTGCCGCACCGCGCCGTACCCGGCCGGCTCGAAGCCTTCCGAGGTCCGCCACGTCTCGCGGAACCACCCGCCCTCAGGGTGGGGGAGCAGGTCCAGCGCCTCGGCCACCGGCGGGCGCCGCTGCACCGCGACGAACCGCCCCGACACGTCCCGGCGCAGGAACCGCAGCCCGCCGTCGTCGTCCACGGCCACCACCGGCTCCGGGCCGTTCAGGCTCGCGTTGGCGACCCGGAGGGCATCGTCGTCATCGGCCGCCTCCAGACCGGGACCATCGGGACAGGCGGCGAGCGTCATCACGAGCACAGCCGGAACTCTAGTGCCCTGCTCAGCTCGCGACACTGGTGCCCTGCTCAGCTCGCGCGTTCGCCGAGGACGCAGAACTCGTTGCCCTCGGGGTCGGCGAGCACGACCCACGGCACCGCCTCCTGCCCCACGTCGGCCCGGCGGGCGCCCAGTGCCAGCAGGCGATCGACCTCGGCCTGGTGGTCGACCGGGCGGAAGTCCAGGTGCAGCCGGTTCTTGCCCGCCTTCTCCTCCGGCACGGGGGCGAAGAGAAGGCCCGGCAGCACGTCCTCGGCCAGCCGGATCTCGTACTCGTCCTCGGCGTCGTTGACCACGACCCAGCCGAGCGCCTTCGCCCACCACTCGCCCAGCGCGACCGGGTCGGCCGAGTCGATGACCACTTGCTCCCAGATAAGACTCATGGTGCTCCCGTACCCCTGGTCCGGGAGGTATTCCGGCCCTTTCGCGCGGCCCGGTTTTTGTCGGAGGCCGTGGCTAATGTGCCTGGTGTGATCGAACGTTGGAGCCGTGAACAAGTGCTCGCGCTCGCCCCCGACGCATCCTCCCAGAAGGGCGCGCAGAGCGTGAGCACGCCGGCGAAGTGGCCGGCGACGGGGGCGACGCCCGACGTGCTCTGGGGTGAGTGCAAGGGCAGCGGCGCCACGCCGTACCGCGCGTGCGTCGACCTTGCCGAGCCCGCCTACCGCTGCACCTGTCCGAGCCGCAAGTTCCCGTGCAAGCACGCGCTCGGCCTGCTCCTGCTGTGGTCCGCCGACGGTGTCCCGTCCGCCGATGCCTCACCCGACTGGGTCACCGAGTGGCTCGAGCAGCGCCGAGCCCGCGCCGCCAAGGCCGCCACGCCACGAAGCGGCACCCCGACCGCCGGTCCCGGGACAGCCGGCCACGCAGGCCCCGGGACGGCTGGCCACGCAGGTCCGGGAACGGCCGGCCACGCAGGTCCGGGAACGGCCGGTCACGCCGGCTCCGGCTCGGGCCCCGGCCACGCGGCGATCCCGCCCACAGGCGACACCGAAGGCACGGCCGGTGAGGGCATCGGCGCGCAGGCAGAGCCCGGGGCGCCGGGGCTCGCCGACGGGGGGACAAGGCTTGCGGATGGCGGACCGGGTGTCGTGGACGGTGGGCCCGGTGTCGTGGACGGCGGGCCGGGTTCCGCCGACGGCGGCGAGCCCGATCGGCGGGCCGTCCAGCGTGAGCGGCGGGTGGCAGCGGGCCTGTCCGAGCTCGAACGATGGCTGGCCGACCAGATCGGCCAAGGCTTGGCCGGGGCCCGGAAGAGCGCTCCGGCGCAGTGGGAGGAGCTGACCAGGCGGCTGGTCGACGCGCAGGCGCCCGGTGTCGCCGGCGTCGTCTCGCGTCTGCCCCGCGTTCTGGCCGAGGAAGACTGGCCCGCCCGGCTCCTGGGCGAGTACGGCCTGCTCCACCTGCTCGCGGTCGGCTACCGTCGCGCGCCCGAGCTGCCCGCGCCGCTTCGCGACACCGTCCGGTCGCGGGTGGGTTTCCCCACCTCCCGAGAGGAGGTGCTGGCGGGGGCGACCGTGCGCGACCACTGGCATGTGCTCGGCTCACGAGACGAAGAGCAGGACCGTCTCGTCTCACGCCGGGTCTGGCTGCGCGGGCGCACCAGTGGCCGTTTCGCTCTGGTGCTGTCGTTCGCTCCGCCCGGTCAGGCCCTGGACGCCTCGCTGGTCACCGGCACCGTCATGGACGCCGAGCTGGCGTTCTATCCCGGTGCCGCCCCGCTGCGCGTGCTGGTCGCCGTCCGACACCAGGCGGCGCCGTCCGGGCCCCCACCCGGGGCCGGGGCGCGTGCCGCGCTGGACGAGCTGGCCGCCGCGCTCGCCGCAGACCCGTGGCTGGAGTCCTGGCCCGTCGTGCTGACCGATGTCGTCCCCGCCAGACGCGCTGACCGATGGCTCCTCGCCGACCTCACCCCGGCCCCGGATGACCGTCACAACCCAGGGGCTGACCGGCACGGCCCGGGAGGTAACCGGCAGCGCCCGGGGGACGACGAGCACGGCCCGGGGAGTGAGTGCCACGACACGAGGGGTGAGCTACACGGCTCGGGGGGTGAGCGGCACGGTTCACAGAGCGAGCGGCACAGTCCGGACGGCGACCGGCATGGCGCACTGGACGAGTGGCACGGTCCGGGGGGTGCGCGGCCGGGGCTACTCGGCGGGATGCCGCTGCATGCCTCGATGGGCGTCCCGTGGCGGCTGCTGGCCGTGTCCGGGGGCGAGCCCGTCACCGTCGCCGCCGAGTGGACGCCAGGTGGCCTGCGCCTTCTCACGACATGGGACGAGGAGAACCGGGTGGTGGTCCTGTGAGTACGGCTGAGGAGTGCGGGAGCGGCGGCGTGGTGATCACCGCGGAGGAGTGGGAACGGTTGGTGTCGGCCGCGCTGGTGGGCACCGATCGGCGGCCCGTGCCCGGTCTGCTGGGCAAGGCGGCGGCGTACACGGCGGGCACGCGGGCGGGACAGCGGCTTCACAGGGGCGAGCCGCTGCCCGTCGCGTCTCCGGAGGAGCAGCCACTGGTGCCGCGCGCGGCCGGTGAGCGCGCCGCGCGCATCCTCGGCGGTGAGCATCCCCGGCTGCTGCCCGAATGGCTGGAGGCCGCCGCCGCGCGGGGGTACCGCCTGCCGTCGAAGCTCATCCCCTCGGTTCTGGACCAGGGGGCGCGCGACCGCTCCCTGCGCCCTCCCATCGGCGTGCTGGCCGGGGCCAGGGGGCGCTGGCTGGCCTCCCTCAACGCCTCGTGGGCCTACCTCCTCGAGGAGGCCTCCGCCCACCTGTCCGCCACCGGTAGTGGACCGCCGACCACGGTCGGCTCCCCACCCCCTGGCGGACCTCCGGCGCGTGGCGCCTCTCTAGACGCAGGCGATGCTTCGGCAGGTGGAACATCTCTGGACGCAGGTGGCGCTTCTCCGGCCGGTGGCTGTCCGGCAGGCGGCGCCTCTCCGGATGCAGGCAGCCCTTCGGCAGGTGGCGCCTCTCCGGATGCAGGCAGCCCTTCGGCAGTTGGGGCCTCTCCGGAGGCGGGCGATCCTTTAACAGGTGGCACAGCTTTGGACGCGGGCGGACCTCCGGCAGGTGGCGTCTCTCCGGCTGGTGGCCGGTCGCCGGGCCTGGGTGGAGGGCCGGCCGTTGAGGGGACCGGAGGGACCGGAGGGCCTGGGGAGCCGGGCATGGGGGGCGGCGATGGGGAGGGGCCGGACGATGTGAGTGTGCCGACGCATCCTCTCTGGGAGTTCGGCACGCGCGGCGATCGACTGTCCTACCTGCGAAGTCTGCGCACGGCCGACCCCGTGGGCGCTCGCGCGCTCTTGCTGCGGAGCTGGGATGAGGAGTCTCCGGAAGACCGGGCCGCGTTCGTCCATGCCCTGGCCGAGGGGTTGTCGATGGCGGACGAGCCGTTCCTCGAGGCCGCGCTCGACGATCGGCGGCGCGAGGTCCGGGGCCAGGCGGCCGACCTGCTCACCCGGCTGCCCGACTCCCGGCTCGGCCGCCGGATGGCCGAGCGGGCCGCCCGGTGCCTGCGGCTGGCCGGTGACCGGCTCGTCGCCGAGCCGCCCGCCTCCTGTGACGCCGCCATGGAACGCGACGGCGTCCGCGCGCGTGCGCCCGGCGGCACGGGCCCGCGCAGCTGGTGGCTCCAGCAGATCGTCGCGCACACCCCGCTCGGCTTCTGGACCGGCCACTTCGGGCGTACGGCCAAGCAGATCGTCGCCCTCAACAACGGTGACTGGTCCAGAGAGGTGAGGCTCGGCTGGGAGCGGGCCGCGGTGCTGCAGAACGACGCCACGTGGGCGCGGGCACTGTTCGCCGTGGAGCCGCTCACCGACCTGCTCGCCGTCCTGCCTCCCGGCGAGCGCGCCGACAAGGCCGCCGAGCTGGTCCGCGACCAGCCCGTCGACGGCCAGCTGATCATGATGCTCGGTGGCGTCCCCGCTCCGTGGGGCGCGGCGCTGGCGAAGGCCGTCCTGGAGAAGATCCTCGACACGGTCGAACGCCAGCCGTGGAACCTCGGCGAGCTGGTGCGGCTGGCCGGCGAGCGCGTCGACCCGGCCTTCCATCCGATAGCGGCGCGGCTGTCCCTCGAACCGCCGGTCCAGGAGGTCGCCGCCACCCTGCGCTTCCGCTCCGACATGCTCGCCGAACTGGAGGCCGGCGCGTGAATCTCGTCCCGCATCGCCGGCCCGTCACGCGGCCCGGCTTGCCCCATCTCCCCGAAGGAGGGCATGCCGACCGTCCTTCCGCGATCTCGCCTCCGGGCGAAGCGCGCGTGAGGCGTTCTGATGCGCTCCCGCCTCCAGCGGGCGGGGGCGTCGAGTGCACTCCTTCGATCCTCTTGTCCACGGACGGACGCGGGACGCGTCCACCCGCGAGGTCGCGGCGCGCGGGCGGGCGTGATCCCGTCGGCCCGCCGCGAGGGCCGCGCGGGGGCGCGGTGGCGGCGCGACCGGTTCGTCCTCTGACCCCCATCTTCGATCTGGCCGACTACGCGGAAGCGAGCTGAAGCCGACATGACCGTCCTGCGTCCGCATGCGGAAGACCTTTATGCCGAGGAGCTGGCGATCCTGGCCAAGTCCGACGACCGGCCGAGGCCGCCGGGCTGGCGGCTCTCGCCTTGGGCGGTGACCACCTACCTGCTCGGCGACGGCCGGGAGATCACGCCCAAGTACATCGGGCCGCGCCGCATCGTCGAGGTCGCCGTCGCCACCCTCGCCACCGACCGGGCACTGTTGCTGCTCGGCGTCCCCGGCACCGCCAAGACCTGGCTGTCGGAACACCTGGCGGCCGCGATCAGCGGCGACTCCACGCTCCTGGTACAGGGCACGGCCGGCACCGCCGAGGAGGCGATCAGGTACGGGTGGAACTACGCGCGGCTGCTCGCCGAAGGGCCCTCGCGCGAGGCGTTGACGCCCAGCCCTGTCATGCGCGCCATGGCCGAAGGCCGGCTAGCCCGTGTCGAGGAGCTGACCCGCATGCCCTCAGACGTGCAGGACGCGCTGATCACCGTCCTGTCCGAGAAGACGCTGCCGATCCCGGAGCTGAACCAGGAGGTCCAGGCCGCGCGCGGGTTCAACGTCATCGCCACGGCAAACGACCGCGACCGCGGCGTCAACGAGCTGTCCAGCGCTCTTCGGCGGCGGTTCAACACCGTCGTCCTGCCCGTGCCCAACACGGCCGAGGAGGAGGTGGAGATCGTGTCCCGCCGGGTGGCGCAGCTCGGCCGTTCGCTGGAGCTGCCGCCGACGCCCACCGGGCTCGAAGAGATCCGCCGGGTGGTCACCGTGTTCCGTGAACTGCGCTCAGGGGTGACGGCGGACGGGCGCACGACGGTGAAGTCCCCCAGCGGCACTCTCAGCACCGCCGAGGCGATCTCCGTGGTGACCAGCGGCATCGCGCTGGCCGCCCACTTCGGTGACGGCGTGCTGCGCGCCGGGGACGTGGCGGCGGGCATCGTCGGCGCGGTGATCCAAGATCCGGTGTCCGACCGCGTCGTCTGGAACGAGTACCTGGAGACGGTCGTGCGCGAGCGCGCCGACTGGCGCGACTTCTACCGGGCCTGCCGCGATGCCTCCTGATTCCCCCGCACACGTCATGACGCCCCTGGTCCCGGCCACCGGCGAGCCGGCTCGGCGACCCGCGAAGCCGGCCCCGGCCATCGCCGAGGCGGTCGAGGGGCCCGCCGCGGCGCCCGCGGTCCTCTCCACGGTGTCCGCCCAAGATCCTCCAGTCGCTCCGGCCGAAGGCGGAGTCGCGGGTCGAGCGGAAGACGAAGCCGATGCCGGTCTCGAGGCCGAGGATTCCGGCATCGGCCAGGTGACCGATGGCCGGAGCGCCACAGGGCGTTCGTCCGAGGGGCGGGAGGCCGGTGGGCGGCGGGTGGGGGCCGGGGCGGCGGTCACGGTGCTCGGCATCCGTCACCACGGGCCGGGCTCCGCCAAGGCCGTGCTCGCCGAGTTGGACAGACTGCGCCCCGACATCGTGCTCATCGAGGGCCCGCCCGAGGCCGACGCGCTGGTCGCCCTGGCGGGCGATCCCGGCATGGAGCCGCCCGTCGCCCTGCTCGCTCACGTGCCGGGCGACCCGGCCAGGGCGGCCTTCTGGCCGTTCGCCGGGTTCTCACCCGAATGGCAGGCCATCCGGTACGCGGCCCGCGCGGGCATCCCCGCCCGCTTCTGCGACCTGCCCGCCGCCCACAGCCTGGCCGAACACCCCGCCCCCCCACAGCCGGACACCGCCCCCGAGGCCGATCGGAGACCGGAGGAGGGGGTGCGGCTGGATCCCGTTGGGGAGTTGGCGCGGGCGGCCGGGTACGACGATCCGGAGCGTTGGTGGGAGGACGCCGTGGAGCACCGCGGCGGTGACACCCCGTTCGAGGTGATCGCCGACGCGATGGCCGCGGTCAGAGAGGGGTACACCCCGCACGAGCACGAGGCCCGGCGCGAGGCGTACATGCGCAGGACGATCCGCGCCGCCTTCAAAGAGGGGCACCGACGCGTCGCCGTGGTCTGCGGCGCCTGGCACGTGCCGGCGCTGCGCGAGCCGGGGCCCGCCGCGCCCGACGACCGCATCCTGCGCGGGCTGCCCAAGGTCAAGGTGGAGATGACCTGGGTTCCGTGGACGCACGGCCGTCTGGCCTCCTGGAGCGGCTACGGCGCGGGCATCACTTCGCCCGGCTGGTACGACCACCTGTTCAGCGCGCCCGACCGCCCGATCGAGCGGTGGCTGGCGGCGGCCGCCCAGGTGCTGCGCGAGGAGGACCTTCCGGTCTCCTCCGCCCACGTCATCGAGGCCGTGCGGCTCGCCGAGAGCCTCGCCGGCGTCCGGGGCCGCCCGCTGGCCGGGCTGAGCGAGGTCACCGAGGCGGTCAGGGCGGTGCTCTGCGAGGGCGACGAACTGCCGGTGGAGCTCATCCAGCGGCGCATGGTCGTCGGCGAACGCCTCGGCCACGTCCCCGACGACACTCCGATGGTGCCGCTCCAACGTGACCTGCGCGACCGGCAGCGGCGGCTGAAGCTCCAGCCCGAGGCGCTCGAACGCGACCTCGACCTCGACCTGCGCAAGCCGCTCGACCTCGACCGCAGCCGCCTGCTGCACCGGCTCGGCCTGGTCGGCGTCCCCTGGGGCGCCTCGCGCGAGGCGCGCGGCAAGGGCACCTTCCGCGAGTCGTGGACACTGCGGTGGCTCCCGGAGTTCGACATCGACCTCATCGAGGCGGGCGCGTACGGCACCACCGTCCCGGCGGCGGCCACCGCGCGGGTGCGCGAACTGGTCGACCTCGGCACGGTGCGGACGGCCCGGCACGCCGCGCCGAGCGCCGGCTCCGCCGCGCGACCCGCGGTGACGCTGGCCGACCTGACCAGGGTGGCCGAACGATGTCTGCTCGCCGACCTGCCGGAGGCCCTTCCCGACGTCCTCACGTCCATCTCCACAAGGGCGGCGCTGGACAGTGACGTCACCCACCTGATGGCGGCGCTGCCGGCCCTGGTGCGCGCCCAGCGCTACGGCGATGTCCGCGGCACCCCGGCCGCCGGCCTGTCGGTCATCGTGGAGTCCCTGCTCGGCCGCATCTGCGCGGGACTCCCGGCCGCGGTCACCGGGCTGGACGACGACGCGGCCCGCGAGGTGCTCGGCCATGTGGACGCCGTCCACGCGTCGGTGGGCCTGCTGGAGTCGCGCAGGCAGGGCTGGCTGGCCGCGCTGCGCGGCGTCGCCGAGCGGCGCGACCTGCACGGGCTGATCGCCGGCCGGTTGACCCGCATCTTGCTCGACGCCGGCACGATCGCGACCGAGGAGGTCGCGCGGCGCATGTCCCGTTCGATGTCGGCCGGCAACCCGCCCGCGCGGGCGGCGGCGTGGGTCGAGGGGTTCCTGTCGGGCAGCGGCCTGCTGCTGGTCCACGACCCGGGCCTGCTCGGCCTGATCGACACGTGGCTGACAGGGCTCACCGCGGAGGCGTTCGTGGACGTGCTGCCCTTGCTGCGGCGGACGTTCGCCGCCTTCAGCCCGCCCGAGCGCCGCGCCATCGGCGGGCGCGTGTCCTCCGGCGAGTCCGAGAGGGCGAACACGCCCGAGGCGGACGCGGAGCGCGCCGCCCCGGCCGTGCACACCGTGCTCTCCATCCTGGGGAGCGCCTGATGCGCCGGACGGCGGGCCGGGGTGCCACTTCCCTTGGCACTCCGGCCCGCCGCCGGAGACGACCGATACGCCGGACGGGTGGAGGGAGATCGGCATGGATGAGCGGTTACGGCGATGGCGGCTGGTGCTGGGCGGCGACGCCGACGGCACCGGATGCGCGCTGGGCGGCGATGACGCCCAGATGGACGCCGCGCTGGCCGCGCTCTACAACGGCGGGCGCGGCTCGGGCGATTCCGGCCGCGGCGGGGGCGGCGACTCCCCGCGCGGTGCGGGGCTGGGCGGCTCGGCGCCGCGGGTGGCCCGCTGGCTGGGCGACATCCGCACCTACTTCCCTTCCACGGTCGTCCAGGTGATGCAGAAGGACGCCATCGAACGGCTCAACCTCACCCGCCTGCTGCTCGAACCCGAGATGCTCGACGCCGTCGAGCCCGATGTGCACCTGGTCGGCACGCTGCTGTCGCTCAACCGGGTCATGCCCGAGACGGCTCGCCAGTCCGCCCGCACGGTCGTGCGCAAGGTCGTCGAGGACCTCGAACGGCGGCTGGCGCAGCGCACCAGGACCGCCGTCGCCGGGGCGCTCGACCGGTCGGCCCGCACGCACCGCCCGCGCCGGGTGGCCGACATCGACTGGAACCGCACGATCCGCGCCAACCTGAAGAACTACCTGCCGGACAGGAACACGGTGGTGCCGTCCCGGCTGGTCGGGTACGCCCGCCGGCAGCGCGCGGTGATCCGCGAGGTGACCCTGTGCATCGACCAGAGCGGTTCGATGGCGGCGTCGGTGGTGTACTCCAGCGTCTTCGGCGCGGTGCTCGCCTCGATGCGGTCGCTGCGCACGTCCCTGGTGGTCTTCGACACCAGCGTGGTGGACCTCACCGAGCAGTTGCACGACCCGGTGGAGCTGCTGTTCGGCACGCAGCTCGGCGGGGGCACCGACATCAACCGGGCCATCGCCTACTGCCAGGGGCTGATCACCCGTCCGGCGAACTCCATCTTCATCCTCATCAGCGACCTGTACGAGGGAGGGGTGCGTGAGGAGATGCTGCGCAGGGTCGCCGCGATGACGGCGGCCGGCGTGCAGGTCATCGTCCTGCTCGCTCTGTCCGACGAGGGTCAGCCGCACTACGACCGCGACAACGCCGAGGCGCTGGCGGCCCTGGGAGTTCCCGCGTTCGCGTGCACGCCGGACGCCTTCCCCGGGCTGATGGCCGCGGCGATCGAACGGCGGGACATCGCCCAGTGGGCCGAACGCACCCTGTCGGTCCGCGCGACCTGACGGCCACCGCGCCGGTTCGACGCCATGCGGTGGTGACGGGCCATGAGGCGGGAGGTGATGTGGCCGTGGCCATGGGGGCGATGAGGGTGGGAAGGGCTTTGCGGGGATGGGAGTGTTTTGGGATGGTATGTGAGTTTTGTTGATCCGCTCGTACAGAATGAGAACCTCAATCATGATCGGGGCCGTGACCGGCGGGCCGTTCCGGAGCCGCCGCACCTCGGGTGACGCGGGCCGGGAGGGCCGGCTTGGGGCGAAAGGCCTAGGTAGGGGGCCGATGTGGCGGACGCGACGGACTCATACGGTGAGCGCGTGTCCTCAGCAGTGATCGAATCTCCGCCCATCTCGCCGTCCGGCGTGTTCAGCCGTCCGTACCGGGGACTCAGCGCCGGCATCGTCGCTCTCGTGCTGCTCATCGCGTTCGAGTACCTCGCGGTGGCGACGGCGATGCCGGTGGTCGCCCGCGCGCTCGACGGGCTGCCGCTCTACGGGCTGGCCTTCAGCGGGTCGATGGCCGCCAGCGTGATCGCCACCGTCGCGGGCGGCCGGTGGAGCGACGTGCGCGGCCCGGTCGCGCCGCTGTGGACGGGGATCGGCGGGTTCACCGTGGGCCTGCTCATCGCAGGGCTGGCTCCCACGATGCACGTGCTCGTCCTGGGCCGGTTCGTGCAGGGCATCGGCGGCGGCCTGTTCTCGGTCGCGCTGTACGTGGTCGTGGCGCAGGTGTACCCGCCGGAGATGCACCCCCGCGTGTTCTCCCTGCTGGCCACGGCATGGGTGCTGCCGTCCATCGTCGGTCCGGCGATCACCGGCACCGTGGTGGAGCACGCCGGCTGGCGGTGGGTCTTCCTGGGGATCCCGCTGCTGGTGGCCCCGGCCGCCGTCGTGCTGTGGCACGGGCTGACCGGACGGTCGGCCGCCGACAGGCCGCAGGACGCACCGCAGGGCGCGTCACCCCAAGCCCCGCCCCAGGACGCGCGGCATGGCGCACCGCAAGCCGCCGCGCCACCTCAGGCCGCGTCCCAGAACGCGCCGCATGGCGCACCGCAGGGCGCGTCACCCCAGTTCGCGCCCCAGAACGCGCCGCATGGCGCGCCCTCCGGCGCCGATTTTCGTGCTCGGCTCGCCTGGGGCGGCGTCGTCGCCGTCGGCGCGGCCCTGCTGCAGTACGGCAGCGGCCTGGGCGGCGACGGCTATGTGCTGCTGGCCGTGGGGCTCGCCGTCCTCGCCGTCGCCCTCCCGCGCCTGCTGCCCCGCGGCACGATGCGCGCGGCGCGCGGGTTCCCGACGGTGGTATTGCTGCGCGGTTTGGCCGCCGGGGCGTCGTTCGCCGCCGATGTGTTCGTGCCGCTGATGCTGACGGGCGAGCGCGGGCTGAGCCCCACGTTCTCGGGCCTGTTCCTCACCGGGTCGGCCCTGACCTGGTCACTCGCCTCCTGGATCCAGGGGCGCCGCCGGTACGACCGCACGCGGTTGCTGCGCGTCGGGACGTTCCTGGTCGCCGTCGGCACCGCCGGCACGGCGTTGCTGGTCTTCGACTCCGTGCCGCTCGCCGCCGGCCTGGTCGCATGGCTGGCCACTGGGTTCGGCATCGGCCTGGTCTACCCGACGCTGTCGGTCCTCACCCTTGAGCTGTCCGCCCCCGGCGAGGAGGGCAGGAACAGCTCCTCGCTCCAGATCGGCGAGTCGGTCTTCTCGGTCGTCGCCATCGCCCTCACGGGTGCGCTGTTCGCGGCGTTCGACACCGCCTGGTGGGTGTACCTCGCCTGCTTCGGCCTGATCGTCGCCCAGGCCGCCCTCGCCACGCCGATCGCCGGCCGCACCGGACGCTGACAGCCGCGCAGCCGCCCCGCGTCCCGGCCAGGCCTGACCGCCGCCCGGCCCGCCGATCACCCGCCCGGGCCGTCCCGGCGTCATGATGTGACCAGGACTCATGACCGGTCCAGATCGCCCGAGCGTCGTGATGCGGCCCGGATCCATAACAGCGCGCCGGAGCCGCCCCGTGTCGTGATGTGGCCCGGACTCGTGACGGACCGGGCCTTAGGCGCTCCGTGTTGGGATGTGGCTCGGACCGTGACGGACCCGGACCTAGGGGCCCTGTGTCGTGGTGTGGTCGGGCCTGTGATGGGACGGGGAGGCCCCTATCGTGGCGTGGTCTGACCGTCTGTCGGGCCGGGGGCTGACAGGCGGGCCACCAGCGGGAATGTCACGCGCGGAGCGCCTCGCCGACCGGAGGTTTCCGCCCGCGCGGGCGGCCCGCGTTTCGAGCGCCTCCTCGCAGCGGGCACCATGGAAGGGACAGGTGTTCGATGAGGGGGTTCCATGCCGCGCGTCCGTGAGCTCGAGGTCTTCCGGCTCGTGCTGCCCTACGGCAGGCGTCCGGAGAGCATCCTGGTCAAGCTCACCGACTACGGGGGGATGACCGGGTGGGGGGAGGTCGTCCAGCCCGCGGAGCTCCGGCCCGCGCGGGGGACGCACACCGCCACCGCCCATGGCCAGGACGACATGGGCGCCGCTGAGGCCGCCGACCGCGATCACGTGCTCGGCAAGACGTGGGCGACGCTGGAGGAGTCTCTCGGCCCCGCGCTTCTCGGCGTTGACTGGGAGCACCCCGACGAACTGGGCACCGTCCCCGGCGGCACCGCCGTCGACCTGGCCTGCTGGGACCTGTGGGCGCGCATGCAGGGCGTCCCGCTGGCCCACGCGATCGGCGGCACCCGCACCTCCCTCATGGCGACGGTGCGACTGGCCGCCGAGCGGTCGCTCGAGGCGATGGTGGCCCGGGTGAACCGCCACGTGTGCGCCGGCTACGCCCACGTCACCTTGGACGTGCATCCCGGCTGGGACGTCGAGCCGGTGCGCGCGGTGCGGCAGGCCTATCCCGCCCTGGCGCTCGCCGTGGACGCACGCGGCGCCTACACCGACGTCTCGGCGCTGGAGGCGCTGGCCTCCTACGACGTGACCGCCATCGAGCGTCCGTTCGGCGGCCCGGACACCGCCCCCGACCTGGACATGCACGCCGAACTGCAGGACCGGGTCACCTCGCTCGTCGCGATCGAGGTGCACTCGGTGGCCGCGCTGCGTGAGGCCGTAGCGGCGTGGGCCGGCGGCGCGCTGCTGCTGCGCCCGTCCCGCTTCGGGGCGCTGCGCGCCGTGCGGACGGCGCACGACGTGGCCGTGGCGGCCGGGTGGGACATCACCGCCGCCGGCGGGCGCGGCACCGGCCTGGCGCGCGCGGCCACGGTCGCCGTCGCCAGCCTGCCCGGGTGCACGCTGCCCAGCGACGTGACCGAGCCGCCGCGCAGCGCGCAGATCGTGACACCCCCGGTCGGGGCCTCCGGCGGCGTCGTCGCCGTCCCGCTCACCCAGCCGGGCCTCGGCCACCTGGTCGACGAGGACCGCGTCCGCCGGCTCGCGGGCGACTCCTTCCGCCTCTGAACACCGAACCGGCAGGACCGGCAGGACCACCCGGTGCAGGTGAGGCCCGGCGGGACCGGCAAGACCAGCAAGGACCGGCGGGACCACCCAGTGCAGGTCAGGCCCAGCAGGACGGGCAAGACCACCCAGGATCGGCAGGACCGCCCAGGACGGGCCAGGACCGGCAGGACCGCCCAGGGAAGGTCAGGACCGGCAGGTTGCCGATGAACGGGGACGGTCGCTCATGACCGCCAGGGCCGCCGATGAACGGCCGGGATCGATATGACCGGTCAGCACCGTCGATGAATGGCCAGGGACTGCCCATGGGGCCGGCGGCATCGGTGGACCGGCCGGGGCGGATAAGGCGGATAAGGCGGCGAAGGCGACCGGGTCGGCCGGAAGTCGTGCCGGGGCCATGACGGGCCGTGCCGTGCCAGGCCGTGCTGCGCTGTGCCAGGCCGTGCCGTGCTGTGCCGGGAGCGTCATCTGATCGACTGGTCGTGCCGGAAGATGTCGTGCGGGTCCCAGGTGCGCTTGGCCTGCCGCAGGCGTTCGTAGTTGTCGCCGTAGTACAGGCGGTACCACGGCACGTCGGAGGTGTTCCACCGCGGGCTGCTGAGATCGCGGTCGGGATAGTTGATGTAGCACCCGTCGGTGACGGCGTCGGGGTCCGTCGCGCCGTCTGCCGCGGCCGGCACCGGGACGCCGCCGGAGGCGTGGTAGACCCGGCGGTACAGCTCGCGGATCCAGCGTTCGTGGACGGCGTCCTCGGCCGGGTCGGTCCAGTACGTCTGGTACTGCAGCTTCATGATCGAGTCGCGCTGCGCCACGGCGGTCTCGTGCGCGCCGACCGCGTTGATCGCGCATCCGTAGGTGTCCACCTGGATGAGCGCCTCGGGGTTGGCGTAGGCGGTGGTGTCGTAGTCGTCGCCGGGGACCTCGGTGTCGTCGCGCGCGCCGGACAGGAAGTTCCACATGACCCGCACCTGCTGGTCGGGGAACGGTTTGCGCATGTAGGCCGACTTGTACTTCCCGCGCCGGCCCGCGCCCGCGCCGTTGAGGGCCTGGGTCGCCTGGATCCACGGCATCAGGCGGGGCTCGTCGTGCAGCCCTTCCATCGGCGGGTGCTCACCCGTCTCCACGTCCAAGGTGGCGCGCGGCGCGTCCACGCCGTCCTCCATCTGGGCGAGGAAGGCGTCGAGCAGGTCGCGGCCGGCGGCGGGGTTGGTGGCCTCCACCTGCGTGATGAGCCCGATCTTCCCGGCCGCTCGCTGCGTGAGCTTCAGGATGGAGAACAGGCCGGCGTACTCGCTGCCGGGGGCGCTGTTGTCAGCGCAGAACCGCCCGAAGTTCCCGACGAGCCGGGCGAAACGGTCATAGGTCATGCCCTCCCAGCTCCAGCCGACGGCGCTGAGCCAGACGTTGATCGGCGGCCGGGGGAGGTCCTTGAACCAGTAGCGGGTGATCACCCCGAAGTTGCCGCCGCCGCCGCCGGTGTGCGCCCACCACAGCTCGCGCAGGTCACCGTCGTCGTCCCTGCGGGCGATCACCGCCTGCGCCTGGTAGTCGCCGCGCGGCTCGCGGCGCACGACGACGACCTCCACGGCGTACAGGTAGTCGACCGTCAGGCCGTGCCGGCGCGACAGCAACCCGTACCCGCCGCCGCAGATGTGGCCTCCCGCGCCGACCGAGTAGCAGGACCCGGCGGGCAGCGTGCGCCCGGACTCGCGGTACAGCCGGGCGTAGTTGTGCCAGTTCGTCGCCCCGGCCTCCACGCAGTACGCCCCCATGGCGGGATCGTGGTGGACGCGGTCCATGCCGCCCATGTCGATGATCACCTGGACTCCGTCGGCGGCCACGAAATTCTCGTAGCAGTGGCCGCCGGAGCGCACGGTGACCCGGGTGCGGCCGCTGTTGAGCGCCTCGTTCAGGGCGCCGATCACCTCGCCGGTCGACCGCACGACTTTGACATAGTCGGGCCGGGCGGTCCAGCGCTGGTTGGAACCCTGGCACAGCGCGCCGTACCTGTCGTCGATGCCGGTTACGGTGATGCCCGAACCGGCTTCCGCGTTGGACACTGCGCTCTCCTTGTGGGGGTTGGCGGCGCCGCCGGCGAGAGGCGCCGGGACGCGGGCGTCCGGGACCTGCCGGCCCGGTGGTGCGGCGGCAGGGGACCGCGGGACGCGCAGGGGCGTGGGGTTCGCGGGCCGCCGGAACAACGCTCGTAACAGGCCACCCGGAGCGCGGATGAGGGAACGGGGAGGACGCGTCATGGCGGACGGCTTTCAGCACGGCCGCGTCGCGGGGGGCGGACACACGAGTAAGACTTACCGTAGCCGACCGACTACGTGACGTGGTCGAGGCATCGCCGTTATCGAACCGTGACCAAGGGGTCGGGCGGAGCTCCCTGTCCTCAGGCGCCGCAGATGCTCCGGTCGGCGTGCTTGCCCGGCGTGCCCGCGCGGGTCGCCGAGGGGGACGGGGTGCCCGGGCCCGAGGCGGCCGACGAGGGCGAAGCCGTGGCCGGGCCGCCCGCCGAGGGCGAGGTCGCCGGGGACGCCGGGGACGCCGAGGGCGAGGTCACCGCGGACGCCGCGGGGGAGGGCGTCGCGGGGCCCGCCGCCGAGTCGCGTATCGCCTTGGCGCTGCGCGCGCGGATCAGCGCCCAGTCGGGGTCGGCGGTGCTGACCAGCGGTGGCACGAACTGCACCCCGGTGACCCGCGCGTCCCGCACCTTCAGCGCGAGCGGCACCAGGTGCTCCAGCATCGACCGGGGGATGTCGGTGCGGAACATGCCCTTCGACGCCCGCGCCAGCTGGTTGAACCTGATCAGCACCGTGCCGGGGTCGGTCTGGTGGAGCAGGGCGTCCAGCACGCACCGCTGGCGTCCCATGCGCGTGTAGTCGTCGCTGTAGGTGCGCGAGCGGGCGAACCACATGGCGTCCGCGCCGCGCAGCCTGCGGGTGCCGGCCTTGACCAGGCCCTCGTTGTACTTGCCGAACACCACGTCGGTCGGGACGGTCAGCGTGAGGCCGCCGAGGGCGTCGATGATCCTGGCCAGCCCCCACATGTTGACCAGGGCGTACCAGTCGACGTCCAGGCCCAGGGTGTAGCCGATGGTCTGCTTGAGCGTCTCGGGGCCCATGCCGTGCCGGCCGCCGAACAGCTCGGGGTGGGTCTCGGCGTACTCCCACACCGAGAACAGCAGGTCCTCGCGGGAACCGTCGGGGTTGGCGGGCAGGCGGAAGCCGTCGGGGAACCTGCGCCGCATCGGAGTGCCCGGGGGGAAGCGCACCTTCTCCAGGTTGCGGGGAAGGCTGAGCAGCACGGTGTTGCCCGTGCGCACGTCCACGCTGGCCATGTTGAGGCTGTCGGTGCGCACGCCCACCCGGTTCGGCTGCCAGTCGCCGCCGAGGAGCAGGATGTTCACCCGCGTCCTGCCCCCCCACGGGTCCACCGGGCGGGAGCCGGGCGTCGGCGCCGCCGCCGCCACGGTGGGCGGGGCGTCGAAGACCGTGTCCAGCGTCTCCCCGGACACGATCGCGTACTGGGCGACGACGACGAACGGCAACGCCACGCTGACCGCCAGGATCCCGGCCAGGACGCCGGAGACCACCTGTCCCGCCTGCGGCAGCTCACCCGGGTTCAGGACCACGTACGAGCGGACCAGCAGCGTGAACCAGCCGAGCGCCGCGACCAGCGCCACGGCGATCACGGCGCGCAGCCATCCGGGGTCCAGCAGGCGCCCGGCCAGGCCGGCGTCCGCCGTCAGCGCGACGGCCGTGACCGCCGCGAGCAGCACGCCGTACGCGCCGAGCAGCAGGAACCCGGTGCGGCGGTGGCCGGCGCGCAGGTGCGCCGCGCCTGGCACCAGGGCGGAAAGAGCCGTCCACCCGATGACCGCGGCCGTCCCCCGCGGCTTGATCTTCTCCGGCAACGCTGCCCCATCCTCTTCGATCAAGGGGGCAATGTATCCAGCGCAGCCGACGCGGACGTGAACATGCAGGGAACGGCGGTCGAGTTGTACGGGTATGCCGGGAAAGATGTGTCCGACAGGTCAGCGGGCAGGCACGCCGGGTTACCAGGGGATGCCGAACAGCCCGTAGTAGGCGGCGGTGACCATGAGCAGGGCGGTGCCCCCCAGCACCGCGGCGAGCGCGAACCGCTGCCAGCGCCCCGGCTCCCAGCCGTCCCGCAGCGCGGCGATCAGGGCCGCGACCGTCGTCACCTCCTGCACCAGCATCAGCACGGCCAGCACCCGGACCACCAGCCACCCGGCGAGCACGGCCGGCCACGCCCCGGCCTGGTTCACCGAGAACAGCACGATCAGCGTGATGAACGCCGTCACGGCGGCGAGCAGGCCCACCCCCGTCCACGCCATGCGGCGCAGGCGGCGGCGGATCCCCGGCCACAGGTCGGGCCGGGACACCAGGGCGTCCCGGCCGCGTAACCGCACGACCATCTCGGTCACCGGGGCCGCGACGTACCCGACGGCGGTGAGGGTCAGCGCGAAGCCGAGGATGGCGCCGCGCGCGTACCAGGGCGCCGTGGGCACGTCGGCCGCGACGTAGCGCTGCACGGGCGTCGCCCCCGCGACCTGCAGCCCGGCCGCCGGCGCCGCCGTCCTTGGCAGGTTGAGCACCCAGTTGGCCAGCGTCTCCAGGTAGCCGTGGGCGAACGGCCCGCCGTTCACCCGCATCGCGTGGTCGGCCCCGCCCAGGAAGCGGATGGTGTAGTCGGCGTTGTCCGCCTCCCGCAGGGCCGCGGTGAGCTTCTGGGTGCTCTCGACGAACGGGATCGAGGGGTCCATCGTCCCGTACAGCGCCAGCATCGGCTGCGTCACCCGCCGCAGCACCGGCACGCTGTCGTAGCGCAGGAAGTCGAAGCCGACGCCGCCCATCGCCTTGGTCAGCAGCTCGCGGACCCCCGCGGGGGCGTGCAGGCGCTGGAGCTGCTCGTTCAGCGCCCACGCCACCTGGCGCATCGGCGAGACGACGGGGGCGGACACCATGACGGTGTAGGCGACGTCCATGCTCCTGGCCGCGGCGATCGGCAGCACCCAGCTGCCCTCGCTCACGCCCCACAGGCCCGCGCGGCCCGGGTCGACGTCCGGGCGCCCGCGCACCGTTTCGATCATGCGCAGCGCGTCGTCGGCGAGCAGGGAGAAGTCGCGGTGGCGGAAGTCGTACCCGACGGTCCGCTTGTCGTAGGTGAGCGTCACCACACCCGCCCGGGCCAGCCAGGTCGCCTGCGTGGTGAACTCGCCACGGTCGCCCGACCCTGAGCCCTGGACGAAGACCAGCGCCGGGTGACGGCCGGGAGTGCGCGGCGACCTGATCGTCGCCGTCAGCGTGGTGCCCTGGGCCGGCACGGAGATGTCCTTGACGTCGATGGCGCCGTAGTGCGGGACCGGGCGGTACTCGGCGGCGGGCTGCGCCGGCAGGGCGCTCAGGCCCGCGCTCTGGGTCAGCGGGGGCGGGTCGAAGGAAGGCGGGGACAGCACGTAACCCACCGTGGCCAGGATCCCCAGCAGGACCCCGGTCGCGACGCTCAGCCGGCTCCGGACGCTCACGCCACCTCCTCGTGCGGCGGCTCGTCGTCGGACCGTCGTGCCGCGTCGGCCCACAGGCCCGGCTCTGGCGCGCGCATGTCCTCTATACGAGGGCGTTCCGCCCTTAATATGACCTCCGATCATCAGGTTAAGTCACACGGATGGAACGATGGTGCCGGAGGGGCCACCTTTGTCGGTGGGACCTGTTAGCTTCCTGCGACATGCGTGTCCTGCACACCTCCGACTGGCACCTGGGCCGGGCCTTCCACCGCGAGAGCCTGCTCGAGGCCCAGGCCGCCTTCGTCGACCACCTGGTGGAGACGATCAGGTCGGAGCGCGTCGACGTGGTGGCCGTCGCCGGTGACGTGTACGACCGCGCGCTCCCCTCGGTCGACGCCGTCGCGCTGTGCAACGAGACCCTGCGCCGGCTCGTCGCCGAGAACGTCCACACCGTCCTGATCAGCGGCAACCACGACTCCGCGCGCCGGCTCGGCTTCGGCGCCGACCTGATGGACGCCTCCGGGGTGCACCTGCGCACCGATCCCGCCCGCGTCGGCGAGCCGGTCATCGTCGGCGATGTGGCCTTCTACGCCATCCCCTACCTCGAGCCCGAGGCCGTCCGCGCGCCGTGGGCCCTGCCCGAGCGCAGCCACTCGGCCGCTCTCGAGCACGCCATGGGCCTGGTCCGCGACGACCTGGCCGGGCGCGGCATGCCCTCGGTGGTGCTCGCCCACGCCTTCGTCACCGGCGGCAAGGGCAGCGACAGCGAGCGCGACATCAGCGTGGGCGGCGTCGCGCACGTTCCGGTCGCCGCCTTCGACGGCGTCGACTACGTCGCCCTCGGCCACCTGCACGGCCGGCAGCGCATGAGCGAGTCGGTCCGCTACTCCGGCTCCCCGATCGCCTACTCCTTCTCCGAGGCCACGCAGGTGAAGGGGTCCTGGCTGGTCGACATCGGGCCCGGCGGGTTCCGGGGCGCCGAGTTCGTCCCCGCCCCCGTGCCGCGGCCGATCGCCCGCGTCAGCGGCCGGCTGGCCGATCTGCTCACCTCAGAGCGCTGGTCGGCGTTGGAGGGCCACTGGCTGCAGGTCACCCTCACCGACCCGGTGCGGCCCAAGAGCGCCATGGAGAACCTCCGCCGGCGCTTCCCCCACACGCTGGCCCTGTCCTTCGACCCCGAGGACGCCCCGCAGGCCGCGCCCCGCGCGCCCCGGCTCGCGGGCCGGCCCGAGATCGAGGTGGCGCTCGACTTCGTCCGCGAGGTGCGCGGCGAGCCGGCCGACGACGGCGAACGCCGCCTGCTGCGCGAGGCCGTCGAGGCATGCCGCGCCAAGGAGGCCCTCGCGTGACCCTCCTCCCCAGGGCGGCCGCCGCCCCCATGCCGCCCTCGGTCACCCTGCGTACGCCCCCGCGACCCCCGGTGACCCGGATCAACGTCCCTACCGGCATGCCGATCACCGGCCCGCGACCGTCCTTCATGGAGATGGGCGTCCCCGCGGCCGGGTGGCACCCGGACACGCGATCGGCGGTGACGGTGATCGACGGCCCGGCGGTCATGCGGCGTACGGGCGCGCGCTCGTCGGTCAGCCGACGTCAGGGTGCACGCGATCTGCCCGCATACGATCAAGCGGGGACGGGCGGCGGCACTGCCTGGGGAGAGGGGGACGCGCGATGAGGTTGCACCGATTGCGGCTGACCGCCTTCGGCTCCTTCCCCGGGCAGGAGGAGGTCGACTTCGACGCCCTCGGCGAGGCGGGGCTGTTCCTGGTCCACGGCCCGACGGGCGCGGGCAAGACCACCGTGCTCGACGCCGTCTGCTACGCCCTCTACGGCCAGGTGCCCGGCCAGCGCAACAGCGCCCGCCGCCTGCGCTGCGACCACGCCCCGGCCGACCGCGGCCCCAAGGTCGAGCTGGACGTCACGCTGCGGGGCAGGAGGTTCCGCCTCACCCGCTCGCCCGTCTGGCACCGTCCCAAGCTGCGTGGCGAGGGGTTCATCGAAGAGAAGGCCAAGGTCCTGCTCGAAGAGGTCCTGCCCTCCGGCGAGCGCGTGTTCCTGTCCGGGCGCGCCGACGAGACCGGCGAGCTGATCGGCGGGCTGCTCGGCATGAACGCCGACCAGTTCTGCCAGGTCGCGATGCTCCCTCAGGGCGACTTCGCCCGGTTCCTGCGCGCCGACGGCGACGAACGCCGCAAGCTCCTCGAGAAGCTCTTCTCGGTGAAGATCTACAGCGAGGTCGAGCGGTGGCTGGCCGACCACCGCACCACCGCCGGCCAGGAACGCCAGGAACTGCGCCAGCGCGTCGACTCGGTCGTCGACCAGATGCGCGGCGCAGCCGGCCCCGCCCTCCTGGCGGCCGTCATCCCCGACGCGGCGGCGGCTCCCGATCCCCGGGAGGAGCCGCTGGAGTGGGCGCGGGCGCTGCTCGCGATGGCGCATGAGGCGTACGTCACCGAGGCGGGTACGCAGGTGGCGAGCGAGGCGGCGCTGCGGTCCTCGCGCGCCGCGTTCGAGGCGGCACGCGAACTGGCCCAGCGGCAGCGCGCCCACGCCGAGGCGGTGGCCCGCCGCGACGGCCTCGACCGCACCGCCGACGAGCGCTCCGACCTCGCGTCCATCCTCGCCGACGCCGCCCGTGCCGAGGCCGTGCTGCCGCTGGTCCAGCAGGCCGAGCAGCGAGCGGAGGCCGCCGCCAAGGCCGAGGGCCTGGCCGCGGACGCGCTGGCCCGCGCCCTTCCCCTCACGCGTCGCCCCTCCACCGGCCCTGACGGCACCGATCACAACGGCACCGATCACAACGGCACCGGCCACTCTGATACGAGCCACGATCGTGCGGGCACTCCGCATACAGGTACGGAAGACCAGGACGCGACGCACACGGGCATCGGACAGACACGTCCGCCCCAGCCGGGCGATGGGCAGGCGCGCCCGCCCCGACCGGATGGTCCCGAACGGCTGGCCGAGCTGGCGCGCGCTCGTCGCGACGAGATCGTCCGGTTGGAGGAGCTTCGTCCCGAGGAGGCCCGGCTCGCCGGCCTGCGTGAGCAGCTCGCCGCGTCCGGCAGGCGGCTCGCGCACCTCACGGCGCAGGAGGCCGAGACGGCCGAACGGCTCGCCGCGCTGCCCGAGCTGCGCCGCCGGACCGGTGAGCGTCTGGCGCAGGCCCGCCTGGCCGCCTCCGGCCTGCCCGGGGCCCGCGCCGCCGTGGCCGCCGCCACCGGCGACCTCGCGGCCGTCCGCCGCCGCGACGTCCTCGCCGGGCGGCTCGCCGCCGCCGCGCGCGACCTGCTGGATGCCCTCGCCGCCCTGCCGGCCGCCCTTGTCGCCGGCTCCCGATCGGGGGAGGCCGGCGCCGGCCCACCGGTGGAACAGACGCGGCGGACGACATCCGGAGCCGCTGACACCGACACCGACACCGGGGCCGGGGTCGACGCCGACGCCGGGGTCGATGCCGACGCCGGGGTCGATGCCGGGGTCGACCCGTCGGCTGGAGGAGTGCCTCTTGGGGCGGCCCAGGCTTGGGCGGGGCCGCTGGAGGAGGTGGCGCGGGGGGCGATCTCCTCGACGGAGTTCGCGGAGGGCGCGGCCGCGGTGGAAGTGGTCGCGCGCGATCTGCGCGACCGGCTCGCCGCGCTCGAACGGGCGCACCGCGACGAGCTGGCCGGGCTGGAGCTCCGCCGGGCCGACGAGGCCCGGTTCGAGGAGACCCGCGCCGCGCTGCGCGCCCTCGACGGGGTGCTCGCCGAGCTGGCCGAGCGCGAGGCGGCCCTGGCCGACGCGCGGGCCGGGCTTCCCGGCCGCCTGGAAGAGGCGTCGGGACGGCTCGCCGAGGCCCAGGCCGAGGCGGCGCTGGTTCCGGCGGCCGCTTCCGCCTGCCAGGCCGCCGCGGTCGTGCTGGAGCAGGCGTCGCGCCGCGACGCGCTCACGGCCGAGCTGGAGGCCGCCGAGGGCGAGCGGCGCCGGGCCACCGACGAGGCGCAGGAGCTGCGCGACCGTCTCCAGCAGATCAGGCAGGCCCGCATCGACGGCATGGCGGCCGAGTTGGCGCGCGGCCTGGTCCCCGGTGAGCCGTGCGCGGTGTGCGGCTCCGCCGACCATCCCGCGCCCGCGTCGCCGGCCCTGTCCACGCCGACGCTCGACGACGAGCAGGCGGCCCAGGCGCTGTCCGACGCCGCGCAGGAGACCCGCCAGGCGGCCGAGGGCAGGGCCGCGGTGCTGTCCGCGCGGCTCCAGGACGCCACCCTCCGCGCCGGCGGACGGACGGCCGGCGCGGCGCTGGCGGCGCGCGACGAGGCCGATGCCGAACTGGTCCGTCTGGAGTCGATCGCCGGTCAGGTGCCCGCCATCGAGGCGCGGGTCCGTGGCCTCCAGGACGAGCTGGACGCGGTCACCGGCCGGGCCCGCGAGCTCGACGTCATGATCGCCGAGCGGCGCGCCGACCAGGCCGGGCTGCGACGCGAGCTCGACCGTCTCGGGGAGCTCCTCGCCGCCGCGCGCGGCGGCGACGACAGCGTGGGCGCCCGTCGCGACCGCGTCACCACCGAGACCGCACTACTGGCCGCCGCCGTCCAGGCCGCCGCAGGCGTCGCCGAGACGGCCACCGCCTGCACCGAGGCCCGCGCCGCCGTCTCCCGCGCCCGGTCCGAACGCGCCGGCGAGGGTGCGCCGGCCGAAGGCGAGATGAGCGCGGTCGCGGCCGAGGAGATGTTGCGCGAGGCCGAGGCGGCGCTGACTCGGCTGCGGGAGGCGGCCGAGGGGGAGGCCGCGCTGGTCGAAGAGCTGACCGGTGTCGAGGAGCAGCTCGCCAAGCTCGGTGAGAGCCTCACGCGCCTCGGGCTTGAGATCGCCGCGGAGCGCGCGGCCGGGAAGACCGCGGCCGCCGACGCCGAGCGGCTGGCGGCCCGGCTGGCCGAGGCCAAGGGCGAGGACGCCACGCTCGCCGCCCGCGTCGACCGGCTCGCAGACGAGGCCGAGCTGCTGCGGGACGCCGTGGAGACCGCTCGCGCCGCCCTCACCGAAAGCGCCGAACGGGACGCCGCGGTGGCACGCGCCGAGAGCGCCGCCGCGGACGCCGACTTCGCGAGCCTCGCCGACGTGCGGGCGGCCACGCGCCCGGCGGCGAGCCTGGAGTCCATGGCCGCGCGGTTGCGGGAGCTGGACGCCGAACGCGCCGCCGTGACCAGGCTCCTGGCCGACCCTGAGCTGGCGGCCGCGGCGGCCGCGCCCGCTCCTGATCTGCCCGCCCTCACCGACGGCTTCGAACGCGCCGAACGCGAGCACGCCTCGCGCACCTCCGCGCGCGACCAGGCCGAAGGACGGCACGACGAGCTGCTGGCGCTCACCGCGACGCTGGAAGCCGCCCTGGCCGAATGGCGTCCCGCCGAGGAGCGTTACCGCCTGGCCAAGCGCCTGGCAGAGCTGGCCGTCGGCACCTCCTCCGACAACAGGCTCGACATGCGCCTGTCGTCGTTCGTCCTCGGCGAGCGGCTGCGCCAGGTCGTGGACGCCGCCAACGAGCGGCTCGACCACATGTCCGGTGGCCGTTACAGCCTGCTGTTCGACGTGCGCAAGTCGGCGGCCGACCGCAAGCGCTCCGGCGGCGGGCTCGGCCTGCGCGTCCTGGACGGCTGGACGGGCGCCGACCGTGACCCGGTGACGCTGTCCGGCGGTGAGGCGTTCATGACCTCGCTGGCACTGGCCCTCGCGCTGGCCGACGTGGTTACCGCGGAGGCGGGCGGGGTGGAGCTCGGCACGCTCTTCATCGACGAAGGGTTCGGCACCCTGGACGACGAGACGCTCGACGGTGTCCTCGACATCCTGGACGAGCTGCGCGACGGCGGCCGGGCGGTCGGCATCGTCAGCCACGTCGGCGAGCTGCGTGCCCGCGTGCCCGCCCAGCTCAAGGTCACCAAACAGCGCTTCGGCTCGACCCTGGCGACAGCCGTCCCATCCTGACGCGGCGGTGACCGGCGCCCCGGCCCGCTGGTGATCTTCGCTCGTCAGGTGGCGTTGAGCAGGTCCAGGATCTCCAGAGGGGTGAGCAGGTAGCTGCCGATGACCAGGGCCGCGCCGGAGACCAGCAGGAACAGGAAGACGAAGAAGCCGCCCGGGAACGGGGTGAGTCGCGCGAGCTGGTCGGCGTCGGAGTCGGGCGCCCGGCCGCGCCGGCGCTTGCTCCGCAGTTCGAGGATGGGCCGTACGCCGCCGATCAGCAGGAACCACGCGACGAGCTGTGCGCCGACCGCCTGGATGTGCGCCGGGGCGAACCAGGAAAGCGCGAAGACCGCTCCGCCGATCGTCAGGAGGGACACCACGCCGAAGACGTTGCGGATCATCAGCAGCATGCTGGCCAGCAGCAGCATGATGGTCCAGAGCAGGATCGTGATGTACCCGAGGGCGGTGAGCCACGCGGCGGCCAGCCCGAGCAGCGAGGGGGCGACGTACCCGGCGGCGGCCGTAAAGATCATCCCCGGCCCGGTGGGACGGCCCCGGGTCAGCGTGACCCCGGAGGTGTCGGAATGCAGGCGGATGCCCTGGAGCTTGCGCCGGGTGAGCACGGCCACCAGCGCGTGCCCTCCCTCGTGCGCGATCGTGATCAGGCCTCTGGAGATGTGCCACGACGTGGGGTACACGACCACGCCGAAGGCGACGAGCGCGGCCAGAGCGGCGATCCACATGGGCGGGACCGGCTGCACGGTGGTCAGCCGTGCCCAGAGAGCGCTGAACGTCTGCAGGGTCCACCTCCATCGACCAGGCCACCGGCGGCCGCGCGCGAGAACGCGCGGACATAGCCTTGCATGTCCGCCGACAGCACGCGCACTGTCCCGCCAGAACAAGATTCGACTTGGGTGATCCGCATCCCCGCCGGCCGACGGCACGGTACGCGGCGGCGGTCGGGCGCCGTAGCAGGCGCCGGCATCGCCGTACCACGACCCGCCGACCCGGCGCCGATCACTGCGGCACGTGGCCCGGGTGGAGAGCCGCGGCCGACGAACGTATGTGGGCACGTACTGATCAGTGTGGCGGGTGGTCGGGTGGAGAGTCGCGTCCGGTGAACATATGCGGTCATCGCACTAGGTGGAGCTTCGCGCGGGACGGGAGGGGGCGGGGTGAGCCGCGGAGGTGGGGAGGCGGCGGGGTGGGCCATGGGGTCGGGGGTGCCGGGGGCCCGCGCTGATGCGCTCGGTGTCATCGACGACCGGCTTTTGGAGGATGCCGGCGTAACGGCATCGGCGTTCGGGAAAAGCCCTCTAAGCTGGAGCAGTGCCCTACTCCCGTACACCGGCGACGGGACCCGCCGAGCACCAGCAGGTGATCCGCGGCTTCTTCGACGCCTTCGCGCGCGGCGACACCGACGCCCTGGGACGGTGTTACCACCCGGAAATCAGCTTCGGCGACCCGGTCTTCCTCGAACTGGAGGGCCGCGACCAGGTCGTCGGCATGTGGAGCATGCTCCTCGCCTCCGTCACCGACCTCAGGGTCGCCGCCTGGGACATCACGGCCGACGACCACTCGGGCGGCGCGAGCTGGTCGGCCCGCTACGTCCTGCGGCGCAACGGCAGGCAGGTGGTCAACCAGGTGAGCGCGCAGTTCCGGTTCGAGGACGGGCTGATCGTCCGCCATCACGACGACTTCGACTTTCGCCACTGGTCGACGCTGGCGCTGGGCAGGCCCACCGGCGTGCTCGTCGGCTGGGCTCCGGCGCTGCGCCGCAGGGTCCGCGACAGGGCGCGCCACCGGCTCGACGAGTACCTGCGAAATGGGTCACTCATATCGGGTTAAGGTCTGACACGGGCGAGTCGACCCGGTCGTAGGTCCGCGACCGCCCCGAGCGTCCAGGGGAGGTGTCCGATGTCGGATCGTCGTGTGCGCGGGCTGAGGGATCTGATGCGCGTGCCGGTCGTGCGGGGAGGCGACCACGAGGTCGCCCCGGAGCATTCGATGGATCCCCGGCCGAAGGAGAACGACTCTCCGGCCGCGCAGCGGAGCGTCATCGACAACGCCGTCTACGTCGACGGCAAGCGGGTGGACACCCCGCCGTCCCTGGCCGAGGCGGTGACGGCCCTGCGCGCCCGGCCGGGCAGCATGGCGTGGATCGGCCTGTACCGGCCGGCCGGCTCGGAGATCCTCAAGGCCGCCGAGGAGTTCGGCCTGCACGAGCTGGCGGTCGAGGACGCCATCGTCGCCCACCAGCGGCCCAAGGCCGACCGGTACGGCGACACGCTGTTCCTGGTGCTGCGGGCCGCGCAGTACCTCGACTCGCCGGAGAAGGTCGAGTTCGGCGAGCTGCACGTGTTCGTCGGCGGCGACTTCGTGCTCACCGTGCGCCACAGCGAGGCCCCCGACCTGAGCAAGGTGCGGCGCCGGATGGAGAACGACCCCGACCTGCTTCGCCAGGGCCCGCAGGCGGTGCTGTACGCGATCCTCGACGCGGTGGTGGACGGGTACGCGCCGGTCGTGGCCGGCCTGCAGAAGGACATCGACGAGATCGAGGTGCAGGTCTTCGGCGGCGACCCGGCGGCGCCGCGGCGCATCTACGCCCTGTCGCGCGAGGTCATCGAGTTCCAGCGGGCGACCCGGCCGCTGCTGGACATGCTGAGCAACCTCATCGCCGGCTCGCCGAAGTACGGCGTCGACGGCGAGCTGCAGCGCTACCTGCGCGACGTGGCCGACCACGCCATCACCGTCGTGGAGCGGGTGGACAACTTCCGCCAGATGCTGCAGGACATCCTCATCGTGAACTCCACCCTGGTCAGCCAGGCGCAGAACGAGGAGATGAAGAACGTCACCCAGGCCAGCTACGCGCAGAGCGAAGAGGTCAAGAAGATCTCCTCCTGGGCGGCCATCCTGTTCGCGCCCACCCTCGTCGGCACGATCTACGGGATGAACTTCACCCATATGCCCGAGCTCGGCTGGGTGTACGGCTATCCGTTCGCCGTCGCTCTCATGGGGGCGGTCTGCGCCACCCTCTACCTGGTCTTCAAGCGCCGCGACTGGCTCTGACCGCCCGCGCCGCGACCGGCTCTGACCGCCCGCGCCGCGATCCGGCCGGACCGGGAGGGACGACCCGCGCATTCGGGGTAGGTCCCCGCGTATGGAGGAACGCCTGCTGGAACTGCACGCCATCGCGATGGACGAGTTCGGGCTCCGGGTGGGGATGGTCGAGGGCGACATGTGGGAGGCTCCGACCCCGTGCTCGGAGTGGACCGTCCGCGACCTGGTGAACCATCTGGTGGTCGAGCAGTTGTGGGTGCCGCCGCTGCTGGCCGGGGAGACGGTGGCCGGTGTGGGGGACCGCTTCGCCGGCGACCGGCTCGGCGAGGACCCCGTGGCCCGCTGGACCGACGCCTCCGTCGCCGCGCAGCGGGCGCTGGCCGAGCCCGGCGCGCTCGACCGGGACGTCCACCTGTCCTACGGGACGGTGAGCGCCCGGCACTACTGCATGGAGCTGACCGCCGACCTCGCCGTCCACGCCTGGGACCTGGCCCGCGCCCTCGGCGCCGACGACCGGGTGGACCCGGGGGTGATGAGCGCGGCCTACGAGCACCTGCTGCCGATGAAGGACGCGCTCGCCGGCAGTGGCATGTTCGACGAGCCCGTGCCGGTGCCCGCCGACGCCGACCCGCAGACCCGCACCCTCGCCCTCACCGGCCGCCACCCCTGAGTCGCCACCCTGAGTCGCCACCCTGAGTCGCCACCCTGAGCCGCGGCCCGCCGGCGGAGCGCCATGTCCCCGCGGCGCGGTCGTCAGCCGAGGAGCTTGCGGGCGGCGCCTTCGATGTCGTGCTCGGACAGCAGCACGTGGGCGGCGGCGTCGCCGAGCGGGACGAAACTATCGCGCGAGGTCACCCGGGCGACCCGGCCGGTGTAGCCGGCGTCGGCGAGCGCGGCGAGCACCCCTTCGGAGACCCCGCCCGAAGCGCGCGTCTCGTCGGCGATCAGCACCCTGCCGGTCAGGTCGGCCGCGCGCAGCAGGTCCTCCACCGGCAGCGGCGACAGCCACCGCAGGTCGAGCACGCGGCAGCCGTACCCCTCGGCGGTGAGCCGGATCGCCACGCGCAGGCTCATGCGCAGGCCGTTGCCGAAGGTCACGATGGTGAGGTCGCGGCCGTCGCCGTAGGAGCGGCCCCGCCCGATCGGCACGTGGGTCTCGGCCCACCGCGAGGGCGGGACGTACGCCGACAGCCAGCCGTTGTCGCCGTCGTCCATCAGGTCGCGGGTGTTGTACAGCGCGATCGGCTCGAGGAACACCGACACCTCGCCGTCGGCCAGGGCCGCGGCGACGCAGGTGCGCAGCATCGCCGCCGCGTCGTCCGGCCGGGCGGGCGAGGCGACGACCAGGCCCGGGATGTCGCGCAGCGCCGCGACGGAGTTGTCGTTGTGGAAGTGGCCGCCGAACCCCTTCTGGTAGGAGTACCCGGCGACGCGCACGACCATCGGGTTGCGGTAGGCCCCCTGGGAGAAGAACCGCAGCGTGGCCGCCTCGCCCCGCAACTGGTCCAGCGCGTTGTGCAGGTAGGCCAGGTACTGGATCTCGGGGATGGGCAGCAGCCCGGAGGTCGCCGAGCCCAGGGCCAGCCCGAGGATGGACTGCTCGTCGAGCAGGGTGTCGAACACCCGGCCCGCGCCGAACCGCTTGAGCAGCCCCCGCGTCACCCCGTACACCCCTCCCTTGCGGGCGATGTCCTCGCCGAACAGCATGACCTCGGGGTGGGCGCCCATCAGGTCGGCGAGCGTGCGGTTGATGGCCTGGGCGAGCGTCAGCGGGCCCTCGCGCTCGGGCGGGGCGTCGCCGAACAGGGGCCCGCGGTCGGCGGCGGGCCGCGCCGCCCCGGCCGCCACCTGGGCGGGGTGGCGGGGCGCGAGCGGCTCCATCACCTCGTGCGCGGAGCCCAGCCGGGGCCGGCGGGTGCATTCGAGGGCGAGCTTCAGCACGTGCTCGCGCAGCGACTCGTAGCGCGCGGCCAGGTCGTCGGGCGTGGCCAGACCGGCCTGCACCAGCAGCCGCGCGGTGGCGACCAGCGGGTCGCGGGCGAGGTCGGCGGCGAGCTCGCGGGGCGTGCGGTAGGCGGACTCGACGTCGGAGCCGGCGTGCCCCATCAGGCGCACGGTGCGAAGGTGCAGGTAGGCCGGGGACCGGTGGGCGCGCACGTGCTCGACGGCCTGCCGGGCGGCGTCGTAGGCGTCCGGCAGGTCGCAGCCGTCGGCGGTGAAGCGCGGAATCAGCGGGTGGCCGGCCGCCTCGACCCAGCCGCCGGGGGTGCGGACGCTGATGCCGATGCCGTTGTCCTCGCAGACGAACAGGATGGGCAGCGGCAGCCCCTGGTAGGCGCAGTACGCGGCGGTGTTGAACCCGGTCAGGGCGCTGGCGTGGTTGGCGGAGGCGTCGCCGAAGCTGCACACCGCGACCGACCCGGCGGGCCAGGGGGAGCCGGCGACGCCGAGCTTGCGGGCCCGTTCGATGGCGAAGGCCACGCCGACCGCCCGGGGCAGGTGGCTGGCGATGGTCGAGGTCTGGGGGATGACGGCCAGGCCGGGGTGGCCGAACACCTTGTGGCGCCCGCCGGCGATGGGCTCCTCGGCGGCGGCGGTCAGCCCGAGCAGCACGTCGCGCAGCCCTTCTTCGGCCAGGCGGCCGGCCTGCGCGGACCGGGTGAGGTAGAACGCCCCGGAGCGGTAGTGCAGCAGCGCGGGGTCGGTGACGCGCAGGGCGGCCGCGACCGCGGCGTTGCCCTCGTGCCCGGCCGAGCCGATGGTGTAGAAGCCCTCGCCCTGCTCGCGGAGCCAGCGGGCGGCGATGTCCAGCATCCGGCTGGCGAGCTGGATCTCGAACAGGTCGCGGCACACGGCGCCGGTGAGCGTCGTGCCGGCCCGCACGGGCAGGCCCGGATCGCGGCGGTTTCCGGGGACCATCGCGGCGACCGACTCGATGAAGTGCGTCTCTACTGTGTCGCGGGCCACAAGGCCGATTATGTCGCCATGAACCGGGCCGCGTCCCGTGGCTTGCCGAGACTGGTCCGGTGTCCGAGTGGATCGGTCCATTTGACCGGTATTACTGACAGTTTGTCAGATCGACCAACCACTGCCACCTCCCGGCCGTCTACCTAGAGGAAATGACGTGGCACCCTCAAGCCGCGTTAAGGCAACGGGAAGGACGGATCCCCGTGTTACAACGCATCCGCGCCATCGTCGTGACGATGGCGTTGGGCGCCGGAGCCCTCGCTCTGGTGTCCACGCCGGCCTCGGCGACGGCACAGGCCGCGCCCACCGTGACCTCGGTGGACGTGAGCCCGAGCACGGTCGTCGTGTACGACAAGGACGGAAAGGCGGTGACCTTCAGCTTCCTGGTCGACGGGGCCACCACGGGCGGCTTCACGCTGAAGCGGCCCGACGGGTCGACCGTCGACGTCGAGGCCAAGAAGGTCGGCGACAGCGACGGCAAGCAGAAGTGGCAGGGCACCCGCACGTTCACCCGGTCGGACGCCTCCGGCAGGTGGAGCGTCACGGCCAAGGCGACCAGCGTCGTCGGAACCGGGACGGCGAGCGAGAGCTTCCGCGTCCTGCAGATCTGGCACACCCACCTCTCGGACTTCCGCATCGGACCCGACCCGGCCGACGAGGGTGACCGGCTGGTGGCCCGCGGGCGCCTGTCGGTCGAGCGTGCGAGCGGCTGGGACGGCTCCCGGGGCAAGAAGGTCGACCTGCTGTTCAAGGCCGACGGCTCCCGCCGCTGGAAGGTCGTCGGGCACGACTGGACCGACCGCGGCGGCCGGTTCTGGATCAGCACGGAGGCGGTCGAGTCGGGCTGGTTCCGCGCCGCGTTCGACGGCGCCCCCGGCGTTCGGGGGACGAGCAGCCGTCCCGAGCACGTCACGGTGCACAAGGTCGTCAAGCCGGCCGCCACGCGGGTCGTCCGCTTCAACGCCTCGCCCGAGCCGGTGAAGTACGGCAGGTACCTCACCAACCGGGGCACGCTGCAGGTCTGGGACGGCGACCACTGGACGGCTTATGACCACACGAAGGTCGCGCTGTACTTCAAGCGGGCCCACCACTCCAAGTGGGAGTACGTCAAGACGGTCGGCACCAACGGCGCCGGCGCCTTCTCAACCAAGGTGAAGGCCTGGCACTCCGGCTACTGGAAGGTCGTCTTCAAGGGCGGCGATGACACCAAGTCGTCGACCAGCAAGGCCGACTACGTGAAGGTGAAGCGGTAGCACCAGCGGTCGGGGCGATCGCCGGAAACGGTGATCGCCCGCGACGGCGATCGCCGGGAGACGGCGATCATCTGAGATGACGACGGCCCGGGAGCCCTGCTCCCGGGCCGTCCGCGTCCCGCCTGCCGCCCGGAGTGCGTGCGGTCGATCCGCGCGGTCGGTCCGTGCGGTCGGTCCGTGAGATCAGTCCGTGCGGCGGAACTGGGCGATGGCGACGCCGAGCAGCGCGACGCCCATCAGCGCGACGATCGCGAGCTCGACTCCGGTGGTGACCCGCCAGCCGAACCAGTGGACGCCGGGGTTGAGCGCCTCGACGGCCCGGGGGCTCACGTTCAGGTGGCTGAAGACGGCGTGGCGCATCGGGTCGACCGCGTACGTCAACGGGTTGATCTTGGTGAGCACGGCCAGCCACGCCGGCAGGTTGGCGAGAGGGAACATCGCGCCGGACAGGAAGATCATCGGCATGATCGCCATCTGCATGATCCCAAAAAACGACTGCATATTTTTCATCCGGGCGGCCAGGCTCACGCCGAACGCGGTGATGGTGAAGGAGGCCAGGAACATCTCGCCGAGCAGGGTGAGGATCAGCGCGGGGGAGTAGGGGACGTGCACCAGGCCCGCGAGGGCCAGGATGATGACGCCCTGCGCGGTCGCCACGATGCCGCCGCCCAGGCACTTGCCGATCACGATGGACGCGCGGCTCACCGGGGCGACCAGCATCTCGCGCAGGAAGCCGAACTCGCGGTCCCACACGATGGAACCGGCCGAGAACATCGCCGTCGTGATCACCGTCATCGCGATCACGCCGGGGTAGATGAAGGTGCGGAAGTCGACCCCTTCGCCCGGTCCCCGCGAGACCAGCGTGCTGAGGCCGGTGCCCATGACGAACAGCCACAGCACGGGCTGCACGAGCGTGGACACCATGCGGGTGCGGTCGTTGACGAACCGCAGCATCTCGCGGTGCAGGACGATCCTGACCGCGCGCAGGTCGTGCCGCACGCTGCGTCCGGGGACGCGCACGCGGACCACTCCGGGAGCGGTGACGCCTGTGGTCATCGGTTACCTCCTCGCCATCGCGCGCATCCACGTCGACGCGCCGCCGCCCTCGGCCTCGGCGTCGCGGATCGTGGAGCCGGTGTAGTTCATGAAGACGTCGTCGAGCGAGGGCCGCGACACGTTGACCGAGCGGATCGGCACGCCCAGCTCGGCGAACAGGCGGGGCACGAACGCCTCGCCGGAGGCGACGGCGAAGGTCACCACGCCCTCCCGCAGGGCGGCGTCCAGCTCGAAGCGCTCCTTGAGCGAGGTGATCGCGAGCTCGTCGTCGGCGGTGTGGATCTGGACGCGGTCCTTGCCGACGCTGGCCTTGAGCGCCTCGGGGGAGTCGACCACGACGATCTCGCCGTGGTCGATGATCGCGATGCGGTCGCAGTACTCCGCCTCGTCCATGTAGTGCGTGGTCATGAAGATGGTGATGTCCTCGGTGCGCCGCAGCCGGTTGATGTAGCCCCAGATGGCCGAGCGGGTCTGCGGGTCAAGCCCGACGGTCGGCTCGTCCAGGAACAGCACCCGGGGGGAGTGCAGCAGGCCGCGGGCGATCTCCAGGCGGCGCTTCATGCCGCCGGAGAAGGTGTTGACCTTGGCGTCCTTGCGGTCCCAGAGCGCGACCATCTCCATGACCTGCCTGATGCGCTCGGCGACCGCCTCGCGCGGCACCCCGTACAGCTCGGCGTGGAAGCGCAGGTTCTGCTCGGCCGTCAGGTAGCCGTCCAGCGTCGGGTCCTGGAAGACCAGCCCGATGTTGCGCCGGACCTCGTCGCGCTCCCTGACCACGTCGTGCCCGGCCACCGACGCCTGTCCGCCGGTCGGGCGGGCCAGCGTGCACAGCATGCTGATCGTGGTGGTCTTGCCGGCGCCGTTCGGCCCGAGGAACCCGAACACCTCGCCGGGCCGCACCTCGAAGTCGACGCCCTTCACGGCCTCGAAGTCGCCGTAACTCTTGCGCAGCCCGCGTACGGCGACGGCGGGCTCCTCGCTTGTCGTCATCGTTCCGTCTCCTCCTCGTCACCGTCGTCGGCGAGGATCGCGAACATCGACCGCCTGGTGCTCTTGAGCAGCTCGCGCGCCGCCGCCACCTGCCGGGGGCTGGCGACCTGGGCGAGCTGGCCGAACGCCTCGCCGAGCCGCCCCCACAGCATCCGCAGTTCCATCATGTCCTCGGGCAGCGTCCGCGCCACCTCCGACCAGGGATCGCCGAGAGCGCGGGCGGAAAGGTGCCGGCGTCCGTCCTCGGTCAGGGCGTAGGTGCGGCTGCCGCCGGACTCCTCGCCGGTGATCAGCCCCTCGTCCTCCAGCTGCTGCAGGGCGGGGTACACCGATCCGGGGCTCGGCCGCCAGACTCCCTGGCTGCGGTGCTGGATCTCCTGGATCATCTGGTACCCGTTTCGGGCCCCCTCGCCCAGCAGGGACAGCAGGGCGGCCCGTACGTCGCCGCGCCGCACCCGCGGCGGGAAGTGCGGCCCGTCGGGCAGGCTCCGGGAACCCGCGAAGTTCCAAGCGTCCATCTCACCGATCTTCCAACTATCGAGATATGTTAACGATATATCTAGATAGTTGACGAGACAAGCCCTAATTCGGACATGGGGGAGGTTACGACGCGCCGTGTAGGGCGGGCGTATGGCGGCGAGGCGGGACCGCCGGCCGGGTGGGAGTTAGCGCCCGTTAACGAGGCCGGCCAGGGCGGCGCGGGCCATGTCGTGCAGGAGGGCGGCCATGGCGTCGCGGGGCAGTTCCCCGGCGCTGTGCGGGGTGGAGTTCAGCAGCCCGAACACCGCGTGCGTGGCTGCGCGCAGCCGCGGCGGCGGCACCCGGGGGTACAGCTCGCTCAGCACCGTCACCCACTCCTCGACGTAGAGCCGCTGCAGCCGCCGGATGCGGCGCCTTTCGGGCTCGGGGACGTTGCCGAGCTCGCGGTCGTGCACGGTGATCAGCGCCGGATGGTCGAGCGCGAACTCGATCTGCCCGCTGAGCAGGGCGTCCAGGGCCTCTCGCCCGTCGGCGGCCCGGGTGGCGCGTTCCACGGCCGAGGTGCGCAGCCGCTCGCTGATGTCCAGCAGCATCTCGGCCAGCAGCGACTCCTTGCCGCTGAAGTGGCGGTAGAGCGCCGGCCCCGAGATGCCGACCGCCCCGCCGATCTCCTCGATCGACACCCCGTGGAAGCCCCGGGCCGCGAAGAGCGCGGCCGCCGCGTCGAGGATTTCCCTGCGGCGAGGGCTCGGAACGCGGGTAGGACTCGGCACAGCGGTCATAAAGCGCAATGGTAGACGAATCAGTTAATGGTGACTAACATCCGAGGCGGTGTTAGCGGACGTTAACCCAGGGAGGTGCGTGCGACCATGGCCCCTGTGCTCCGGACGACGGCGGGTCCGGGCGGCGAGGAGTTCAAGCGCAACGCGGAGGTCAACGAGCGACTGGCCGCCGAGCTGCGCGAGCGCCTGGCCGTCGCGGCCCTGGGCGGTCCCGAGCGGTCCCGGGCCCGGCACGTCGAGCGCGGGAAGCTGCTGCCGCGCGACCGCGTCGGCACGCTGCTCGACCCCGGCTCCCGCTTCCTGGAGCTGTCCCCGCTCGCCGCCACCGGCCTGTACGGAGACGAGGCGCCGGCGGCGGGCATCATCACCGGCGTCGGACGGGTCTCCGGCCGCGAGTGCGTGATCGTCGCCAACGACGCCACCGTCAAGGGCGGCACCTACTACCCGATCACCGTCAAGAAGCACCTGCGCGCCCAGGAGGTCGCCCTCCACAACCACCTGCCGTGCGTCTACCTCGTCGACTCCGGCGGCGCGTTCCTGCCCCTGCAGGACGAGGTGTTCCCCGACCGCGAGCACTTCGGGCGCATCTTCTACAACCAGGCGACCATGTCCCGGCGCGGCATCCCGCAGATCGCCGCCGTCCTCGGCTCCTGCACCGCCGGCGGCGCGTACGTTCCGGCCATGAGCGACGAGGCCGTCATCGTGCGCGGCCAGGGAACGATCTTCCTCGGCGGGCCGCCGCTGGTGAAGGCCGCCACCGGCGAGGAGGTCACCGCCGAGGAGCTCGGCGGCGGCGAGGTGCACTCCCGGGTCAGCGGGGTCACCGACCACCTCGCCGACGACGACTCCCACGCGCTCGCCATCGTCCGCGACATCGTCGCCACCCTGCGCCCGGCCGGCCCGGCCCCCTGGGAGCGGGAGCGGGCGGAGGAGCCGGCGCACGACCCCCGCGACCTCTACGGCATCGTGCCCGCCGACACCCGCACCCCCTACGACGTCCGCGAGGTGATCGCCCGCGTCGTCGACGGCAGCCGGTTCCTCGAGTTCAAGGCCGAGTACGGCCCCACGCTGGTCACCGGCTTCGCGCACGTCCACGGCCACCCGGTGGGCATCGTGGCCAACAACGGCATCCTGTTCGCCGAGTCGGCGCTCAAGGGCGCCCACTTCATCGAGCTGTGCGACCAGCGCGCCATCCCGCTGGTGTTCCTGCAGAACATCAGCGGCTTCATGGTCGGCAAGGCCTACGAGCACGGCGGCATCGCCAAGCACGGCGCCAAGATGGTCACCGCCGTCTCCTGCGCCCGGGTGCCGAAGTTCACCGTCGTCATCGGCGGGTCCTTCGGCGCCGGCAACTACGCGATGGCCGGCCGGGCCTACGGGCCGCGCTTCCTGTGGATGTGGCCGAACGCCCGCATCTCGGTCATGGGCGGTGAACAGGCGGCCAACGTCCTGGCGACCGTCCGGCCCGGCGGCGACGCCGGCGAGGAGGCGGAGTTCAAGCGGGCGATCCGCGAGCGGTACGAGGAGCAGGGCAACCCCTACTACTCCACCGCGCGCCTGTGGGACGACGGCGTGATCGACCCGGCCGACACCCGCACCGTCCTCGGGCTGGCCCTCTCGGCGGCGTCCAACGCCCCCCTCGACCCCATCGGCTACGGCGTCTTCCGGATGTGACCATGACCTCGATGTTCGACACCGTTCTGGTCGCCAACCGCGGCGAGATCGCGCTGCGCGTCATCCGGACGCTGCGCCGGCTCGGCGTGCGGTCGGTGGCGGTGTACAGCGACGCAGACGCGGGCGCCCCGCATGTCCGCGCCGCCGACGCGGCCGTCCGCCTGCCCTCGGGCTACCTCGCCGTCGAGGAGGTCCTGGCGGCGGCCGGGCGCACCGGCGCGCAGGCGGTGCACCCCGGCTACGGGTTCCTCGCCGAGAGCACCGCCTTCGCCCGGCGCTGCGCCGAGGAGGGCGTCGTCTTCGTCGGCCCGCCCGCGGAGGCCGTCGAGGCCATGGGCGACAAGATCAGGGCCAAGGCCACCGTGGCCGCCGCCGGGGTCCCCGTCGTCCCGGGCGGCGCCGAGCCGGACGACCTTACCGAGGCCGCCCTGCGCATCGGCTTCCCCGTGCTGGTCAAGCCGTCGGCGGGCGGCGGCGGCAAGGGCATGCTGGTCGCCCGCTCGGCCGCGGAGCTGCCGCAGGCCCTGGAATCGGCCCGCCGCACGGCCGCCGCCGCGTTCGGCGACGCCACCTTGCTCGTCGAGCGGTACATCGCCGGGCCCCGGCACATCGAGATCCAGGTGCTCGCCGACGCGCACGGCAATGTGGTCCACCTCGGCGAGCGCGAGTGCAGCCTGCAACGCCGGCACCAGAAGATCATCGAGGAGGCGCCGTCCCCTCTGCTGGATGAGGAGACCCGGCGCAGGATGGGCGAGGACGCCGTGCGCGCCGCCCGCTCGGTCGGGTACGTCGGCGCCGGCACCGTCGAGTTCATCGTCGCCGGCGACGAGCCGGGGCACCCGGCCTACTTCATCGAGATGAACACCCGCCTGCAGGTGGAGCACCCGGTCACCGAGCTGGTCACCGGCCTGGACCTGGTGGAGCTGCAACTGCGCGTCGCCGCCGGCGAGCCGCTGCCGTTCGCCCAGGAGGAGGTGCGGCTGCGCGGCCACGCGGTCGAGGCCCGCGTGTACGCCGAGGACCCGGCCCGCGACTTCCTGCCCACCGGCGGAACGGTTCTCGCCCTGGCCGAGCCCGGCGACCGGCCCGACGTGCGCGTGGACTCCGGTCTTCGGCCCGGCACGGTCGTCGGCAGCGACTACGACCCGATGCTCTCCAAGATCATCGCCTGGGCGCCGGACCGGGGAGAGGCCCTGCGGCGGCTGGACGCGGCGCTGCGCGCGACCACCGTCCTCGGCGTCACCACCAACATCGCCTTCCTGCGCGCCCTGCTCGCCGACCCCGACGTCGCCGCGGGCCGCCTGAGCACCGGGCTGATCGACCAGCGGCTCGGCGCCCTCCTCGACGCCGCCCAGGGCGGCGGAGCCGTCGGGGTGAGCTCCATCTCGGCGGGTTCCCCCGCGAAGGGCTCCGTCTCGGCGGGTTCCCGCACGCAGAGCGTTCCGGATGGCCAGGTCGCCGGCGGCCGCGTGCCGGGCGGCGCGCCGCCGGGCGAGGTGCTCGCCGCGGCCGCCCTGGTGCTGCACGACGAGCTGGCCCGGCGCGCCGGGGACGACCCGTGGGAGGTGCCCGACGGCTGGCGCGTCGGCGAGCCCGCCTGGACGACCTGGCTGCTCGCGGCGCGCGGCGAGACGGCCGCCGTCCGCGTGCGAGGCCTGCCCGCCCGCGGATGCGAGGTCGCCGTCGCGGACGGCCCGGCCGTGCAAGCGCGGCTCGCGCGGGACGGCGACGCCGTCCAGGTGACCATGGACGGCATGACCTCCCGCTTCGCCTGCGCCCTCGACGGCGGCGTCGTCTGGCTCGGCCGCGACGGCCGGTCCTGGGCGCTCACGCCGCACGAGGCGGGGGAGCACGGCGCCGGCGCCGGGCCGGGCGGCGCGGGCGACGGGGTGGTGCGCAGCCCCATGCCGGGCACCGTCCTGCTGGTCAAGGTCGTCCCCGGCGAGCAGGTCACCCAGGGGCAGCCGCTGCTGATCGTCGAGGCGATGAAGATGGAGCACACCGTCACCGCCCCCGCCGACGGCATCGTCGCCGAACTCGCCGTGCGCGCCGGCCGTCCGGTCGACATGGACGCGGTCCTCGCCGTCATCCGCCCCGCGCCCGCCGAGCCGGCGGGCGCCCCGGCCGCCGAGGAGGGATCATGATGCGCGCACCGTTCCGGGCGCCCATGGAGGGACTGCCCGCCCGGGTGACGATCTACGAGGTCGGGCCCAGGGACGGCCTGCAGAACGAGGACACCGTCCTGCCGGCCGCCATCAAGGCCGAGTTGGTCGCCCGGCTCGCCCGGGCCGGCCTGACCACCATCGAGACCACCAGCTTCGTCCACCCCAAGTGGGTACCCCAGCTCGCCGACGCCGAGGAGCTGCTCGGACGCCTCGACCGCGTGCCCGGCGTCCGCTACCCGGTGCTGGTGCCCAACGAGCGCGGCCTGGACCGCGCCCTCGCCCTCGGCGTCACCGACATCGCCGTCTTCGGCAGTGCCACCGAGTCCTTCGCCCGGCGCAACCTCAACCGGAGCGTGGAGGAGTCGATGGCGATGTTCGCCCCCGTGGTCGAGCGCGCCCGCGCCGGCGGGCTGGACGTCCGGGCCTACCTGTCGATGTGCTTCGGGGACCCCTGGGAGGGACCGGTGCCGATCGAGCAGGTCGTGCGGCACGGCCGGCGGCTGCTGGAGCTGGGCTGCACGCAACTGTCCCTCGGTGACACCATCGGCGTCGGCACCCCCGGCCACGTCAGCGCCCTACTGCGCGCCTTCGCCGACGCGGGCGTCGGCCCCGAGCGGCTCGCCGTGCACTTCCACGACACCTACGGCCAGGCCCTGGCCAACACCCTGGCCGCGCTGCGCGCCGGGGTGAGCGTCGTGGACGCCTCGGCCGGCGGCATCGGCGGCTGCCCGTACGCGGAGAGCGCCACCGGCAACCTGGCCACCGAGGACCTGGTCTGGATGTTGTCCGGCCTCGGCGTCGAGACCGGCGTCGACCTCGCATCGCTGGTGGAGACCAGCGCGTGGCTGGCCGGGGAACTCGGCCGCCCGAGCCCCTCCCGAGTCGTCCAGGCCCTGGCCGCCGGGCCCGCCACCACGCGGGCCGGCGCGCCGGAGGCCGGCCAGGCCGCCGGACCCCCGGCGGAGCGACCCTCCGAGCCGGCCACGGGGAGACCCCCCGGGCCGCCGGCCCCAGAACAGGAGTGAAGAGCATGCACCGGCTCACCGACGAGTACGAGGCGCTGCGCAAGAGCGTCGAGGAGTTCTCCCGGGACGTGGTCGCCCCCGTCATCGCCGACTACTACGAGCGCTGCGCCTTCCCGTACGACATCGTCGCCCAGATGGGGCGCATGGGACTGTTCGGGCTGCCGATCCCCGAGGAGTACGGCGGCATGGGCGGCGACTACTTCGCCCTGTGCCTGGCCCTTGAGGAACTGGCCCGCGTCGACTCCTCGGTGGCCATCACCCTGGAGGCCGCGGTCTCCCTGGGGGCCATGCCCGTCTACCGGTTCGGCACCGCCGCCCAGAAGCAGGAGTGGCTGCCCCGGCTGACCTCCGGCGAGACGCTCGGCGCCTTCGGCCTGACCGAGCCGGGCGGCGGCTCCGACGTGCCGGGCGGCATGCGCACGACCGCCGCGCTGGACGCCGGTGAATGGGTGGTCAACGGCTCCAAGGCGTTCATCACCAACTCCGGCACCGACATCACCGGGTTCGTCGCCGTGGCGGCGATCACCGGCCGGCGTGAGCGGGCCGACGGGAGCCCGGCGCCGGAGATCAGCACCGTCATCGTCCCCTCCGGCACCCCGGGGTTCACGGTGTCCAAGAAGTACTCCAAGGTCGGCTGGTCGGCCTCCGACACCAGGGAGCTGTCCTTCGCCGACTGCCGGGTGCCCGAGGCCAACCTGCTCGGCGGGCGCGGCCGGGGATACGCGCAGTTCCTGCAGACCCTGGACGAGGGCCGCGTCGCCATCGCCGCGCTGTCGGTGGGCCTGGCGCAGGGCTGCGTCGACGAATGCCTGCGCTATGTGAAGGAGCGGCGGGCCTTCGGGCAGGAGATCGGGCGCTACCAGGCCATCCAGTTCAAGGTCGCCGACATGGAGGTGCGCGCGCACACCGCCCGCCTGGCCTACTACCACGCCGCCGAGAAGATGCTGGCGGGCGAGCCGTTCAAGAAGGAGGCGGCGATCGCCAAGCTGGTGAGCTCCAACGCCGCCATGGACAACGCCCGCGACGCCACCCAGATCTTCGGCGGGTACGGCTTCATGAACGAGTTCCCGGTCGGGCGCTTCTACCGCGACGCCAAGATCCTGGAGATCGGCGAGGGCACCAGCGAGGTGCAGCGCATGCTGATCGCCCGGCAGCTCGGCATGCCCGCGTAGGGGGCAGATCGCAGGTCAAGGCCTGATCTGCGGGGGGTGTCCGCGCTGTGACCTGCGCTATCGTGCAACATGGGGGCATCGGGGGGTGCGTCCGGCCGGCTCGCCGAGCCGGTCGCGCCCGCCGCGTGCCGCCTTCGTCGGCCCCTGCCGCGAGAAAGGTCCGTCCCGATGTCCGAGGCCAGTGAAATCATGATTCGGCTGACTGAGGCCTACAACAGCCACGACGTCGAGGCGATCACGCGGTGCTACGCGCCCCGTGCGGTCACCGTCGCGCCGGGAGGCATCGCCGAGGGGCTGGACGAGATCTTCTCCTACTACGCCGACTGGATCGGCGCCTTCCCCGACTCCGTGGTGACCCCCTCTTTGCTGGTCACGGCGGGTGAGAGCACCATTTTGGAGTTCATGGTCACCGGCACGCACAAAGGGCCGCTGATCATGGCGGCGGGGGAGGTGGCGGAGGCGACCGGCCGCCCCATCGCCATCCGCTGCTGCTCGGTGTGCACCATCGAGGACGGCGCCGTGGCCAGTCACCGGCTGTACTTCGACCAGCTCGAGCTGGCGGCGCAGCTCGGGTACGCCATGCCCGGCAAGGACCGCGCGTTCTGATGCCCCCGGCACCCCCGGGCTTGATTCCGGCCCGCCCCTTCGTCCCCCGCGGCGCTCCCGCGCCAGGCGTCACGGGGCCCGCGGAAGGCCGCCGAATGGACGAACCCGCCATCGACTCCCTAAAGTCCTTTTCATGACTTCTGATGATCTCCTGGTGCGAAGGGCTGAGAAGAAGGACATCGAGGAGATCTTCGGGCTCACCCGCGAGTTCGCCATGTCCTTCCGTCCCCAGCGATCGGCGTTCGACGCGGCCTTCCCCCGCCTGCTGGAGAACCCCGACGCCCTGCTCCTGGTCGTGACGGTGGGCGGCACGGTGCGCGGGTACCTGCTCGGCTTCGTGCACCTCACCCTGTTCGCCAACGGCCACGTGGCCTGGGTGGAGGAGGCCATGACCCAGCACGGCTTCCGCCGGCGCGGGCTCGGCCGGGCGCTGCTGGAGGAGTTCGAGACCTGGGCGCGCTCCCGCGACGCCGGGTACATCGCGCTGGCGACCCGGCGGGCGCCGGAGTTCTACGCGGCACTGGAGTACGAGTCCGCGGGAACCTACTACCGCAAGGTGCTCAAGGCCGACCGCCCGGCCTGACGCGCGACCGCTCCCGGGCGGGCCCGCTCACGGGCCCGCCGGCGGCCCGGCGGCCGGGTCAGGACGTGAGCTGCGCGTCCAGGCGGTAACCCTCCACCGTGACGTACACCGCGTCGCCCGGCCGGGCGTTGAGGCGCATCAGCACCGGCTGGAGCGAGTCGAACACCGGCTGGCGGTCGCGCCAGACCAGCACCACGGCGTTCTCCCCGGGCCCGGTGACCGACAGCAGCGTGCCCGGGCGCATGCCGAGCTGGGTGGCGTACCCCTCGGGCACGGGCACCGGCTCGCCGCGCAGGTGCTCGGGGGTCACGTCGATGCGCTGCCAGCGGCGCGGGTCGGACGCCGGACCGGGAATCGGCGTCTGGGTGGCCGCGCGCGGCTCGGGCACCAGGTGGGGCCGGGGCGGGCCGGACAGCGCCGTCAGCGCGGCCAGAGCCGTCTGGGCGTCGGGCAGGTTGTCGGCGACCGACGGGATGGGCAGGCCGCCGCGCATCTGGTGGCCGTTGGCCCCGGGAGTACGACGGGGGAGCGGCGCGAACCCGTTGGTCGTGGTGGCCATCGGCTCCGGCGCCCGCGTCATCGCCTTGGGCAGCGCCTCGATCCACGCCTGGGCCGAGTGCGCGCGGATGCCGACCTGGGCCAGCATCTCGACGGCGTCCTCGCCGGAGGTCTTGTCGCCGAGCATCTGCGCCGTCCGCTCGCGCAGCCGGGAGAGGTCGCCGACGACCAGCCAGCCGTCCTGCAGGCGGCGGTCCCGCATCAGCGCCACCAGCACCCGCCACAGCGGCGTGCCCAGCGAGGGGACCTCGATCGGGTGCGCGGGGTCGGCCCCGATGAGCTGGTCCTCGGTGGCGGCGACGCCGAGCCATTCGGTGAGCCGGAACAGGTGCCCGGTCACCGCCGTGGACTCCGGCGAGCGCAGCCACTGCAGCACCCGCTCCTCGGCGGCCCGCTGCGCCTGCGAGAGGACGTCGCGGTCGACGTGCAGCTCGTGGGCCAGCGTGCGCAGGCTGACCGGCTGCTCGGCGAACAGCCGCTCTATCGCGACGGCCCGCTCCAGGGGCGTCCATTCGCGGAACACCGCGTCCACCAGCCGGACCAGCGGGTTGTCCGACACCGGCGGCGGCGGAGGCGTCGCGGGGGCGGGCGGCGCCGGAGGTTCGGCGTACGGGGCGCGGGACACGCCGTTCACCGTGGGGTGCGGCCCGGTGTGCTGCCCGGAGTAGGGCCCGGCGGGAGCTCCCGGGCGCGGCCCGGCCGACCGGCCCTGCGGCCCGGTGGGATGCCCGGCGTACGGCACGGCGGGCTGCCCCGGCTGCCCCGGCTGTGAGGAGAAGACCGGCTGCCCGGGGACACCCTGCGGGGCCGGGCCGGGCTGCCCGGGAACGCCCTGCGGGGGAAGGCCCGGCTGTCCGGGCTGCGGGACGCCCTGCTGGGGCCCGCCGGGCTGTCCGGGAACGGGGCCGGGCTGCACCGGGTGGGGGCCGGTGCGCTGGGCGGGGTGCGTCGCGCCCGGCGCGCCGGCGGGCGGCGGCACCTGCGGCGAGACGGCCGGCATCCGGCCGAGGACCTCGCGGAACAGCGCGGTGATGATCACCTCGGGCGAGGCGGGGACCGCGGGGACGCGCAGGTCGGCGGGGCTGAGCCGGCGCAGGCGCTGGATGCCGCCCATGCCGCTGACGGCCGACCGGGCGGGCTCGGGCCAGCCGGGCAGCGCCGGGTCGCCGGCGTGGACCTGCAGGGCCGGCAGCACGTCCGTCAGCGCCATGTGGTCCCAGCGGCTGACGGCCAGCCGCGAGAGACGGTCGCAGAGCCACTCGACACCGGTCGTGCCCAGGGCACGGCTGAGGGTGACCGACGCCCACCATCCCCCGGGCAGCCGGGGGTCGGCGAGCACCTCGGCGATCTGCTGAGGCCGACTCCAGCGCAGAGCCGGAACGAGATCACTCAGGCAGATCATTGAATCGGCGTCCATCGGCTGACCGCATCCTCCCGAGTGTGACGCATGTTGCTAGTGGTGCAGCTTACGCCGGAGGCTATCAATTAGCGCCATCAAGGGAGAACATAGCGGCTCGCGCGGCGCCCGGGGGCGCACACGGCCCTCATCGCCACCCCGATCCGCCGCCCTGCCCGCCGTTCTCGCCGCGCCTGCCATGCCCTCGTGCCCCCGTGCCGTGCCCGCCATGCCCCTTCACCGCCGTTGGGCCGGTGACGGCGCCCGCCGGCGGGCAGGTCAGAGGGCCGGGGGACGGGAGGGGGGACGGCCGCCGAGCCGGGCGACCGCGGCGGCGCCGGCCCGGCAGCCCTCATCCAGGGCGGCGGGCGCGGGGCGGCCGGCGAGCAGCGCGGTCAGGAAGCCCGCGGCGAAGGCGTCCCCGGCCCCCGTGGAGTCGACGATCCCCGCCGCGCCGGTGGCGGGGACGGCCGCCGCGCGGTGCACGACC